>JAITHE010000087.1 GCA_031280125.1 Treponema sp.
TTGGCAACCACGTCATCGGCGTAGTGCCGGTAGCCCAACAAATTCTGCCCCCGCAGGAGCATCATAATTTTGGTGTTGGGCAGTTTGGCTTTCAGGTTTTTTAACCGCTCCCAGGGGTCTTCGTTGAGGAAGCGGATGCAGGAGTCAAAAGTGGCCCCTCCCCAGGCTTCCAGCGCGAAAAAACCCACCTTGTCGAGTTTACCGGCAATGGGCAGCATGTCCGCCGTAACCATGCGGGTGGCGAACAGGGACTGATGCGCGTCCCGTAACACGAGGTCTGTCAATTTTACTTTAGGCATATATCCTTCCTTGTTTATTTGACTTGTTCGGAAACCCGGTTGGTTTCCGGACAAGTCTTTGCGGTTTCGCAGCCTAAAGGCTGCGAAACACGCTTTTTTAAGTGGTTGTTGTTCGTAACCTGAATTTTCCGAACAACTCTATTATAGAGTATAAAACTCATGGTGAAGCCAGGCGGCTTTACTTTTTCCGGTATTCATTCACCGCGGCGGAAATGGCTGCGGTAACGGCGGCGCCGGAAGCGGCCTTGTTTCCGGCAGCCGGAGCGCCGGCGGTTTTTGCCGGAGCGCCGGTATCCGTATCCAGCCCCAGCGCGTGAATAATTTTTCCCATAAGTGAAACGGCAGCGATCAAGATGATCAGAAACCCAAACACAATTCCCATGCCCAGCAGGGTTAAATTACCGCTCTGTCCGAGCATCTCGGCTATTGTCATAGTACCTCCCGGAAAATTTCAGCCCATCCCGCCCGGAGGCGGACCCCGCAGGCGAAAATCAGCTTTTCAATGCCTAATTATAACGGAAAATCTTTCTCAATTGCAATAGAATCCCGGAAAATAAAATGTCCCGCCGGTTCATCATTGTTCAGTACATTAAAAGTAACCCCTTTTTGCCAGGGAGGGATAAAAATATGAGGTTACGGTTTAGACTTACCTTGATCATGACCCTGATAAGCGCCGCGATTATCGCCGCGGTATCGTTGATCATTCTAAAAATCTCCGAAAAACTCCAAACCGAAGTTGTTTTTGAAAATATGCGAAACATCAGCGCCGTCAACTCCCTGCTGATGAAACAGGAGCTTGAAACCTACATGAACGACATTGACACCCTGGCCAAGGTATTTGGGACCTACCGGACCTTTGAAGAGGAACTGCGGCGGACCTTTTTTAACGGAGCCCTCCGGAGCGCCCTGGAAGCAAACCGGAGTTTTATCGCCCTTTTTTCGGTGTGGAAGCCCGGGGTCATCGACGGGGAAAGCTCCGTTTACAGTCCCTACTATACTAGGGAACACGGATCTATAGAATACATCAACTATTCGATCTGGGATTCCGAGGGCTACGAACTGTACATGGAAAGTCTTGAAGCGGGCGAAGCCGTACAGGACATACGGGAACCGGCCTACTTTGAAGTCGAGGAAGAAAAAACCTATACCGTTACCTTGACCGCCCCGGTAATTGACAGCCTTTCGGGGGAACTCAGCGGCATGGTCGGAGTCATGGTGGATCTGGAACCTCTGCAGCAGATCATTCTGGAACTGAAACCCTATGGAACGGGCAGTGCGGGGCTATATTCCAGCACCGGCGCCACCGTGGCCGCCCCGGAAAGGGAAACCATAGGCGGAAGTCTCCGCCAGGCTGCGGCGGATTCTGAGTATGATTTTCTGGATATGGAGGAAATCGCTGTGGTGGAAGAGGCCCTGAAAACGGGGGAATACCGGCACATTTTCAGCGGAGGATTTGTTACGGCGGTTTCCCCCTTCCATGTGGGAACCTCCCAAAAATTCTGGGCGGTCCTTGCTGCCGTACCCCTGGAAACGGTGCTGGCCCCGGTAAGGCAACTGACCATTTTTACCGCGGTTTTGATTCTAATCATGGTACTCGCCGCCGGAGCGATAGTATTTTTGATCATCAGCGTTACCCTCAAACCTGTGATCAGCGTTTCCCGGAGTCTCCAGGACATCTCCGGGGGGGAAGGGGATCTGACCCAGACAATCCCCGTCAAGAGCAGAGACGAGGTGGGGGATCTGGCCCGGTACTTTAACCTGACCCTGGATAAGATCAAAAATCTGGTGATCACCATCAAAAACCAGGCCCTGATCCTCTTTGATACCGGAAGCGAGCTTTCGGCGGACATGACGGAAACCACCGGATCCGTCAACCAAATTACCTGCAATATCCAGGCCATCAAAGGACGGATAATCAGCCAGAGCGCCAGCGTCAGCGAGGCCAACGCCGCCATGGAACAGATTACTTCCAACATCAACAGGCTAAACGGCCAGGTGGAAAAACAGGCCGGCAGCGTAACCAGATCCTCTTTGGCCATCGAAAAACTGCTGTCCAACATCCAGTCGGTTACGGAAACCCTGGTAAAAAACGCTGAAAATGTAGCGGAACTTTCCGGGGCCTCCGAACTGGGCCGCGGCGGCCTCCAGGATGCGGCGGCGGACATCCAGAAGATTGCCCGGGAATCCGAGGGACTTCTGGAGATCAACGCCGTAATGGAAAGCATCGCCAGCCAGACCAGCCTTCTTTCCATGAA
Organism: Treponema sp.; assembly: GCA_031280125.1. Taxonomy (GTDB): domain Bacteria; phylum Spirochaetota; class Spirochaetia; order Treponematales; family Breznakiellaceae; genus JAITHE01. The sequence goes on from JAITHE010000087.1 coordinate 2,555, forward strand.
CGCCGCCATAGAAGCGGCCCACGCCGGGGAAGCGGGCAAGGGCTTTGCCGTGGTGGCCGGCGAAATCCGCAAACTGTCCGAATCTTCCGGGGAACAGTCAAAAACGATCAGCGCGGTGCTCAAAAAGATCAAGGAATCCATTGATAAGATCACCCTTTCCACCGAAAATATACTTAACAAATTCGAAGCCATTGATCACCGGGTCAAGATCGTAGCGGAGCAGGAGACGAACATACGCCTTGCCATGGAAGAACAAAACAGGGGCAGCCGGCAGATTCTGGAGGAAGTGGGGGAACTGAACGAGATTACCCAGCAGGTCAAGGAAGGGTCGGATGAAATGCTGAAGGGTTCCGCGGAGATAATCAAGGAGGGCCGGAACCTGGAAGCGGTAACCCAGGAAATCACCGGCGGCATGACCATCATGGCTTCCAGCGCGGAAAGTATCAGCGCCGCCGTAAACCGGGTCAACGGGATAAGCGGACTAAACAAGGAAAACATCGATCTGTTGATCCGGGAGGTATCCCGGTTCAGGGTTGAATAGGCTTATGCAGAAACCGGAGTTTTTGCAGAAGCTCCGCTGAAAACAGCGAAAAGCGGGCTTTTCGCCGGTCCCGGCCCTGGTTTTGCCGGAGAAAGCGCCGGAAAGTCCTTTGGAGGGCGGAAATCCCCAGCCGGGGGGGGTTCCTTGAAACACGGTTGAACAATCCGGGGATCTTTGGCATACTGAACCGGTATATTAGTCCATTGTTAAAGAGGGCCAAATGAAACTAAAAGCAAAGCTGTCATTTATGGTTATTGCCATCATCATGGTGGTAATGGCTATTTCATCGGTTATTACCCTTAACAGGGCTGCCAATCTCCAGATAGAGGCGGCCTACGACCATGCCTTGCAGGTTTCCCATACCAATTCGATAGACATCGAACGCCGGGCTGAGGGTTACATCAAGCTGGCGAAGATCCTTTCCCAAATCTTTGGTGAATACCAAAGTATCGCCCCGGAAGACCGGCGGGCCAATTTTAACGACATTCTCTGGAGCCTGATAAACCGGAATGAAGACCTCACCGGACTCTGGACCGCCTGGCTTCCCAATGCGCTGGACGAGCAGGACGAACTTTACGGACAGTACCGCACTTCCTATAGCCGGCGGAACGGCCCCGTGGAGGACATGCCCGACGGCTTTGACGGCTGGGAAGAGTATCTGTCCAGCGTTCTTGAAGACCCCGCCACCGCTTTCATGAGCGATCCGATCTGGCGGACCATAGAAGGCCGCGGAGAAGTCCCGGTGATTACAATAATATACCCCATTATTTCCGGATCCACCAACGAGGCGGTGGGAATTGTGGGGGTCAACTACGTATCCGGAATGCAGGGCTTCCTCCAGGAAATAAGCAAGAGCCTTTACGACGGAGCCGGGGTGGCGGGGGTCTATACCAGCGACGGCCTTATCGTGGCCCACTACGATCAGAGCCGTATAGGGAAAAATATCAAGGACAGCGAGGAGGAAAGAGACCTTTTGGGGGACAAGCTGGAAGAGGTGTCCGATGCCCTGGCGAACGTGGACAAGACCTATACCATAACCCGGCGCGACAATACGCAAAATACGACTCTTCACCTTATCTATTTCCCCATTATGTTTGAAGACATCCCTGATCCCTGGAACCTTCTGGTGGGGGTGCCCATGGAAAAGGTTACCCAGCCGGTCCGGGATCTAACAGTATTTACCATTGCATTCGCCGTGTTTACCACCATCATTGCTGCGGTGATCGCCTTTTTCCTGGCCGTCCGGATTACCAAGCCCATAGTGGGGGTAACCTTGACCCTCAAGGATATTTCTGAGGGCGAAGGAGACCTGACCAAAAGCATCCAGGTCAGCAGCAAGGATGAAATTGGCGATCTTGCCCAATATTTCAATGCGACCCTGGAAAAAATCAAAAACCTGGTGATCACCATCAAGAAACAATCCATAACCCTTTTTGACATAGGCAATGAGCTTTCCGCCAACATGACGGAGACTGCCGCTGCGATCAACGAGATCACCGCCAACATCCAGAGCATCAAGAGCCGGGTGATCAACCAGAGCGCCAGCGTTACCGAAACCAACTCCACCATGGAACAGATCACCACCAACATCGACAAACTTAACCACCATGTGGAAAAACAGACCACCAGCGTATCCCAGTCTTCTTCGGCCATCGAAGAAATGCTGGCCAGTATCCAGTCCGTTACGGCAACCCTTATGAAAAACGCGGAAAATGTGGCGGAACTTTCGGAGGCCTCCGAAGTGGGCCGCAGCGGCCTCCAGGAAGTGGCCACAGATATCCAGGAGATTGCCCGGGAATCCGAAGGACTTCTGGAGATTAACGCGGTGATGGAAAATATCGCCAGCCAGACCAACCTCCTTTCCATGAACGCCGCCATAGAGGCCGCTCACGCCGGAGAAGCCGGCAAGGGCTTTGCCGTGGTGGCCGATGAAATCCGCAAACTCGCCGAATCCTCCGGGGAGCAGTCAAAAACGATCAGCACGGTACTCAAAAAGATCAAGGAATCCATCGACAAGATCACCGTTTCCACCGACAATGTACTTAACAAATTTGAAGCCATCGACGGCGGAGTCAGAACCGTGGCGGATCAGGAGTCGAATATACGGAACGCCATGGAAGAGCAGAGTACCGGAAGCAAACAGATCCTGGAATCCATTGGCCAACTCAACGATCTGACCCACCAGGTCAAGGGCAGCTCCACGGAAATGCTGGAGGGATCCAAAGAAGTAATCCAGGAAAGCAAAAACCTTGAGAAGGTAACCCAGGAAATAACCGGGGGCATGAACGAAATGGCCAGCGGAGCGGAACAAATCAACGTCGCGATAACCCGGGTCAACGAGATAAGCGGAAAAAACAAGGAAAACATTGAAACGCTGGTCCGGGAAGTATCCCGTTTCAAAGTTGAGTAGGAAGCGCCGCAGATCAGCGGGGTAAAGGAACATATTCCTTGCTTTCCGGCGGCGTTCCGGTTATACTGTGAAGAGTTCCGGAGGCTGTTTTATATGGAAAAGGACCAGATCATTGAAAAGGCAAGGGATTATGCCGCCAGGGAGGGAGATCCCCATTTCCGGGCGGAGGTGGAACAACTTCTGGCCAGCCCGGATGTGGAAGAAACCCGGAAGGAGCTGAAAGACCGTTTTTACCGGAACCTGGAATTCGGTACAGGGGGCCTGCGGGGAATCATCGGCGGCGGATATAACCGGATGAACACCCTGGTGATTAAAAGCGCCACCCAGGGACTGGCCAACTATATCCGCAAAGCCTTTCCGGAAAAAGCGGGCTTTTCCGGAAAAACCGGCCCTGCGGCCAAAGGCGGCTTGTCTGCGGTCATCGCCTTTGACAGCCGCCGTTATTCGGCGGAATTTGCCGAAGCTGCAGCGCTGATCTTCGCCGCCAACGGGATCAAGGCCTTCCTTTTTTCTTCCCTAAGACCCACGCCGGAACTGTCCTTCGCCGTCCGCCTGCTGGGCTGCGACACGGGGATTGTCATTACCGCCAGCCACAACCCCCCCGAATACAATGGTTACAAAGCCTACTGGAACGACGGCGCTCAGGTAATCGCCCCCCATGACAGGGGGATCATCGCCGAGGTAAACGCCGTAACGGAAATAAAGGAAATGGGCCGGAAAGAGGCCCTTGAGGCGGGGCTTCTTGTCATCATCGACCGGGAAGTGGACGAACCCTACCAGGCCATGGTCAAGGGCAGACTTTTCCGGCCCGGGCTTATTAAGGAAAAGGCCGGAGAAGTAAAGATTGTTTACACTCCCCTCCATGGCACGGGCGCCTTCCATGTGGAAAAGATTCTGGGCGGCCTGGGACTGCGGGTAATCACCGTTCCCGAACAGCGGGAAGGGAACGGAGACTTTCCCACCGTGGCCTTTCCCAATCCGGAGGAAAAGGCCGCCCTGGATATGGCGATTAAACTGGGATCAAAAACCGGGGCCGATGTGGTCATGGCCACGGACCCCGACGCGGACCGTTTCGGTATCGCCGTTGCACAGGCGGCGTCCGGGGCGGTTAAAAGGGATTTTGTCCTCATCACCGGGAACCAGATGGGGGTACTCCTGGCGGACTATATTTTTCTTTCCCTGAAGGAGATGGGCAGACTCCCCCCGGATTCGTTGATGATAAATACCGTGGTTACCACGGGGATGCAGAAACGGGTGGCCGCCGCTTACGGGGTGGACTGTGTGGAAGTCCTTACCGGCTTTAAGTGGATAGCCGCCGTTATGCGGGCATGCGATCTGGGCGAAAGGAAGGGATCCTTTGTCTTTGGTACGGAAGAAAGTTACGGTTATTTGGTAGAAAACGAGGTCCGGGACAAGGACGGCGTTTCCGCCGCCGCGCTGACCGCCGAAATGACCCTTTATTGGCGGAGCAGAGGAAAGGGCCTTCTGGACCGGCTGAACGAACTGTACGTTGAACACGGTTACTGGCAGGAACTGGGGATCTCCAAGTATTTCCAGGGGCCGGAAGGACCGGGAATTATGAAGGGCATTATGGAAGAATACCGGAAAAATCCCCCGGCAGCTCTGGGGGGGATTAGGACCGCACGGGTCCGGGACATCAAAAACGGCGCGGACGGCCTGCCCCCCAGCGATGTGCTTCAGTTTTTTCTGGAAGACGGTACCGTTGTCAGTATCCGCCCCAGCGGCACCGAGCCTAAAATAAAATTTTACGCCACCTGCTGCGCCGAAGTCAAGGGAGGAGCGGCGGGATTGGAGGACGCAAAGGCAGAGACGGCACAGAAACTGGGGGCAATCAAAAAAGACATAAGGGGCGTAATCGGCGAATGAAGGGGGTTCCACCCGTTTTGATACTCCTCCTGGCTCTCCTTTCCGGTTCGTGTTCCATCAATAAACTGGTGATCCACAAGATTTCGGACGCCCTTACCGGAACCGGAAGCAGCGGCGTATTTCTGGAAGACACGGACCCCGAACTGGTGGGAGACGCCGTCCCCTTTGCCATCAAGATGTACGAAACCCTCCTGGATCAGAATCCCGGCCATCCAGGGCTAATCCTTACCACCGGATCGCTCTTTATCATGTACGCCAATGCCTTTGTACAGGGCCCGGCGGAAATGCTCCCGGTGGAAAATTACGAGGAAAAGCGTGTACAGATGGACCGGGCAAAACGGCTTTACCTCCGGGGAACGGCAATCCTTGAACAGGGAATAGAAAACAAATACCCCGGCCTGCTTTCCGCCGCCGCAATTTCCGGGGAAGGGCTTGCAAAAATAAAAAAGGAAGACGTGGCCCTCTTCTACTGGGAAGCGGCGGGAAGCCTTTCCGCCTTTGCCTTGAATCCCTTTGATCTGGCTCTGGGCATGCGTATACCCCGGATCTCCGCCCTTATGGCCCGTTGTTATGAACTGGATCCGGATTTTAACGGCGGCGCCCTGGACGACTTTTACCTTCTTTTTTACGCGTCCCTCCCCGAAGGCATGGGTGGAGACCCGGAACGGGCGGAGATCCACTATCAAAAGGCCCTGGAAAAATCCCGGGGCCGGTCCGCCGGACCCTATGTTTCCTATGCCCAGGCGGTGGCCGTACCGGCCCAGAACTACGAAGTATTTAAATCCAACCTGGAGGCCGCCCTGGCCATAGATCCATCGGAGGACGGGTCCAACGCTCTGGCCAACATCATCAGCCAGCGTAAGGCCCGGTATCTCCTTGAAAAGGCCCCGGAACTTTTTGCGAATTTTAATGATTTCGGGGACGAATCCTACGATGATGATTATAATTATTATTATTAATAGAAGGAGTCTGTTATGAAAAAAAAGGGCCTGGCATGCATGCTCCTGGGCCTGCTGTTAATCCTGGGGCTTTACGGGCAAGGGCGGCCTTCGGGCGGGCCAATTACCATTAAACTGGCCTCCATGGTACCGGAGAATACCGACTGGGGGCAGACGCTGAACAAGCTGTCCGCCGAATGGTCCAGAGCGACCAGGGGGGAAGTGAAACTGGTGGTCTATGCCAATGGTACCCAGGGCAGCGAAGACGAGGTGCTGCGAAAACTCAACATGAACACCATCCAGGCGGCGGTGCTGACTTCCTTCGGCCTTAACAAAATAGCCCCGGAGATCCTGACTTTAAGCTGTCCCTTTTTTATCAGGAACGATGCGGAACTCGACGAGGTGCTTAAAAACGTCAAGGGTGAATTTGAATCCAGGATCAATTCCCAAAATTACTTTTCCCTGGCCATAGTCAAGGCCGGCTGGGTTAAATTCTTTTCCCGTAATCCCGTCCTGGTGCCGGCCGATTTGAAACGGCAAAAAATCGGCAGCCAGCCTTCGGAGCCGGAACTGGCTCAGGCCTTCAAGACCCTGGGTTACCAGGTGGTGATGGTAGACGGCAACAGGACCTTGATTGCCCTAAACGGCGGAACCATCGACGCGGTTTATACCAGCCCTATCTTTGCCGGGGGAGCCCAGTTCTTCGGGGTGGCCAAACACATGGCCTCAATTAACATTGCCCCCTTTATGGGAGGGATCGTACTGAACAAAAAGGCCTGGGAATCTATCCCCGGCCAGTACAAGAACGAACTTATCCGCATTACCCGGCGCATCGGCGGGGAGATCGAAACTTCCCTCCTTAAGCTGGAAAATGACACCATCCGGCAGATGAAAAACAACGGACTCCAGGAACATCCCCTCTCCGCCCAGCAGCAGCAGGAATGGTACGATGACATGAACCGGGCGATCCCCAGCCTGGTAGGAAATACCTTCCACAGGAATACATACAACAGAATTGAGGGGATACTGAGGAATTACCGGAACCGCCCATGACCCCCCCCGTCCCGCCGTTAATAAAAGCCGGGATCCGCCGGCGGTTTTCTTTCCGGTTCCTGGAAGAGGGAATCTGCTATGTCTCCCTGGCCTTGATGATCCTGGTTCCCCTGGCGGATGTGGCAATGCGGATCTTTCTTAAAACGGGATTCCCCGATGCGGCGGGCCTCCTCATACATCTTCTCCTGGTTTTGGGCCTTCTGTCGGGGATGATCACCACCAAAAACGAAGAACATCTGTCCATTGGGATAGTGCAGAACTTTTCCTCGGAAAAAACAAGAAGGGCGGTTTCCGTCGCGGGGCACATGCTTTCTTCCTTTGTGGCGGCCCTTATTGCCTGGGCGGCGGCTTCCTTTATCAGGATAGGCCTCATGGGCCGCCTTATCTGCGGTTTTATTCCGGACCGGGTCTTTGCCCTGGTAATACCGGCCGGTTTCGCAGTCATGGCTTTCCGTTTTGCCCGGCTCTGTCCCCTGGAGGGGAAGGCAAAAATAATCCCCTTTGCGGCCCCGGCTCTGGGAACTTTTTTTGCCCTGCCCGTTATAGGCAAGGCCCTCTGGCTCTTTGATCCCCCGGCCTTTTTTACCGGAATCTCCGGGGTTTTTTATACCCTGGCCTGGTACGTAAAAATCCCCGGGGTGATCGTTTTAATTCTGGCGGCCCTGGCGGGCGCCCCCCTCTTTACGGTAATGGGAGGGCTGGCCATGATTTTAATCGAAGCGTCCCGGGGGGAAATCGACGTAGTGGCCGGTCAGGTTTACATGGCCCTTACCCAGGACGGCATACTCCCCATTCCCCTTTTTACCATCGCGGGTTTTATCCTTTCCGAAAGCCGCGCCGGGGAAAGGCTGGTTAAAGCCTTCCGGGGCCTCTTCGGCTGGTTTTCCGGCGGCATGATAGTGGTAACGGTGCTGATCTGCGCTTTTTTCACTTCCTTTACCGGAGCTTCCGGGGTAACGATCCTTGCCCTGGGGGGACTTCTCTATTCCATTTTAACGGAACATGTAAAATACCCGGAGCGGTTTTCTGTGGGGCTTTTGACTTCCACAGGAAGCATAGGCCTCCTCTTCCCCCCCAGCCTGCCCATTATCCTGGTGGGGGCCACCACCATGACCAACATACTCAAACTTTTCATGGGGGGAATTATTCCGGGAATTATCCTGATCGTTTCGGTGATCATCTTCGGCGTCATCGTCTCCGGGAAGGCTAAAACCATCAAGACCGAATCCTTCAGTTTCCGGGCCGCCCTGAGGGGGATTAGGGAATCGGCCTTTGAGATACTCCTGCCATTCCTGTTGATGGCGGGTTTTTTTACGGGTTTCCTTTCCATTACGGAACTGGGGGCCGTTTCCGCGGTGTACGTGTTTATCGTGGAAGTGCTGATCCACAGGGACATCGCCCTGGGAGACATGGTTAGGGTGTTCCGCCGGGCCGTACCTATAATCGGGGGAGTGCTTTCGATCATCGCCCTCTCCATGGCCCTTTCGTACTATATCATAGACACCCAGGCGCCGGAACGCCTTGCCCTATGGATGCGGGAAGCGATCCAGTCCAGGGTACTCTTCCTTTTACTTCTTAACCTGTCCCTATTGGCGGTGGGCTGCCTTATGGACATTTTCTCCGCTATCCTGATCGTCCTGCCCCTGGTAAGCCCCCTGGGCGCCGTTTATGGCATCGATCCGGTACATTTGGGAATTATCTTTATCACCAACCTGGAGGTGGGTTTCCTTACTCCCCCGGTGGGGCTTAACCTCTTTCTAGCCAGCTATCGCTTCAAACTGCCCTTTACGCGGATATGCCGCTATGTGCTGCCCTTCCTTCTGATACAGCTCACGGTGGTTCTGCTGGTTACCTATGTACCGGGACTTTCAACCTTTTTGCCCCGTTTTTTCCATACCCCTTAGCCCCCCGGAAAAGGCTGTTTCGGACCGGCGGCGGCATGCCGTTAACCGCCGGTCTCCGGACATTCCATCCCTTAGGCGTTCTTGAGTTCCCTAAGCGCCGTAACATTGCGGAGCTTGAAGGTAACGTTTTCCTGGATCTGCCTAACCCGTTCCCTGGTAATACCCAGCAGTTTGCCGGTTTCTTCCAGGGTAAGGGGACCTTCCCCCGCAAGGCCGAACCGGAGCTGCATGATCCTCATTTCCCGCCAGGAAAGCCGGGAAATGATATGATCCATGGTCTCCTGGAGGGCTACGGAAAAGGCCGCTTCAAAGGGCTCTACCATGGTCTCGTCCTTGATCAGGTCCGCCAAACGGGTCAGGTTGCCGTCGTCCACAATGGTGTCCAAACTGGTGGTTTCCTGGGAAAGTTTAACAATTTCCTTGACCTTGGAAACGGGAAGCCCCAGATAGTCTGCAAGTTCCTTTTCTGTGGGGTCCCGTCCCAAATCCTGGGTAAGCTGTTTGGCCACAAAGTAGCATTTTTTTATGGTGTTGAGCATGTGGATGGGAATACGGATCACCCGGCCCTTGTCGGCAATGCTCTTGATGATCGCCTGCCTGATCCACCATGTCCCGTAGGTCGAAAAACGGCAGCCCCGGGTGTAATCAAACCGTTCCACCGCCTCGATAAGCCCTATGTTTCCTTCGTTGATCAGGTCCAGCAGGGCCAAACCCCGGTGCTGATAATTTTTTGCTATGGAAACCACCAGTCTAAGATTTGAGTTGATCAGCCTGTTTTTTTCCCGCAGCAGGGCGGCTTCCAGAACCTGTTTTTTTCTTTTGTAACGGTCCTCCCCTTCCCTGCCCTTGAATACTTCGTTAAGCCGCCTGATTTCTCCACGGCGCAGCACGATCTGCTCCCCTATGGACCGCTCGTCCTTTACGGTCAGGAGGGGATACCGGGAAATCTGCTGAAAATAAAGGGCCAGAGGATCGGTTTCCCTGCATGCCTTTGAATGTTTTTCATGGACAGCGCCGCCCCGGATCCGTTTTTTTATCCGTCCCCGTTCGGCATAACGGGCGGCCGGCGCTTCCCTGGCATGCTTGACAAGCAATTCCGTATCCCCCCCATGGGAAACGGCTTTCATTTTTTCTATCTTTTTTAACATGGTATAGTACCCCGCGGTTTTGTTTTATTTTCCGGAACACAGAATTTTCTCCTGGAAAGCTAGGCCCTTGGCGCAGCGGCAGGATCGATAGGACTATTGCTCCGGTATACAAAAAAGAAAAGCTGGGCCTTTTCCGATTTTGCGTCTACCCCCAGTTTTCCCAGTTCCGTTCCCGGTGCAACCTTGTCTCCCTCTTTTACAGATAGACTTTCACACCCCCCGTATACGTATAAATAGCCCCCTGCCATCTGAACAATCGCCACCCTGCCGAATCCCCGGTAGGGGCCGGCGGAAACAACCGTTCCCCGGGTAAGGCTTTTAACCGGTTCCAGCCGCTCCCCGGTAACCTGTACGCCGTATAGTTTTCCCGTAATGTAGGAAACTTCCTTGGCACTCACGGGCCAGCGGACATCAGGCAGAGGCCCGGATCCCGTCGAAGTCCCGGCGGCGGCTTTCCCCTCCACGGGGCGCGGCGGAATCTTCCCGTTCCCCGGCGCTTTGAAGGAAGCGGCGCCCTGCCCCTGAAGGACCGGAATCCGTATCGTTTCTCCCGCCTTAAGCACGTAGGAGGAAGAAAATCCGTTTAGTTCCAGCAGTTCGGCCAGGCTGACGCCGTGGCGTCTGGCTATCCCGTACAGGGTATCATTTTTCTCTACCCTGTAGTCCCCATACCCCGGATCCCCGGAAACCGCCCCGCCCCCACGGGGAATCCGTATCCGCTGCCCCGCCCGGATAGTCCGGGCATCGCCGATTCCGTTCAAGGAAAGCACCTCCTGGGCGCTTATTCCGTAGGACCGGGCTATGGAATAAATTGTCTCCCCCTTTTGTATAATATGGACGGTTTCCTCGGAAAAACCAAATTCCAGAACAAAAAACGATAGAAGGACGGAAAAGACAAATGCACGGTTCATTTTATTATTATCGGTATTTTTATCCTTTTGGTAGTATTATATATACCGGAGGCGAAAAAATCAAGATCCTGCCGGGAACACGGCCGGCGGGGTACGTAACCTCCGTAAGACAATCAAGGACGGGGAGGAAAAGGCCGATTAACATACCAGGTATGCTGAAAAAACCATCCCCGGGGGGGATTATTCTCCTTTTTTTCTGCCTTTCCTTCTCCCTGCGGGGCCAGGAAGCTTCCGCCCCGGTGGAGGAGGTCTTTATTCCCTTTGTTTCCCGGCTTGAGGCGGAGGTAAGGAATAACTTTGTCCGCCTTTCCTGGAGGGACGCCCCCAGCGCCAGGGGGCCGGTTTTTGTTTACCGTTCCATGAATCCCCTTATCGATGTACCCGTGGAATCCCTGCCCCTGCCTGTGGAAGTCCCCTACGGCGCCGAATCATACCTGGATGAGGCGGAAGAAGACGGCGTCATCCACTACCTTGTGGCCGCCAGCGACGCGGGGAACCGGAAATATACCCTTCCCATCCCCGGGATCAACATTATCAGCGCCGCCGTAGCCATGTCCTTTCCGGACCGCCTTTCGGGGGATGAAGGAGAGGGTTTTCCGTTTTCCCCTGCCGGACCCCTGCTCATAAGCGGCCTGCGGGCCAGAGCGGGGGAAGACAGAATCATCATAACCTTTTCCGGGGCGGACAGCTTAAAAAATCCCATCCTATACCGGAGTATCCGGCCCATCAGAAACCGGGAAGATCTGCTTTCCGCGCTGATCGTCGCCCAGCGGGTAAATTCCCCCTTTACCGATTATCCCATTCCAGGAATTCCCTATTATTATGCGGTGATCTATGAGGAAGATCTAACGGGCCCCTTGAACATACAGGCGGGACGCAACGCCGCCGCCGCCCCGGCGGAAATAACCCAGGGATCCGCCCGGATCGGCCTACCCGGAGGTATCCGGACCATGCCCCTGCCCCAGCTTAACATTTTCCGGAGTCCCGAAACGGCCCCCCGTTCCCTGGGCCCCGAAGCGTCCAGGGCGGCGGCTTCCATTGAACGGCGGAACAGGGGATTCACCACGGAACCGGAGGCGGTGGTTTTTCCTGAAGATCTGGAAAAGGACGGCGGCGGGGACGAGTACCAGATCCGCAGTACGGTTCAGGGCCCCTTTTCCCTCCGGGAGTGGAAAACGGCGGAAGAAGAATTCCGGCGTTTCTTAAGCCTTCCCCGGAGCGGCGGACACCGGGCAAAGGCCCGGTTTTATCTGGGGCAAATCTGCTATTTCCAAGACAGGCCTAGGGAAGCCCTTTTTGAGCTGCTGGAAGCCCGGGAATTTTACCCCGCGGAAACCAAACCCTGGATAGACGCGGTACTGAAAAAACTGGGCCGTTAAGCTTCCCCGTTTGGAGACGCGGAGGTATCCGGCATCCTGAAGTCAGCGGAGGGTTCTAAGGAGGGAGCGGAGTTCGGGATCCGCCGTGGATTCCCGGTTTGAAACGGGGAGGTCTTTTTGTTCCTGCCGGATAACGGCTTCGTCTCCCGGTTCAATACGGTCGTAAAACCCGCTACGGACCAGATTACCGGCGGCCACCTCCTCGTCCGCTTCCCGGATGGTGATGGTCCCCACCACTTCTTCGGCGGCATAGACCAGGCCGATCCCTTCGTTCTTTACGCCTATCCTGCCCTTTTTAACGATGTCGTATACCGCCTCCGCCTTTACGCCGTCGGCCCTGCCCTTGTTTATAAGTCCCTGTCCCGCCTTCCGGGCGGCCAGTTCCCCCCTAAAGGGCAGGGCCGCATCCACCTGATCGATAATGTGCCGGCAGGCGTTGCGGAGCCGGTCCTGACCGGTCCGGTAGGATGTAAAGGTCCCCGCGGGAGAGCCGGTACGGCCCACAAAAAGTTCCCCCCTCAGGGAAAGATCCCTTTCGTTTTCCGTTACGGTAAGGAGCAGAAAATAATCTGCTCCTGCCTCCCGGGCGGCCCGGAAAGCCGCGGAAAAGGAGGACTGCCGCAGTTCAGCGTTTATAGGGGCGATATTTCTGTTATGGCTCAGGAGATCCTTAAGATAGGCGGAGGCCACCGCCGCCCCATCGGCATGGTAAAAGGCTGATTGGGAATCCAGGAAAAAAACTCCTATCTTCCAGTGCCGCTTGGTAACAAGCAGGGGATCCGCATCCCAGCGGCGGTACAGGGCATTAACCAGCCGGGCGGTATAGGTTTCCACAGCATCGTCAATACCTTGATCCCCCAGTCCCAGGTCCTGCATAAACCGTAGTTCTTCCATGAAGCGGGCGGGAAAGCCCTGGAGACGGAGGATCTCCGCATAATCCCGCCGTTCCCGGGCATAGGGGTTAAGCCGAAGGCCCCGGCGGTATTCAAACAAAGCTTGATCACTTAAATTCCGGGACCTAAAATCCTTGGCCCGGGCAAAGTGCCAGGAGGCCCAGCGCCTCCGGTTCTGCTCTTCCAGGACCGTACCGGAAAGCAAAAGCTCCTCCAGGGCGGTTCTGACAAATTCATCCTCCGGGGCCATGGAGGCGGCGGCGGACAGGACGGCAAGCGCCTCCTGACGGCGGCCCAGCCTGGAAAAGGCCATACCCTTTAGATACCAAACGCCGGTATCCTCCCGGTTTAGGGCGATAATTTCATCTGCCAGCCGGGCCGCCTCGTCGAACCGGCCCTGGCGGTACCGGAGGCTTGCCAGAAGCTTTTTTGCAGGAATAAAGGAGGGCTTGAAAAACAAGGCCCGTTCCGCATGGCGAATCCCCTCGCCGATGCGGCCAGCCCGGGAAGCCAGATAAGCCCCATAGTAGTAAACCCGGTAATCTTCGGAATGTCCCGCCAACACCCGGTTTATATAGGCCCCCGCTTCGTTATGCTGGCCCAGGGAACCCAGAACCAGGGCCAGAGAAAGAAGCAGTTTTTGATCCTCCGGGTAACGGCGCACCGCTTCCCTGTAGCGGGTAACCGCCTCGCCGGCCCTGCCCCGGGCAATGTCCATTTCCGCCTGGGCAAAAAGGGCTTCCCGGTTATAGGGTTCCCGGGCCAGCACTTCCCCGATAATCCGGGACGCTTCGTTAAGCTGGCCCAGGGCGATTAGTACACGGGCCTCCAAATTTGCCAGTTCCAGGTTTCCCCGGGCCAGATTCCTGGCCCGGCGGACCCAGCTTAGGGCCTGATCAAATTCGGCCAGCGCATAGTAACATTCCGCCAGAGCCGCCGCAGCCTCCGCATGGGAAGGGCTTATCCGCAGGGCCTCAAGAAAGGACTCCGCCGCTTCATACCAATCTTCCCGGATCATCGCTGCCCTTCCCGCGCCGTAACGGACGCCGGCGGCTTCCCCCTGGGCGTGGAGGGACAGCGCCGTCAGGACAAACAAAAGCAGAAAAAAAGACCCTTTCATTATCATCAGCATAAAACAGAAAAAGGGCGCAGGGCAACGGGGAGCGAAACCAGGGGAGTCGCCCCTCTTTTTACAGCCCTCCGTCTTCCCGGATTACGATTTTTACCGTACCGATTCTGGGGCCTTCCATGTTCTGGATAATAAACTCGTTCCCTCCGTAAAGGACCTTTTCGTACTTCACGGGGATCTTGCCGAAAAGATCAAAAACAAAGCCCCCCAGGGTGTCGAATTCTTCCGCGGGCAGGGCTATGCCCAGCTCTTCGGCCAGATCCTCCAGATTAACCCGGGCGCCGCAGAGCCAGACCCCGCCCCCCAGATCCAGCATATCCTCTTCTTCGTTGTCAAATTCATCCTGGATGTCCCCGATGATCTCCTCCAGAATATCTTCCATGCAGATTATCCCCGAAACGCCGCCGTATTCATCCACCGCCACGGCAATATGAACCCGGCGGCGGCGGAATTCCCGCAATACCTCGTGGATATGCTTTGACTCGGGGATAAAGAAGGGCCGGCGCAGAATATCCTTAAGGGCAAAATCCTTGTTTCTGATCAGCTCCTTAAGAACATCCTTGGCATAGAGGATCCCCGCCACCTTGTCGATGGTGTCTTCATAGACGGGAAACCGGGAATGGCCGCTTTCCACAATGGCCTCAAGGAGATCTTCCCGGGAAGCGTCCATGGCCAGAAAAACCGCATCTATCCGGGGCACCATGATTTCCTTGGCGGTGGTGTTCCTGAGTTCCACCACCCCCCGGATCATCTCTTTCTGATCCGTCTCCAGGGAGGCTATGATTTTTTTGTCAATCTCAACTTTTTTTGAGTCCCCCCTTTTTTGCAGTTTCACCGGTCCTCCTGGTCCAGAATATGCATATCCCCCAGATCCCGCAGCAGTTTCTCCTGGAGGATCAGCATGGGTTCTTCCTCCCCGGAAGAAGGATGATCCATGCCCCCCAAATGGAGGATACCATGGATTAGCAGGCGGCGTAACTCTTCATCGGGGGAAACCCCAAAAAAGGCGGCATTTGTTTCCAGCGTATCCAGGGAGATCACTATATCCCCGGGAAGGAAAAAATCCCCGTCGGTTTCCCCCAGCACGAAGGAAAGAACATCGGTGGCCTCATCCCGGTTTCTGTAGCGGCTGTTAAGGGAACGGATGTATTGGTCGCCGCAGAAGCAAAGCGAAAGATCCCAGTTCCGCTTTTCAAGCCGTTCAAGCAGGGAACTTACAAAAGGGATGGTCCTGTCCAGCCAGGGCGGGGGCTCCCGCCCTTCCAGGGTAATTTCAATCCTGTTCATCTGGTTTTACGGCCGGCAGCTTGGGATACTCGATCCGGGAATGATAATACCCCGCCAGCACCTTCACAAAGGCATGTTTTATTATCTCCAGTTCCCGGAAACTCAGATCCGACTGTGAAAGCTGGCCCTGTTCGATCTTGGAATCAAAAAGTTCCTGGATGTATTTTTCCATCCGGGCCACGGTGGGCTTTTTCAGGGTCCGCACAGCCGCTTCGGTTACGTCCGCCAGCATGACCACGGCGGTTTCCTTTGACTGTGGAGGCCGGCCCGGATAAGTAAAATCTTCCATGTTGACGCCGCCCTCTTTTTTAAGGGCCTCGTTGTAAAACCAGGTGATGACCGAATTACCGTGGTGTTCCGCTATAAAGGCGATAATCGCCTCGGGAAGACCCAGGCTGCGGGCCTTTTCCACCCCCAGCTTGACGTGGCTGCGGATCACCGCGGCGGAAAGCCGGGGGGAAATATCCCGGTGCTTGTTGTAGGAAGTCTGGTTTTCCACAAAATAAGCGGGCTGTTCCATCTTGCCGATGTCATGGTAGTAGGAACCCACCCGGGCAAGCAGGGCGTTGGCCCCGATTTCCTGGCAAGCCGTTTCCGCCAGGTTGGCCACCATGATCGAGTGGCTGTAGGTTCCCGGGGCAGCGTTGAAAAGCCGCTTCAAAACGGGGGAATTCAAATCCGAAAGCTCGATAAGCCTGAAGGGGGTAACGGCGTTCAACGCCTGCTCCATGACAGGAAGCAGACCGATCACCAGAAGGGCCGAAACAAGGCCGTTAAAGGCAGCCCAGAACATCACCGGCAGGTAAAGCCCTGCCGCGGCCTGATACAGGAGCAGCCCGATCAGGGCGGCGGCAGCGTTGGCCAGGGCTATGAGCAGCCCTGCGTTAACCAGATCCATCCGTTTCCGGGCGTGCTGCAGCACATGGGCGGCGGTAAGCCCCGAACAGAGGGCAAAAACATAGGAAGTGGTATCGATGGATTCGGCAAGAAACGCCCCCAAAGGAAGGATCATCGCCGTTACCATGGCGGCGGGAAAACCCAGAAGAATGGCGGGCAGCATCACCACCAGAGCCGTGGGGAGGAGTATCGACAGGGGAAAATACACCTCCACCCGGACGAAGTGATTCAACAGGGCGGCGCCGGAAAGATAGGCCGCCGCCAGAATTGTCATCATGTAACATTCCGCGGACCGCAGGATCCGTCCCATACCGCGCTTTCCCATAAGGAAGATCAAAAAAAGGCAGATCACCAAAAGTCGGAGGATCTGCCCTGCCACAAGCCGGGGGTCCTTTCTTTCCATGGAAAGGTTCAGCGCCCGCAGCTCTTCCATTTCTCCAGAGGTGATGATAAAGCCCCGGCGGATAATCCGGTCCCCCCGTTCTATGTAGCGGTACACCGGTTCAATCTGGGAACGGACTTCCGCCGTCCGTTGTTCCGAATCGGCGGGGGAAAAAAAGACGTTTTCCCGGAGTATCAACCGGGCTATGCTCCCCGCCCCGGCGGCAAAATCCTGGGATAGCCGCTCGTCTTCAATATAACGAACCACGGCCCCGTCAAGCCTTTCCAGGGTAATGATGCGGCTGTAGTCTACCCGTTCCCGTTCAACCCGTTCCCCATAGTTGTGAAGCAGTTCCGCCGTATCCGGGTTATAGGCGAAAAGTTCCCGAAAACCGGGCAAAAGGTCTTCCTCCTTTTCCGGAGCGAGCCTGAAAATACCGGATTCAATAAAGAATTCCAACAGGCGCCGGCCCTGTTCCAGGGAATCCTCCCGGTTGGGGTCATGGTAAAGGGCGTTCAGGGCTTCTTCCCCAAAGAGGCCGGGAAATTCGGCGTTTACCCGGAACAGATAGGTTTCCCAGGGAGGATCTTCCCTGAAAAGGTTCACCGAAAACAGGGTAAAGCGGTCATAAATCCTCCTCATCCCGTCGTGGATGGAGAGGGAATATTTGAACACCGCCGGTACCAGCCGAAGATGAGCTTCCAGGCGGCTTTTGGTAGCGTCTTCGTCGATAAAGGAAACAGGCTCGGAGGCAACCACATCCCGGTCTGCGACTTTGCCCGCCTCAAATTCTTCCAACCGTATTGAATCACCGCCGCCGGTAAAGAGGATCACCCCGGAGGTGATCACAAAAGCCCCTGCGGCGGCCAGAGCCGGCCCCCGGCGCAGACGGGAGATCCGTTTCAGCCAGGGACCGGGGGAAAGATCAATTTTTTTCGGCATCGTATGCCTCGATTATTTTTTTTACCAGGGGATTCCTTACCACGTCGGAGGTGTTAAGATAGCCAAGGAAGATTCCCTCTATTCCGGCTTTGGCCAGCACCGACAGAGCGTGGAGAAGCCCGGAATCGTTCCGCCGGGGCAGATCTATCTGGGTGGTATCGCCGGTGATAACCGCCCGGGCGCCCTGACCGATGCGGGTTAGAAACATCTTCATCTGTTCTCTGGTGGTATTCTGGGCTTCGTCCAGGATGATCATGCAGTCGTTGAGGCTGCGGCCCCGCATATACGCCAGGGGAGCCACCTCAATGGCCCGGGTATCTTCCATGCGCCGGATCGTTTCGCAGGGAACCAGGGCCTCCATGGCGTCGTAGAGGGGGCGGAGGTAGGGGTTTATCTTCTGGGCAAGATCCCCCGGAAGATACCCCAGGCTTTCCCCCGCTTCCACCACAGGCCGGGTTAATACCAGTTTCCTCACCTTTTTGGAAAGCACCAGGCGGAGGGCCTCGGCGATGGCCAGGAAGGTTTTTCCCGTTCCCGCCGGCCCTACGCAAACACTAATATCGTGGCCCCTCATGCCCCGGATATAAAGGGCCTGGTTACGGCTGCGGGGAAACACCTTGGTAAACCCCTGGGGAATTTGTATCAGGTTATCCCGCAGGACATCCTTCCCGGCCAGACAGGCAGCCGCCTCCGCATTCCGGATAAAGGTTTCCGCCAGGGCTTCCACGTATTCCGTAGAGGGGTATTCCCCCTCCCGGACGGCGTGGACCAGGCTGTCAATCACCGTTTTGAAACGGCTGCGCCCCGCCTCGTCAACCCCGGTAAGGGATATTTCGTTACCCCTGGTACGGATACGCCCCCCCAGGGAACCGGCAATTACCTTGAGATTCTGGTCATTGACTCCACAGACTCCGGACAGTATCTCATTGTTGTCCAGAACTATGGTGATACCTTCTTCCAACGGATTTATAATACAACGGCCCGGAAAGCGCGTCAATGAGGAAAAAACACTTCCCCGTAACAATTGTACTGGGCGCGCAGGGATTCGAACCCCGGACATCCACGGTGTAAACGTGGCGCTCTAACCAGCTGAGCTACGCGCCCGCCCCGGCAAAGACCGTCCCATTACCCTGCCAAAAAAGAAACGTCCTGTCAAGGCCGGACGGCCTGTTCCCGAAGGGGTTTTTCCTGACCCGTCCCGGGGAGTATATGAGTTTTAAGGGCCCGGGCTATATCGTCGTGCAGCCTATCTGCCAAAAGCTGCTTCCTGTCCTGGGGGGCCAGTTCCGCGGGATTTACAGGAGAAAGGAAGCTGACGTTTACCGGGACGGCACGGACCCTGCGGGTTTTCTCAAACACGTCGTAACTGCCGGTGATGGCCAGAGGAACGATGACGGCCCCCGACTGGGATGCCAATTTAAGGGAACCGGGATGGAACGGGGCCAGTCCCCGGCCGCGGCTCCTGGTACCTTCGGGAAAGATCAGCATGGCGGATCCGGCCCTGAGCCTCCCTATCCCCAGGTTGATGGTTTTAAGGGCGTTCCTGGGCCGCCTCCGGTCGATAAAGAGCCCTCCCAGAAGGAAGATCCAAATATTCACCCCCGGTACAAAAACCAGTTCCTTTTTGGCAATAAACCCGAAGGGCCGGCCAGCGTATGCCAGGGCCAGGATAATATCAAAAATCCCCACGTGGTTGGAAACAAAGCATACCCCGCCTTTTTTGGGAATGTTTTCCCTTCCGGTTACCGTTGCGGAACATCCGGTAAGAAAAACAAGCATCACCGCCCAGGCCTGGGCCAGTTTGTAAACCACAAATCCCATGGATTTTTTGAGGCCGAAGAAACTTAAGGCAAAACACAGCAGGGCCGCCGGGATAAAAAGAACCATGGAAAGACCGGTAACGCCAAAAATAACGGCAGTTTTTGCAAAGACCATGCAATTCGCTCCTAAAACCGGCCCGCGCCGAGAATCTCAAGCTCCTTCCGGGCCGCTCCGGGGCTCTCCCAAAAAAATGCTGCCATACCCAGATCACGGGCGGCCTCCACGTTGGCCTCGGCGTCGTCAAAAAAAACCACTTCCTCCGGGCCGCAGTCAAGCCGTGAAAGGAGAATCCGGTATATCTTTTCTTCCGGCTTGACCGCGTCCACATCGCAGGAATACACTGCCTCGTCGGGGAGGCCTAAAACGGGAAGGCTCTCCCGGATATGGTCTACAAAGGGGCGGATCATATTGGAAAGAATTCCCAGCTTAAAGCCCGCCGCCTTGAGATCCCGCATAAGCTGTTCCGTCAGGGGATTAACCCTGGACCAACTGGCCAGATCCCGGTCAATCAGCCTTTGGACGGCCCCGGGATCGGGAAAAACCCCCACGTCGGCCAGCATATTTTTAAAGTATTCCTCTCCGCTTACCAGATCCTGATCATACAAGGGCCGGCTGTTCCAGTAGATCCTGTACATCAGAGCGGCGTCGATCCCCGCTATGGCGGCCATGTCCCGCATGGCCTCTCCGTCCTGGGGCATGGAAATAACTCCCCCGTAATCAAAGGCAACCGCTTTAATGCTCACCCCGCAACCCCCAATTTTTATAGGATACACCATTTTTGCCCGGTGGGGAAGGGAAATCCGAATTTCCGGAAACCGCCGCCCTACCCCGTCAGAGTCGCCAGCTTTTCCCGGATAAACTCACTTTTTTCCTTAAGGCCGATACTGCCGGTTTTAAGGAGCAGTACGTTAGGTTCCCGGGGATCGAGCCTGACCCGGCCTGCACTTTCCTTCATAAGCCGGAGAAGCCGGTCCACGGCTACCCTGGAGACCTTGCCGAATTCCACCCGTACCGTCCCTGCCTTTTCCCGGAGGGAAGACACCGCCAGATCCCGGCACATGATCCTGATTTCCGCCAGGGCCAGAAGACTAGCCGCTTCATCCGGGGGCGGACCAAAACGGTCGGCAAGTTCCCCATGGAGATTGTCCAGCTCTTCCCTGGTCCTGACGGCGGCAATTTTCTTGTAAACCTCCATTTTTGACGAGGTTTCTTCCACATAGGAATCGGGGATAAAACCCGAATATTCCAGTTCCAGGAAGGTTTCCGTTTCCGCCTCGTAGTTTTCATTCTCCAGCCGCCGGACAGCGTCGTCCAAAAGGCGGAGGTACAGGTCAAAACCCACCGAATAAATATCCCCGCTCTGTTCCCGGCCCAGAAGATTCCCCGCCCCCCGGATCTCCAGATCCTTCATGGCGATCTTGAACCCCGATCCCAGCTCAGTAAAGTCGGAGATTACCTCCAGGCGCTTCATGGCCAGTTCCGAAAGGGCCCTGCCGGGGGGATAAAAAAGATAGGCGTAGGCCACCCGGTCCGAGCGGCCCACCCTGCCCCTGAGCTGGTAGAGCTGGGAGATACCGTACATATCCGCCCGGTCGATGATAATGGTATTCACGTTGGGAATGTCGATGCCGTTTTCAATGATCGTGGTGGACACGAGGATGTGGAAACCGCCGTGGATAAAGCGGTGCATCACCTCTTCCAGTTCCCGGCCCTCCATCCGGCCGTGGGCGGTCTCCACCAGCAGTTCCGGCAGGAGGCGCTCCAGCATGATCCTTGTTTCCCTAAGGGTTTCTATCCTGTTGTGGAGAAAAAACACCTGCCCTCCCCGTTCCGCCTCGGCGCGGATCGCGGCGGCCAGGCGGTCTTTGTCAAACTCTCCGATGATCGTTTCAATGGGATGACGGTTTTGGGGAGGGGTAGCCAGGAGGCTCATGTCCCGGATTTTAAGGAGGCTCATGTGGAGGGTCCGGGGTATGGGGGTGGCTGAAAGGGTAAGGCAGTCCACATTGGTTTTCAGTTCCTTGAGCCGTTCCTTGTCCCGGACGCCGAAACGCTGTTCCTCATCTACCACCAGGAGTCCCAGGTCCCGGTAGACCACGTCCTTCTGGATGATCCGGTGGGTCCCCACAAGGACATCCACTTCCCCCTTTGCCAGGGCGGCGATAATCCGGCGGGTTTCCGCGGGGCGGACAAAGCGGGACAGCATGGCCAGCCTAACCGGAAAAGCGCCGAACCGTTCCTGGAAATTGTCGTAGTGCTGTTCCGCCAAAATAGTGGTGGAGGCCAGAAAAGCCGCCTGTTTGCCCCCCATAACGGCCTTAAAGCAGGCCCGGACCGCTACTTCCGTTTTACCGTACCCCACATCGCCGCAGACCAGCCTGTCCATGGGGTGAGGGCTTTCCATATCGGTCTTAATCTCCTCCACACAGCGCAGTTGATCTTCGGTTTCCTCAAAGGGAAAGGCCGCCTCGAACATAAGCTGCCATTCGCTGTCCCGGGGAAAGGCAAAACCCGGGGCGGTCCGGCGCTTTGAATAGAGGGCGATCAGCCGCTCCGCTATATCCTCCACGGATTTTTTGACCCGGCTTTTACGGTTTTCCCAGTTTTTGGAACCGATCTTGTCAAGCCGGGGCGGGTTCCCCTCGCTCCCGATATAGCGCTGAACCAGGTTTACCTGTTCTATGGGGACCATGATCGATTCATCGTCCTGATATTCAAGCCTGACATAGTCCCGTTCATGCCCCAGGGCGCGGATCCGTTCAATCCCCCGAAAAAGTCCTATGCCGTAATTAACGTGGACCACGTAGTCCCCGGGGTTCAGTTCCACAAAGGTGTCAATGGGAGTGCTTTTGACCTTGGACAGGGACCGGGGGGGACGGCGGCGGCGGCCAAAGATTTCGTTTTCCTGGACCGCCATAAATTTTGATTCCGGCAGGGAAAAACCTCCGGAAAGGGGGGCGCCGATCACCGTTATGCAGGAAAGGCCGCCGCCGCTCAACAGTTCCCGGATCCGGGCCGCTTGAATACCGGATTCCGCCGCCACCACGACGGTCCAGCCTTGCCCGGTCAGGGAAGAAAATTCTTCCCGCAAATAAGCGATGTTGCCGAAAAAACTCCGGGAAGGTTCGCAGGATACCCGAAGGCGTTTTTTTTCTCCGCCGCGGATTGACATAAAGGACAGGGTATTGATCCCCAGGGACTGCGCCGCCCCGGCGAGGCCGTCAAAACCGAGGAGTACCCGTTCCGGGGCGGGGAGGAGCCGTTCCATGGAAACATGACCCCCCTGGGCCGTCCGTTGGGAGGCCCTCCGGGCCTGCAGGAAAAGTCCCCGGTATTCTTCCTCCAGCGCGTCCTGGGCGTTTTCCAGCCGTTCCCGGTCAAGAAAAAACACCAGGGCGCCGCTTCCCAGATAATCCAGGATCGAGGCCGCCGGGGCGGAAAAAGCCAGGGAAAACAACAATTCCTCCCCGGGGATATTTTCCCCGGAACCCAGGACGCCGGGCGGCAGTGTTCCCGCAGGGAATTCAGGCAGCCGGTCCACATTCTTTTTCAACGCCGAAAGGGTATCTTCCTTCCAGATCACTTCCTTGAGGGGCCGTAGAAAGAGGGATTCCAGCCTTTCCCCGCCGGTACCCTGGTTAGGATCCAGGGGTTGAAAACGCTTGATCGATTCCACCCGGTCAAAGTCCAGCAGGATCCGGCAGGCCTCTTCATCCCCCCCCATAAAAATATCCAGTACCTCCCCCCGGAGGGCAAATTCACCGTGAAGCTGAACCCGGGGCGTCCGGGTATACCCCCGCTCCACCAGGGCCGCCGCCAGGGTTTGGGTATTAAGGGAATCGCCGGTTTTGACAGGGAGAAGGAGGCTCCGAAAATAATCCGGCGGCGGCAGGGGGGTCAGAAAGGCCCGTTCCGGCATAATGATAAAGGGCGCCGCCCCTTCGCCGGAATCCCATCCGCCTGCCAGGGCCGCCAGCGCTTTGGTCCGTTCCCCAAAAACCGCCTGAATGGGGGCGGCATCCCGGTAGGGCAAAGCTCCCCACCATGGAAAGATTAGAGCCGGAACCCCGCAGCTATCCAGATCCGCCGCCAGTTCCTCCGCCTCTTTTTCGGTGGGGACCACCGCCAGCAGGGGGTGATCCGGCGGAAATGGGGCTGCCGTCCGGGCTTCCGCGGCAACCAGGGTTTCCCGGATCAGGGCAAGGATCATCCCCCGGGCGGCTCCTTCGGGCCCCTCAAGTTCCAGAGAAAAAGACGGCGTCCCTTTGATTTGACGCAGCAGGGCGGCGACGGAGGGATCGGAACGGAGGGCGCCAAGGATTGGGTTCAGGGTATTCATAGGATTCACAAAGCTTCCCCTTTAGGGGTATAAGGGCCTGCCGATAAGTATATAATAGAAACGTGTCTTTTGTAACAGGAGTTATGGGGTGAAACACAAACGGGTTCTTGCGGCCCTGGCGGCGGTTTTTTGCGTCCTTTTTACCCCGACGGCGAAGGCTCAGCCGCGGAGCGGCGATAGTTTCCCGTCGCAGGTGGACCTTTCCATACGGTTTTACGACAAAAAAGTATATCATATTTCAGGCCCTTCGGGGGAACCGGTGTATGTTCAGGTAACGCTGACCAACCGGAGTCCCGGGAGCTTCCGTTTCAAGCTGGCGGACGAACGGGTTTTTTCCGTGGATTTCGATGTCCGGAATCTGGCCAACCAGAGCCTGGAATTGGCGGATTATATTATCCGTAGGCGCAGTGAAAGCCGCCACGTATATTTTAGGGAAATTACCGTTGAACCGGGGGAATCCTTTTCCTTTGTGGAGGATATCCGCAACTACGCTGCTCTGGGGGAACCGGGATCCTTTGTGATCCAGGCCCGGATCTTTCCCGAACTGCTCCGGGAAAATTCCGCCCAGGCGGTTCCCCTGGTATCAAACCGCCTGAATTTGAACCTCCGCCCGCCTGTTCTGCCCGGTCCGGAGGGCGTTCCCTTTGAGATAGACGTGGAATCCGGGGCGGTTCTGGTGAGGGAAAAACTTCCCCCCGACGAGGCGGTCGCCTATATGCTCACCGCCCGGCAGAAATCCCAGTGGGAAAAATTCTTTCTATACATGAACCTGGAGGCGATGATCACCAACGACGCCGCCCGCCGCAGAAGCTGGCTTAACGAATCCGAGGAGGGGCGGCTTCGGATGATAGCCAAGTACCGGTCGGATCTGCAAAATTCCGTTGCCGACGAGGATATCGCCCTTATTCCTTCCGATTTTCGGATTGAAAACACCTCCTACAGCGGGGAAACCGGTACGGTGGTGGCAACCCAGTGGTTCCGCATCGGACGGATAACCGAGCGCCGCCGCTATGCCTACACCCTGCGCCGTACCGATGACATTTGGCTTATAGAAGACTATACTGTAACCAGGCTGGGGACTGAATGAACTTACTGCTGGTACTGGGATCCGACGACGCCTATAACAGGATTTCGCTTCTCTTAAACCCCCTGGGGTTTGAAATGATCCGCTACCGGCATGTTCAGAAGGCCATGGATAATATTGATGAAATCGATCCCGCGGGGATCATCATCAGCGCCAGCGATTTCCCCCGGCACTGGAAAACCTTTGCCTGTTTTGTCCGCTACGACCGGCCCAAGCAGGACTGTCCCATTGTACTCCTTAAGGGAAGCCGTTTTCCGGAAGAGGAAACCAACAAGGCGGCGATCCTGGAAATCAACGGCCTTCTTATGGAATCTCTGGAAAATCCCGAAGAAACAAAAAGTATCCACACCCTCCTGGCCGGACGATCCCCGGCGAAAAAAACCGGAACCGGGGAAAACTGGACCCGCTTTGGTTTTGTGTTTTCCCACCCCAAAAACAGGAATCTTGTTACCGGCAGGGTAAAAATCGTCTGCTCCATGGGGGTTTCCTTTGAGCCCGATGATCCAAAGATGATCGAAGATTTAAAGGACGGCGAAAAACTGCCCCTGTGTTCTTTCCGGGCAGGGGACGACATTCTGTCTCCTTCCTGTGTCCTCCGCCGGAACGGAAAAATCATGTCCCTGGATTTTTCTTCCTTTCCCAGGGGGGAGAAAAAAAAACTGGGCCTTTATCTGGAAGACGCCTGCCCGAAATGAGCCGGGGCAAAGTCCTAACAGGATACACCCTCCGGTGATCCTGACCGCCCGGGAAGACGACGCGGGCCGGCGTTTGGACCGGATCCTCCGTAAGGCCCTGCCGGCACTGCCCCTGTCCGCCCTGCACCGGCTCCTTCGCCGGGGTATGGTGCTGGTAAACGGCCTCCCCGCCCGGGGGGATCAGCGTATCCTTGGGGGGGCGGTGATACGCCTGCCGCCGCAGGTAAACTCCGCCGGTGCGAAAAGGGCAAACGCCTTTCCCGGAAGGTCCGCCCCAAATTCCGGGGAAGTTCTGGAGATACTCTGGGAAGGGGCGGGTCTTTTGATCCTCAATAAGCCCGCGGGACTGGCGGTTCACGGAAAAGCCGGAGAGGATACCCTGGAAGGGCGGGTGCGGACCCGTCTTGCGGAAAGGTTCTCCCCTTCCCTCTCCTTTAAGCCCGGACCCCTCCACCGGCTGGACCAGCCAAGCAGCGGGATCCTTGTCTTTTCCTCCACCCTGGACGGAGCCCGGCGGTTCAGCGCCCTTTTAAGGGAAGAAAAAATCCGCAAGCGTTACCTGGCAATCCTGGAGGGGACGCTGAAAAAAAATGAAACCTGGGAAGAGTTCCTTACCCGGGACAGGGCTGTGGGAAAAACCCTCCCGGCTTCGCCCTCCCTCCCTCCCTCCGCCGGCCGCCGGGCCTTGACCCGGGCTTTTCCCCTGGCGGCGGCTTCTCCCGGCGGCAGATCCTACACCCTGGCCCGGCTGGAAATAGAAACCGGCCGTACCCACCAGATCCGCTCCCATGCTGCCTTCCACGGCTATCCCCTGGCGGGGGACCGGAAATACGGCGGCGGCCCCCTGGCTTTAGACGGCGGAACGGGGGGGGGCAGCTTTTTTCTTCATGCGGAGGAACTGGAAATACCCCCGGAAGAGTGGAAGGCCGCCGGAGACCGGGGATCCCTGCCGCCGCCGTTTGTCCGGGCTCCTCTGCCGGAACAATTCAGGGAATGTATCAGGAGAATCTTCGGCGATCCCGGCCTGTCTTGTATCCCGGCCCGGAGCCATCAAGCCCTTTGAGGAAAAGGCTTATATATAAAACCCCGGATGCTGTGGTATACTATTTCCATGTTCCGGGAATTTCTTCTTTCCCTGCGGAGGATAAAAACATACGCCCTAGTTGGAGAGAGCGGCACCGGCAAGAGTTTCCGGGCGGTTTTGGTGGCCCAAAAGTACGGTATTGAATGTATCATCGACGACGGTCTTCTGATCCGGAACAACCGGATACTGGCAGGCCGGTCGGCAAAAAAAGAAAGGACCTTCCTGGCCGCCGTCAAGGCGGCCCTTTTTGACGACAGGGAACGGCGGAACGGCATGATCAGGAAACTGCGGGAAGAAAAAATCAAAAAGATTCTGATTCTGGGAACCTCCGAAAAGATGGTAAACAAGATCGCCGCCAGGCTGGAACTGCCCGCTCCCGGCAGGATCATCCATATAGAAGACATCGCCAGCCAGGAGGATATTGAAAGGGCCATCAGAACCAGAAAAATCGAAGGTAAGCATGTGATCCCCGTTCCGTCCATCGAAATAAAGCGCAGCTACCCCCAGATCTTCTACAACGCTATCAGAATATTCAAGCGCCGCCGCCTGCATGAAACCCTGGGTTCCACTCCCCAGGTTCACGAAAAGTCCGTGGTACGCCCCGAATATTCCAAACGGGGCAAGGTAATTATATCCGAAGCCGCCCTTTCCCAGATGGTTATCCACTGCGTTGATGAATATAATGAAGAGATCCGCATCAAAAAAATTTCCGTCAAGGACGACAAGGCGGGATACCGTCTGGTAATCACCATCGACGTACCCTTTGGGCTTCAACTGGGAGGAAACATCCACGACCTGCAGCAGTACATCATTGACAATATCGAAAGGTATACGGGAATACTCATAGAAGAGATAAATATCATCATCGATCAGATTAGGGAGGGATAAATATATGAAGCCAAAACAATTCGCCGCCGTTCTTGTTATAGCGGCAGGGCTGGTCCCGGGACTCTCCGCCCAGGTTAAATCCGCCCATTATGAGATCTTCGCCCCGGAGGAAACCGGAGATGCCTCCATCGAAATGGAACAGCGCTTCCAGGGCTATAACCGGATATTCCGTTTTGATCCCTCCCTGCTTGCGGCCCCCCTGCGGGTCAGGATCTTTACCCAACAGGAAGAATACGACTCCTATGTCAGCCTTCGGCTGGGAAACACCCGGCCCGGGGCGGTGTACCTCCATTACGATAATCCGGCTTTCAGGGAACTGGTTGTCCACCGGGGCGGCGAAGAAGAGGCCCGGCTTCTTCCCCACCAGGCATTTATCCAGTTCCTCAGGGCCTTTGTCCCCCAGCCTCCGGCGTGGATCCGGGAGGGTTTTGCATCCTACTTCAACAGCCTTGTGTTCAACCGGGAAACGGAAACCCTGGAATATACGGAAAACCTGGACTGGCTGGATGCGGCAAAAAACGCTCCGGCAGATCCCCAAGAGGTGCTGCTGGCGGACGCGGAAAATATGCCCCAGGATTTCCAGGCCCGGGCCTGGTCCCTGGTCGCGTTTTTTGCCGGCGCCGGAGACCCCGGCCCGGAAAAACCTGATTACCGGCGGGCCCTGACCGACGCCTTTATGGTCCTTTCCCCCTCCGCTTCCACGGAAGAAAATACCCGGGCGGTCTATAACCGCATCAAGCTGGCGGCCGGCATGGACGAGTTAAAGCGGGATCATGACGGCTACCTGGATTCTAAAAAAAGTTTTATCGATCTGATCAACGAGGGGCAAAGAGCCTACGGCAACAAAGACTTCGCCGCCGCCGCGGAACGGTTCCGGGAAGCGGCAAAACTTAAGCCCGGCCACTACGCCTCCTATTACTATCAGGGGCTTCTGGCCTACGAAGACAGAAACTACGCCGGGGCGGAGGAATTCTACAAAACGGCCATGGAAAAGGGCGGCGACAGGGCCTTGATCCAGTACGCCCTGGGGGTAAACGCCGTGGCCGCAGGAAAAACCGGTGAGGCCGCCGCCCTCCTTGAGGAAGCCGCCGCCGATCCCGGCACATACGGAAAGCGCGCCGGGGAACTGCTTAAACGGCTGCGGTAAATTTCCCAGGGAAGCGCTGGTTCACCATGGGCTGAATTATTCGGAGCGTCCCCCAGGTTTCACGCCCCTTCTACGCCTCCGGGGTGTCCGGGAATCCCCTTCCGGGACAGGGTTCCGGGTTCCGCGGCCCGGCACTCCCCCGGATGATCCGGCGGCGGGCGGCCTTTCCCGGTCCCTTTCAAAGAGGCGTACCTTCTTGATATTAATTCCATGTTCGGCGAAGACAAGCCGGACAGCCCTTTCCAGTTCCACCCTGGGGGGGTTCATGGGCAGAATAAAACGCCGGGCCTCAAAAAACACCCCCCGGTAATCCTCCCGGTTTTTCAAATCCCCCCAGGCTGTTTTCCGTTCCAGATAGTCCCGCACCAGGGCCGCCAGCGCCCACCCTTCCGCCGGATCCCCCCCGGAGGATCGGGCCAGGCTGCGGAGATAGGACTCCCGGAAAGCGGGATCCTTCATCAGGGCGGAGGCCTCTTTTTGGAGGTAACCGTAAAGCCCTGCCTTTTCCAGATCTTCCACAATCGCCGCCGCCTGGGGGGAACGGATAATTTTGGAAAGCTCCTCCGTCAGCCGGGAAGGAGACACCCGCCCCAGCAGGGGCGCCTCGCTCTTGATACGCCGCCGCAAAAGCCAGGGAACGGTAAACCCCCCGGCGGTGGCGTACTTCAGGGCACGGATCATCCGTACAGGATCATCCTTGAAGATCAATGCCGACGCTATAATGGGCCGCAGGCGCTTCCGCTTGATGTCGCTCATGCCGTTGACATAGTCCACTACCACCTGTTTGCCGGGATCGTAAAAGAGGGCGTTAAAGGAAAAATCCCGGCGCAGCACATCTTCTTCTATGGTTCCGTAGGTATTACTGGTGGGGCCGTCCCGCAGGGAACGAAAGGTGGAGACCTCGAATATCTTGGGGCCAAAAACTACATGGACCAGCCGGAAACGTTTTCCAATGATCCGGGAATTACGAAAGATCCGCTTAATCTGCACCGGGGTAGCCCCGGTAACAATGTCAAAGTCCTTGGGCTTTTTACCCAGCATTAAATCCCTAACGGCCCCGCCCACAATGTAACTTTCGTAACCGTTTGCCCGGAGCCTGCCGGTGATAAACACCGCGTCCCCATCCACATCGGCGGCATTGATCCGGTGTTCTTCCCTGGTATAAACCACGGCTTTTTTTATGAGTTTGCCGTTCTGTTTCTTTCCATAGCGGATCAGCAATCATTCACCCTGATGTCATTAAGTTTGTATCCTCCGCTCAAGCCAGGCAAGGAGGTTCTCTATCACCTCTTCCCGGTTGGTCTCGTTCAGCGGTTCATGGCGGGCTCCGGGGTAGATAACAAATTCCAGATCCTCCATTCCGTGCGCCCTATACGCGTTTACCAGTTTTACGGGGCTGGCGCCCATTTCCCCTACAGGATCGGCGCTGCCGCAGAAGATATACATGGAAAGCTCCCGGGGTATTCTCCGTACCGCTTTTTTCCGGTGTACCGCTGCCAGCCCTCCTATCATATCACGGTAAAACCCGGAGGAACAGAGGCCGCCGCAGAGGGGATCCGCCGCATAGGCGTCCACTTCCACCTCGTCCCGGGAAAGCCAGTCAAAGGGGGTACGGTTGAGCCTGAAGGGCTTATTATTGGCCCCCATGGACAGGGCCTGGGCGGTATAGGAGATCCGCCTGGGATTCAGGCATGCCAGGAGGGCTAGAAAGGGCGCTCCCAGGGCGATCTCCATCCCCCCCGGCCCCCGGGTACCGGAAAGGATACAGCCCTTCAGAGGGATTCCCCGGCCGTACCCGGAAAGCCCTTCGATAAAGCCCTGCACCAAAAAGGAACCCCAGGAATGACCCATAATAAAAAGAGGGATCCCAGGGCCGGGATCCCTCCGGACATCCAGAATATACCGGCAGAGAAAACCCAGATCCTCCACCACCTGGAAAAAGCCGTTTTTGTCGGCGGTATGCCCCAACAATCCGCCGGAATCCGGCCTGTTAACCGCAAAATCCGCCGTTTTTCCATGCCCCCGCATGTCCGCCGCCCAGACTTCAATGCCCCGGGCGCAGAGCTTTTCCGCCAAGGGCCGGTAACGGAGGGAATGTTCGGTCATCCCATGGACCACGTGAAAAATGGCCCGGGGTTTCCCCTCCGCCTTCCAGCGCCGCATAAAGAGCTTGACGCCGCCGGCGGATTCAACCCAGCCGGTGGTTTCATCCATAAAAATCATTATGCTATAGTTCTTTTTATATGTACAAGCCCGGAGCGGAACCCCGGCTGGCCCCGGGGGAGATCCTTTCTCTGGCCGTTGAAAAATGCGTCCCCGGCGGGGAAGGACTTGCCCTTTACGAAGGAAAACGGATCCTGATCCCCCTAAGCGCCCCGGGGGACCGCCTTCTGGTCAAGGTTGGGGAAGATCGCGGATCCTGGGTCCGGGGGGAAATCGCCGCTGTAGAGGAAGCGTCCCCCCTGCGGATCGAAGCGCCCTGCCCCCTCTACGGCATCTGCGGGGGCTGTTCCTTCCAGCACCTTTCCTACGAGGCCCAGTTGAAACTTAAGGAAGAAATCCTAGGCGGCCTCCTAAAACAGGTCTTCCCGGAGACGGGCGGCTTCCAGACGTCCGCCGCGGTGTCTTCGGAGCCCTGGGGATACAGAAACCGCCTCTCCCTCCACGCCGTCAGGGCCAACCGGGGATCCGGAGCGGGTTTTATGGCCCGGCAAAGCGGCAGGATCATCCCCCTGGAGGACTGCCCCGTGGCCGCCGCCCCCGTCCGGTCTGCCCTGGCCGCGTTGAGGCCGCCGCCGGGAAAGGACCGCTTTACGGTCTACGGACGGTGGGAAACCCTGCTGGCGGAGGGGGGAACCCGGCTGGGGCGGGAAAGCCTGCCGGAACGGGGAAAGATCCGCCTCCTGGACAGGGAGATTACCCTGGACGCCTCCTGTTTTTTCCAGAGCAACGGGACCATGCTGGAAAGGCTGATCCCTCCCCTGCGGGCGGCGGCGGAACGGGCCCTGGGAGGCGCAGTCCCTTCCAAAGGCCGCCGTTTCCGGGGTCTCCCCCGCATGGCGGATCTCTACGCCGGGACAGGCACTTTTTCTCTTTTTCTGGCGGATCTTTTTCCGGGCGGGGCAGATTTGCTGGAATCCGGCGGGCCCTCCCTATCCCTGGCAAAGATCAACCTGAACCGGGCCTGGCCGGGGGGGAAATTCCGCTTTCTTTGCCAAAAAGACGAACACTGGGCGAAAAACGAGTCCCCGGACTGGGATTTTGCCGTGGCGGACCCTCCCCGGCAGGGCCTTTCTCCCGCCATGGTCCGCCGGATCCGGGAAGAGGGTCCGCCGGTTTTCGTCTATGTGTCCTGCAACCCCTCCTCCTTTGCCCGGGATTGTTCCATATTAAAAGAAGCTTACGCCATGGAAGAACTGCGGCTCTTTGACTTTTATCCCCAAACCGCGCATATTGAGATCATGGGGGTTTTTATCCGCCGGGTATGATCAAAGGAGATCCCGGAAAAACAACGGTTTTCCTCATCCTGTTTGGCACGATCCTGGCCGGAAGGATCCCTGCTGAAACGGCGGAGGGGATCTTTCCCAAAGAAAACGCCGGCGCCGCCGTTCCCGTATGGCGGCAGGCCCCCGGAGGCGTTCTCCTGGGGGTTCCCACTATCCAGGCGGGATCGGTGGTGGCGGTGCTGGACGGGGGGCACCTCAAAGCCTATTCTCTGGAGGGCCGTCCCCTGTGGGATTATTATGCCCGGTTCCGGCTTATCCCCTACGTAACCCGGACCAGGGAGGGGACTTGCTATATCTGCCGGACCGACGGGATCCTTATTTCCGTTAACCGGGCAGGCCGGGAACTGTGGCGAAAAAAAACCGGCGCCATCACCGCTCCGGTTATCGCCGGCTGGGACGGACGGATCTTTGTTACCACCGGAGGAAGGATCCGCTGTTACACCGCCGCGGGTTACCTCCTGTGGACCTGGGATACAGATGAAACCATCACCGCCGGCCCCTTTTTAACCCGCCAGGGGGGCCTGGCGGCGGCCTTGGGCAGCGGGGAGCTTTTGGAACTTGATCCCTTTGGCAGGGCCGCTTTCCGGTCCATCGGGGAGGTTCCCTCCACCCTGGTTCCCGCTGCCGGGGGAATTCTGGCGCTCCTTAAAAGCGGGGATATTCTTTACTTCCGGGCGGGATCGCCGGAAGTTCCGGCAAAACCCCTGGCCAAACTCCGGGGGATCCCCCTGGGAGGGGCGAGCCGGGAAAACCTGGCGGCGATCCTCCTGGCCAACGGGCAGGTGACCCAAATCTCCCTTTCCAACGGGAAACGTCAGTGGAACGCCGGAAGCCACATCGCCGCCGTACAATCCCCGGCGGAGGTTCGGGTCCACTGGGACGACCGGGGAATCTACGTATTCAGCGCCGGCGGCGCCACGGGGTTCAGCGGCGAGGGAAAAAGGGCGTGGCTTTTCCGGCTGGGAGGGGCATCCTCAATCCCCGCCCTGAGTGATGAGGGAACCCTGTTTTCGGGGGGGGCCGACTGGATCCTCTACGCCTACAAACTGGAAAACCGGGTCCTGCCTCCGGGGCAGTCCCTCTACGGGCCCGCCCCGGAAGGAAATTACGGCCTTGCGAACCCTCCGCCCTCTCCCTGGGGGAGGAACGCCCCCTATTTTAGCGAAGCCCAGGTGGGAGAGGAATTACAGCGCCTCAACACGCTGATTCAGGAAGGGAGGGTGGGAGAGGACGAAATGGCCTACGCCGCCTACCTAAGGGAACTGGGGGGGTCCTCCGTAAATCCCCAGACTTCAAAAACCCACCCCCCCTTACAGGTAAAACAAAGGGCCGAGGCGGTCCGGCTTCTGGGTTTTATCGGGTCCCGGGAAACTATCCCCTTTCTTACAGGACTTTACCTGCGGGACCCGGATTCCGCAGTAAAGACCGCCGCGGCCGCCGCCATTGGCCGGATAGGCGTCGATCCCGATGGTACGGCCCTCCAGGCTTTTAGACAGACCATTACGGCGGCCAACCAGGACGAACAAGTCCTGGTCGCCACCGCCGGAGCCATCGGGGCCCTCTGCCGTTTCGCAGGCCCCCCCTTAAGCGACGCGGGCATACGGCTGCTGGGGACCATGGAAAGCAGCTTTATGCCCGCCGCCGCCAGAGCCCAGGCCCGGCGGGAAACGGCGTCGCTGCGCTAGGCTAAACCGCCGCCGTTCTTGCCTTGCGGGTTTTTCTGCTTTGATGTATTTTATAAGATGGAGTATTCTACAAGGAGTATGGCGATGAAAAGTTCCTTTCGTATCGTGGTATGCACAGCCTTCTTTCTGGCGGTTTCGGGCTTGTCCGCCCAGAATGTAAACCGGGCGGAGCTGGAACAAAACCAGGCTTCGGTTAACTTTATCAATTATGAAGGGCCCCACGCGCAGGTAGACACGGTGGAGCAAATCCGGACCATCGGTTACGATCTGGGCCTGGCGGTAAGAAACGGAGCAGACCGGGCAGGCGGGGACAACCGCTATTTTGTGATCCACTGCGTTTCCGGTCCCGAAGGGGAAAAATACGACGCCGACGTATTCGGTCTGGGAATTGACGTGGGGGTTGATCACATCCGGAACCTCAGGCTTATCATTCAGGGCTACCTTGAGGGGGCTTATGAATACAGCGCCGCCGACGCCGCCCTGCTGTCCCGGTACATCACCATTTACAACGCCGTATTCCGGGGAGACTGGGATTTCTTTACCGGCCGCTACAAAAATATGGTGATGGAAAACTTGATCCGGGAAAGGGCAGGGCTTTCCATCCGTTACGATGAATGGCCCGGCCAGACTTTGATGACCATTCCCCTGGGAACGGGGATCCCCGGATCCCTCAGCGCCATAGACACTTCGGGCCTTACCGATCCCGGCGTAATCGAATCCATGCGCGAAGATGAGGGCAGGGGCATTGAAGATCGCCAGGAAATGGTGGAACTTAAGGAACGGGAAGCCGATGAGGCCAATCAAAGCGCCACCCTCCAGCGCGAAGCTATAGATGAAGAAGAACGGAACATCACCCGGGATCAGGCGGCAAACACCGGATCCCGGCAGCGGATTGAAGAGGAACAGCGCCAGACCCAACAGCGGCGGGAAGAAGCCCAGCAGCAGCAGCAGCAGGCCCGGCAGCAGCAGCAGCAGGCCCGGCAGGACGAAGCCGCAGGCAGAATAAGCCCCGAAGAAGCGGCCCGGCAGCAGGAAGCGGCCCGGCAGCGGGAAGAGACCGCCCAGCGGCAGGAAGAAGAAGCCCAGCAGCGCCAGCAGGATCTGGAAAAAGACCAGCAGGCCGTTGACCGGCAGGACGAGGCCATAGCGGAAAGGCAGCAGCAGCAGGAACAGCGGCGGCAGGATGCGGAAACGGCGGAGCAGCGGGCGGAGCAAAAAGCCCAGGAAGCCCAGGAAGAAAGACAGCGGATCGCCCAGGATCAGCAGGAAATGATCAACAGCGGCAGTGCCGCCGGAACCGGAGGCGGCGGCGCCGCTTCCGCGGCGGATCCTGTCCAGGCGGGAACGGCCCAGACGGAGGCGGCCCAGCCCAAGAGTCTTTTGGCGGCAAGCATTGTCCAGGCAAAAACGTCCCTGGGAAGCCTGCTGCGGCTCGATCCTTCCAGCGGCGCCACCCTGCTGGCCTCAAAGATGAATACGATCAACGCCCGGACCGTTACCTTCTCCGGAAACAGACTCTTTGCTGTCGCCGGAACCAACCAGAAAAACGCCGTCATACGGCTGGTGGAAATAAACCCCGATACCCTGGAAACCGTTAACCAGGGGGATGAAGACATCAGCCCCAACAGCCTGCTGTGGACCGGCGGCGACAGCCTCTACGCCATCGTGGTGGTCAACAAAAAGAACTATCTGGCCCGTTTCGACCCCGCCGGCCTGGCCCGCCGGGCCCAGTCGGCGGTGGAGGTCCACCCCTATGCATCCTGCCTTGTCCAGGACGGCAAGGTGCTGACCCAGGGAACCAAAGGGAATCCCCTCATCCTGGACGCTCAAAGCCTGGAGTAGTGTTTTGGGCGCATAAAAAAAGGCTGTCCGGGTCCGGACAGCCTTTTTTTATGCGCCGCCGGCCCCAAACCCGGGGGAAAGTTAAAAAATTGTAAAGATCGTTAAAAAAAACTTGACTTTTTCCGGAATGGGCTCCTACAATTATTTCGAAAACAATACAAATCGAGGGGGCTTTCTAGATGAAAAAATTGATCAACCATCCAGACGATGTGGTAACCGAGGCTTTACGGGGAATGGAGCAGGCCCACGGGGATATCCTCAAGGTCAACTTTGACCCGGCTTACATCATCCGAAAGGAACCAAAAAAAGGGAAGGTCGCCATTATTTCCGGAGGCGGAAGCGGGCATGAACCCATGCACGGCGGCTTCGTCGGCCTGGGAATGCTGGACGCAGCCTGTCCCGGAGCGGTATTTACCTCGCCGACCCCGGATCAGATGGAAGCGGCCACCAAGGCGGTAAACGCCGGAGCGGGGGTTATTCACCTGGTTAAAAACTATACCGGCGACATCATGAACTTCCAGATGGCCGCCGACATGTGCGCCTCCGACAACATCAAGGTTGAATCCATTGTTATCGACGACGATGTGGCGGTTAAGGACAGCCTCTACACCGCCGGACGCCGGGGGGTCGGTTCCACGGTGCTTACGGAAAAGATCATCGGCGCTTCCGCCGAGCGGGGAGACGATCTGGCGGCGGTGGTAAAATACGCCAATTACTGCAAAGACAACGGCCGCAGCATGGGCATGGCCCTCACATCCTGTACCCTGCCCGCGGTGGGCAAACCGATCTTTGAAATCGGAGACGATGAAATAGAAATGGGCGTCGGCATCCACGGCGAACCGGGCCGGGAACGGATGAAGCTGAAAACAGCCAATGAACTTGTGGATATGATGATCGAGCCGGTACTCTCCGACAAAGGCCTCAAGAACGGCGATGAAGTGATCCTGATGCTGAACGGCATGGGTGGAACCCCGCTGATCGAACTGTACCTGCTTTACAGCCGGGCGGTGGAAACCGCCGGCAAAAAGGGCGTAAAGGTGGTCCGGTCCCTGGTGGGGAACTACATCACCTCCCTGGAGATGCAGGGATTCAGCATCACCCTTATGAAGGCCGGCGGGGACATCCTAAAACTCTGGGACGCCCCCGTTCACACAGCCGGACTGCGCTGGGGTATTTGATGATAGGCCTGGACAATCTCCAAGCGCTGATCCTCCGGCTCAAGGCTGTATACAATGAACAAAAGATCTATCTGTCTGAACTGGATTCAGCCATAGGGGACGGCGATCACGGGGTAAACATGTCCCGGGGTTTCGATGCGGTTGTTGCAGCCTGGAACGAAGCCCCCCCGGCGGATTTTGCCGATGCCTTTAAGCGGATTTCCATGGCCCTGATCAAAACCGTGGGGGGGGCTTCGGGGCCGCTCTACGGTACCTTTTTTATGAAGATGGGCGCCGCCATCGGAAAAAAAACCGAATTCGGCCTGGACGAATGGATAGACGGCGTTGAAAAGGGTATCGCCGGCATCGCCATGATGGGCAAGGCCCAGCGGGGAGATAAAACCATGCTTGACGCCTGGGAGCCCGCCCTGGAAGCCTTAAAGGCGGCCAGGGCCGCCGGAAGGGACCTTGCAGCGGCCTTAAGCGAAAGCGCCCAGGCAGCGGAACAAGGGATGGCGGCGACTATCCCCATGGTGGCCAAGAAGGGGCGGGCCAGTTATCTGGGCGAAAGAAGCGCTGGGCACCAGGATCCGGGAGCCACCAGCACGGCGATGCTCTTAAAGGCCGCCGCCGAAAACTTTTAGGATCTTCCATGGTCGGATTGGTACTGGTATCCCACAGCAGGGCTTTGGCCCAGGCGGTGCTGGAGCTTGCCCGCGGAGTCAGCGCGGAAGAGTTCATTCCCATTGCCGCCGCCGGTGGAACCGGAGAAAATCACAGCGGGCTGGGAACGGACGCTACGGACATCATGGAAGCCGTAGAAAAGGTTTACTCCAAAGACGGGGTTCTTGTCTTGATGGATCTGGGCAGTTCCGTCCTTAGTTCCCAGATGGCCTTGGAACTGCTCGGCGAGGAAAAGGCAAAAAACATCTTCCTGTGTTCCGCTCCTTTGGTAGAGGGGGCCATAGGAGCCGCGGTCCAGATAGCCGCCGGTTCGCCGGCGGCGGATGTCAAAGATGAAGCCCTGCATGCCCTGGAGGGCAAACAGGACCAAATCGGAGATTTTAGGGCATGAACAAGCGCCGGGTTTTTGTAACACAGTCCCGGCGTTTTTTTTCATTTTTTTTTGACATGTCGAAATATGGGGTGTATAATACAACTACATGAGTTTGGATGAAACGCGGGGAAACTCCGGCGGTTTATCTAAAAAATTTTAGGAGGAGCTTATGGCGAAGTATCTGGTTGCCCTCGATCAAGGCACGACAAGTTCCCGCTCTATCGTTTTCGATAAGCAGGGTAACATCATCCAATCGGCCCAGAAAGAATTTACGCAGATTTTTCCGAAACCGGGCTGGGTGGAACATGATCCGGTGGAGATCTGGTCAACCCAGGTCGGCGTTTTAACGGAGGCAAAAACCCGTGCGGGCATTAATGCACAGGACATTGCCGCCATCGGAATCACCAATCAGCGTGAAACCACCGTGGTCTGGGAAAAAGCAACGGGTAAGCCGGTTTACAACGCCATTGTCTGGCAGTGCCGGAGAACCGCCGAATACTGCGACAGCCTCAAGGCAAAGGGCT
This sequence comes from Treponema sp., assembly GCA_031280125.1. Classification (GTDB taxonomy): domain Bacteria; phylum Spirochaetota; class Spirochaetia; order Treponematales; family Breznakiellaceae; genus JAITHE01. The sequence continues at coordinate 41,085 of JAITHE010000087.1, forward strand.
TTGACAAAAAAATCAAGGAAAAAACAGGACTTGTCGTTGACGCCTACTTCTCCGGCACGAAGATCCGCTGGATTTTGGAAAATGTTTCCGGAGTGCGGGCAAGGGCGGAAAAGGGCGAACTCCTGTTCGGCAATATCGACACCTGGCTTGTCTGGAACCTGACCAAGGGAAAAGTGCATGTAACGGATTACAGCAACGCTTCCCGGACCATGCTTTACAATATCCATAAACTGGAATGGGACGAAGAGATCCTCAAGGAACTCAATATTCCCAGGGTGATGCTTCCCGAAGTCAAGCCTTCAAGCTGCGTTTACGGCAACAGCGCCTCCGAATTTCTAGGGGGAGAAGTCCCCATCGCCGGGATCGCCGGGGACCAGCAGGCGGCCCTTTTCGGCCAGTGCTGCTACGATCCGGGAACCGTAAAAAATACCTACGGAACGGGCTGCTTTATCCTGATGAATACGGGAACAAAGGCCGTGGAATCCAAGAACGGCCTCCTTACCACCATTGCCTGGGGGGCGGACAACAAGGTCGAATACGCCCTTGAGGGCAGTGTCTTTGTGGCCGGCGCTTCGATCCAATGGCTCCGGGACGGTCTGCGGCTTATTGACAACGCCGCCTTTACCGAAGGGTACGCGGAAAAGGTTCCCGATTCCGGCGGCGTGTATGTCGTGCCGGCCTTTGTCGGCCTGGGAGCCCCCTACTGGGATCAGTACGCCCGGGGTACCATCGTCGGCATTACCCGGGGCACGACCAAGGAACACATGGTCCGGGCCACGCTGGAATCTTTGGCATACCAAAGCCACGACGTGATCAAAGCCATGGAAGCCGATGCCGGAGTTCCCATCAAGGGAATCCGCGTAGACGGCGGCGCCACGGCGAACAACTTCCTCATGCAGTTCCAGGCGGACATTCTTAACACGGAAGTTATCCGCCCGAAGATCATCGAAAGTACAGCGCTGGGCGCCGTGTACCTTGCCGGGCTTGCCGTGGGTTATTACAGCGACAAGACCGACATCGTCAAGAATGTGGCGGTGGATCGCACCTTCAAGCCCGGTTTCGACGATTCAAAACGGACAAAGCTTATCGCCGGCTGGAAGGAAGCGGTAAAACGTTCCCTGGGCTGGGAAAAAAACTAGGAAATTGGAGGGAGCCTCCGGGGAAAGGATTCGAATCCTTTCCCCGGGGACCGTGGGCTGTACCCTGGCGGGCTGGTCTGGAGCCTTTGCACAGCAGGACTTGAGGCCAAAGAAAGATCGAACACAATCAAGGCGAAAACAGGGCTAATCTATGGAAGATGTCATAATCATCGGCGGCGGGATCTGCGGATGCTCGCTCCTCTACGAGTTAAGCCGTTACAAACTAAAGGTTCTTTTGCTGGAAAAAGAAAACGACGTGGCCTGCGGCACGTCCAAGGCGAACAGCGCCATTGTCCATGCCGGCTACGATCCGGAACCGGATACCAGCATGGCCCGCTTCAATGTAGAAGGGAATATCCTAATTGAGCGGCTATGCCGCGATCTGGACATTATGTACAAAAAGACCGGTTCCCTGGTGGTTGGTTTTGGAGAAGAAGACCGCAGATCAATAGAAAAACTCCTGGAAAAGGGCAATAAAAACAGAGTGCCGGATCTCCGGATCATCGAGGGGGAAGAACTGTTCCGGCTTGAGCCGAACCTGAGCCGGGAAGCAAGCTGCGCCCTCTACGCCCCCAGCGCCGGTATCGTATGTCCCTGGGAATTGGCATCGGCCCAGGCCGAATGTGCCGTCCGGGGAGGGGCAAAGGTTGAACTGGACTGCGAGGTAAGGGGCATTAAAAAGGAAGGCGGCGGCTTTACCGTAACAAGCGGCAGGGGTAATTACCAAAGCCGTTTTGTGGTCAACGCCGCCGGAGTTGACTCCGATACGGTAAGCCGGATGGTGGAACCGGAGTTTTTTGCCATCACCCCCAAAAGCGGAGAATATTTTATTCTGGATACCACCGAATCGAACCTGGTCAATACGGTGGTCTTTCCCTGCCCTTCAAAGCTGGGCAAGGGCGTTCTTGTTGCGCCCACGGTACACGGCAATATCATCGTGGGACCGGACAGCAAGGATTTCAAACGCGGTGATTATGCCACCACCGCCGTCGGCCTTGAATATGTAAGGAGAAATGCGCTGCGTTCCATACCTTCCATCAACTTCCGGGCCTCCATACGAAATTTCTCCGGCCTCCGGGCAGACGCGGGCCTGGAAGATTTTATCGTGGGCGAGTCCAGGGAAGCGCCGGGTTTCTTCAATATCGCAGCGGTTAAATCTCCGGGCCTTACTTCTTCCCCCTCCATCGCCAGGGAAATCGCCGGACAGCTTAACCGGAGCGGACTGGCCTTTGAACCGAATCCGCAGTTTCAGGCCAAACGGCGGGTTAAACGGTTCAGGGACATGAACGAAGAAGAGCGGCGGGCGGCCATCAGGGAAAATCCCCTGTACGGAAACATCGTCTGCCGCTGCGAAACTGTTACGGAAGGCGAAATCATCGACGCCCTGGAAAGACCTCTGCCCCCCCGCTCTTTGGACGCCCTTAAGCGGCGCTGTGCACCGGGGATGGGGCGCTGTCAGGGAGGTTTCTGCGGTTCCCGGGTTCTTGCCCTGATTGCCAGGCACTTTAACCTGAAGCCGGAGGACGTACCCAAGGACAGGCGGGGAATGTATATCATCACCGGAGAAACAAAAAAGGGGGGCGCGCCATGAAAGATACCTACGACGTAATTGTTATCGGCGGGGGTCCCGCGGGACTTGCCGCCGCCCTCGGCGCCAAGGAAAAAGGAGCGGGGGATGTGCTGATCCTCGAAAGGAACAACACCCTAGGGGGGATCCTTAACCAGTGCATCCATAACGGATTTGGCCTGCACCACTTTAAGGAAGAGCTTACCGGCCCCGAATATGCCGCCCGCTTTATCGAGCAGGTCAAAGCGGCGGACATTGAGGTGATCTGCGGCGCCATGGTACTGGACATTTCCGGGGACCGGACGGTACGGTTTATCCACAGCACATACGGCTATACCGCGGTCCGGGGAAAAGCCGTGGTACTGTCCATGGGCTGCCGTGAACGGCCCCGGGGAACTATCGGCATCCCCGGATCACGGCCCGCCGGAGTATTTACCGCCGGGGCCGCCCAGCTTTACATGAACATCGAAGGCTACCAAGTCGGAAAACAGGTGGTGATCCTCGGTTCCGGCGACATCGGCCTTATCATGGCCCGGCGGCTTACCCTTGAAGGGGCAAAGGTGCTGGGGGTATTTGAAGTGCTGCCCTACTCCGGCGGTCTTACCCGGAACATTGTTCAGTGCCTTGAGGACTATGACATTCCCCTCCACCTTTCCCATACCATCACGGAAATCCGGGGGGACAAACGGGTCGAACAGGTTGTAATCAACAGGGTCGATGAACATAGAATGCCCATGGCCGGAACGGAAACCCTCTACGACTGCGACACGGTACTGCTTTCCGTAGGGCTTATTCCGGAAAACGAACTTTCCCGCCATGCCGGGGTGGAAATTGACCACAGAACCAACGGTCCCGTGGTTTACGAAAATATGGAAACTTCGATTCCGGGGATCTTTGCCTGCGGCAATGTGGCCCACGTGCACGACCTGGTGGATTTTGTAAGCGCCGAAAGCCTCAAGGCCGGCAGGGCCGCTGCCGTTTACGCATCGGCGGGCAGGGCCTCCCCGGGAAAGACCTATTCCCTGAAGCCCGGAGAGGGGGTCGGTTATGTGGTACCCCAGAAGATCCGTCCGGAAAATATCGAAAAAACTACGGAAGTTTTTTTCCGCTCCACGGCGATTTACAAAGAATCAAAAATAGAAATCCGCTCGAGGGGCGAAGTGCTTGCCTCCTTCAAACGGGAACATCTGGCCCCGGGGGAGATGGAAAAAATCATCCTTTTGAAGGACGCCGTAGAAAAGATCCAAGATGGAGATATTACCGTGTCGGTGGTCAGCGATACAAAACAGCCGGGGTCCAACGTTACATTCAAAAACAAAAGACCCGACGGCATTACAGAACTTATCTGTATCGTCTGCCCCAAGGGCTGTCATCTCCAGGTGGACGAAAAAAACGGCTTCAAAGTTTCAGGCCATACCTGCGGGCGGGGAGAAACCTACGGGAGGCAGGAAATCGAAAACCCCACCCGTATGATAACCTCCACGGTCTGTATAGCCGGAGCGGAAATTCCCCGGATGCCGGTTAAGACCGACAGGCCCATTCCCAAAGACCGGATCTTTGAAGCCATGGCCCTCCTTAACAGGCTGGAGCTTAAGGAAAAACCCAAAGCCGGAAATCCGGTGGTAAGGGATATTTGCGGTACGGGGGTTAACTTTATCTCCAGCCGGACACTTTAAACAAGGAGGAAACGTAACAATGACGGGCGGATTTACGTTCATTTTTTTCCCGGCGGACAGGAGCAAAACGGCGGTGTTTGGGGCCGTTCCGAACCGCTGCGGAAACAATGTAAAAATTCCTGCCCGCCAAAGGATTTCCAAAGTACAAATGGTATAATACAGTTTTTGGCAGGCGCCGCCGTTGGCGGTACCTGCTAAACGGGATTCCGGTATCCGGAGCTCCAGGGCTGTATAAAAAACCGGCGTCTGCTTCATGGCGGAGCAGATGCCGCAAGGAGAAGGGGTATGTCACCATATCTTGGAGAGTTTATCGGTACCGCCATTCTGATCCTTTTGGGCGATGGCTGTGTGGCCAACGTAATTCTGAGGGGGACCAAGGGCAACGGCAGCGGATGGATCGTAATCACCACAGGGTGGGCAGTAGCGGTATTTGTTCCCGCTATGATTTTTGGTTCCATCAGCGGCGGGTCTTTTAATCCGGCCCTTACCATCGGTTTGGCGGCGGCGGGCAAATTTGATCCGGCCATGGTACCCGGTTATATCGGAGCGCAGTTTGCCGGCGCTTTTGTGGGGGCGTTCCTTGTATGGCTTATGTACAAGAACCACTTTGATGAAACCACCGATCCCGGAACCCAGCTCGGCGTGTTCTCCACAGGACCGGCTATCCGCAATACCGGTAGGAACCTGATCAGTGAAATTATTGGTACCTTCTGCCTGGTCTTCTTCCTTTCCGTACCCAATGGTTCACAGTTCGGCGGGTTTTTTGTATACGCGGTTATCCTGACCATCGGTATCAGCCTTGGCGGTACCACCGGTTATGCCATTAACCCGGCCCGCGACCTTGGCCCCCGCATCGCCCATGCGGTGCTGCCGATAAAGGGCAAGGGCAGTTCCGACTGGGGTTACGCCTGGATTCCTGTGGTAGGGCCGGTTGTCGGAGCTATCCTTGGGGCATTGACCGGTGCAGCCCTGTTTAAGTGAGCCGTCCAAAACGTGTTTTTTTGGACATCAACCATTCAAATTTGAGATGAGGAGAAAGACATGGCAAGTTTAAAAGGAAGCAAGACGGAGGCCAATTTAAGGACCGCCTACGCGGGGGAATCCCAGGCCCGTAACAAGTACATTTTCTTTGCCGCCAAGGCAAAAGCGGACGGATACGGAAATGTGGCCCGGTATTTTGAAGACAGCGCCCTCAACGAGCAGGAACATGCAAAGCTGTGGTTCAAATACCTGGACGGAATCGGCACCACCGAAGAAAACCTTAAAGCCGCCATCGAAGGCGAAAAGACCGAAGCCGGAGAGATGTATCCCGGTTTCGCCAAAATCGCCAAGGAAGAGGGATTTCCGGAAATTGCCGAACGTTTTGACCAGGTGGGAAATATCGAAAAATCCCACGAAGCAAGTTTTAAACGGTTCCTGGAAACCCTTGACAAGGACACCCCGGCGCAGGATACCTGGAAGTGTGGCAACTGCGGGAACCTGATCACCGCAAAGAACGCCCCGTCAACGTGTCCGGTATGCGGCAACGCCGACATTGGCTGGTCAGGCTATAAGGCCTACACTAAGGTAAAAGGATAAAGGACGCCTTTTAAGGCACCCGGCGCCGGTTAACCTAGGGTTAACCGGCGCTTTTTTATTCGTGCCGAAGGGGTTTAATATCCCGCCGCGGATATCACGCTCCATAGATATGCTCCAATGCATGGAGCAGTTCCAACGCCCGGGTTTTGCAGCTTCCGCAGGCGGTTCCTATTTTGGTGGCCGCCTGAAAATCATCCCAGGAACGGGCGCCGTTTTTCCAGGCCGTTTCCAGATCCTTGTCGGTGATCCCAAGACAATGACAAACCGTTTCCTCCTCTACCTTAAAAAGGCCGGAACGTCCGGTCTTTTTAAGGTAGTCGTCTATGGCCGCCCGCAGGGCCTTGTCTCCCAGGACGGAACAGTGGATCTTATTTTCCGGAAGCCCTCCAAGCTTTTTCACCAGATCCTCGGGCCTGATGTTGTAGGCGTCGGCGATCTTCATCCCCTGGATCATTTCGGAAAGCATGCTGGTGGAGGCAATGGCGCTGGCGCAGCCGTAGGTCTTCCACCGCACCCCGGTAATTACATCGTCCCTGATCTGCAGGAGCATGAGCATCTGATCCCCGCATTTGATGTTCCCCGTTTCTCCCCGGGCGTCGGCGGGAAAAGAAGACTCGTCGTCCATAAGAACATTTTTTGGGTTAACAAAGTGTTCCTTCACCGTATCTGAATAAAGCCAACTGGTCATGTATCCTCCAAAATAAAAAAGGACGCGGAGATCCTTTAGTGGTTTTCCATGCTGCTCATGGAACGCAGCCGTTTGATAACCGGCGGCAGGGTTTCCAGCACATAGTCAATGTCTTCTTTGGACGTTCCCATGCCAAGGGAAAAACGGATCGAACCGTGGGCCCGCTCCGGCCCGGCTCCAATGGCAAGAAGCACATGGGAGGGTTCGAGGCTTCCCGAGGCGCAGGCGGATCCGGTGGAAACTTCTATCCCCGCAAGATCCATGGAAAGGAGGATCGCCTCCCCTTCCGCGCCGGGAAAGGATACGTTAAGGGTGTTGGGGAGGTTCTCGTCTTCATGGCCGTTTATGATTATCCTGGGCACCCTTTCCATAAGCCCTTCTTTTAGCCGGTTTTTCAGGGCGGCCGTGGTCTGGCCGTAAAGGGCCAGGTCCCGTTTCGCCAGTTCGGCGGCCTTGCCAAAGCCCAGGATTCCCATGTTGTTGTAGGTCCCCGCCCTCATGCCGTTTTCCTGATGGCCGCCTCGGATCAGGGGAAAGAGGGGGGCCTTGTCCCGTACATAGAGCGCACCGATGCCCTTGGGGCCATAGATCTTGTGGGCCGACATGGTAAGGTAATCCACCCCCAGTTCTGCTGCATTTACCGGTACCTTGCCCACCGTCTGGACCGCGTCGGTATGGACATAGGCTCCCGCCGCTCCGGCCAGGGCGGCAATCGCTTTAATATCCTGGATCGTACCGATTTCATTGTTCGCCGCCATCACCGAAACAAGGAGGATCTCCCCGGAAAGGGCTTTTTCCAGGTCCTCCAGGCGGATCCTGCCGCTTTCATCCACCGGAAGAAAGGTAACCTTGAAACCCAGGGATTCAAGAAAGCGGGCGGAATTGAGAACACAGGGATGTTCGATGGCGCTGGTGATAAATCCTCTCCGGCCCGATTCCAGGGGCGTTCCCCGTTTGTCAGAGGCGAGGATCCGCATGGTATTAAAGACCGTATTGTTCGACTCGGATCCCCCGGAGCTGAAGACCACCGTTTTGGCGGGGACCCCCAGAAGCTCCCCCACCCTGCCCCGGGCCTCTTCCACCCTGGCCCGGGCATGGCGGCCCGATTCGTGCATGCTGGAGGCGTTGCCGTATATGTCCATATCCTCAAGCAGCGCGGCCCTGACTTCTTCCCTCATGGGGGCGGTGGCGTTGTAATCCAGATAAATCTTTTTCATGTTACATAATCCTTACATTTCCTATAATAATAATATACAACCTTTTTTTCATCTAGACTATATAAAAATCCTGACTATACTATAGGTATGCTCTTGAATATCCAGGATTCCCGGCTTGACGGGGGATCCCTCAAAAAAGCCCTGGAAGGGATGATCCTCTCTCCCTCCGGCTGGCGGGGGGTCTTTGCCGCAGGGGGGGGTGAGGAACATTCCGGGGAAGAACTTTCCCCCCCCCACGGGATCATCGCGGCGGCGGGGGCGGCGGTTTTTGCCGAATACCTCGCCGCCCGCTTCGGCGGCCGGCCAGAACTTGTCTTGGGCAGGGATACCCGGCCCACAGGAAAGGCCCTGGCGGATACGGTGATCCGCGCCCTGCTTGCCTCCGGCTGCCGCGTCCGTTACACCGGTGTTGCCGCGGCCCCGGAAATCATGGCCTTTGCCCGTTCCGCTCCGGGCGGGAGCCGGCGGGGCTTCTGTTATCTTTCCGCAAGCCACAATCCCATAGGCCATAACGGCCTCAAATTCGGCCTGGACGACGGGGGCGTACTAGAGGGGGAAGAGGCGGAAAAACTGATCGCCGCCCTCAGGACCCGCCTGGACCGGAGCGGCGCCCTAACAGAAATCCTGACCCTGCTGGAAGGAGCGGCGGAAGAGCGGATCCGGGAGGTCTACGGTGAAGAAGGAAAAACCAAAGAAGAAGCTCTGGGAGCCTACAGGGATTTTGCCGGGCGTGTTGCCGGAAACAGGGCGGTTCTTGATTCCGTTACCGAAGGACTCCGGACCCGCCCCCTGGGGATCGCCGCGGACTTTAACGGATCCGCCAGAACGTTGAGCATCGATAAAGACTTCTGCCGCTCCCTGGGGATCCGCTTCCATGAAATCAACGCCTTCCCCGGCGAAATAGCCCACGCGATTATCCCCGAAGGTGCATCCCTGGAACCCTGCCGGATTTTTCTAGAGGATCTTCACAGGCAGGATCCTTCGGTACTGCTGGGCTATACCCCGGACTGCGACGGCGACCGGGGGAACCTGGTTATCTGGGACGATACGGCGGACAGGGCCAGAATCCTGGAAGCCCAGGAAGTATTTGCCCTTTCCTGCATGGCTGAACTGGCCCAGTTAGCCTGGACCGGGAAACGGGGGAACGGCGGGGTAAAGGCCGCGGTGGCCGTTAACGGCCCCACCTCCATGCGGATCAACCGCATCGCCGCCGTTTTTGGAGCTTCGGTGTTCCGGGCGGAAGTGGGAGAGGCCAACGTGGTCAACCTGGCCCGGCGGCTTCGCCAAGAAGGGTATGTGGTGCCGATTCTGGGGGAAGGATCCAACGGCGGAAACATTACCCACCCGTCTTCGGTGCGGGATCCTCTGGCAACGGTATTCGCCCTGGTAAAACTTTTAACCCTACGGGGAGACGGGCAAAGGCCGGGCCTTTTTGACATTTGGCGGAGGGAAAGTTCCGCCGGAGCCTCCGCGTCCATCTTTTCCCTGCCGGATATTATCGCCTCCCTGCCCCGGTTCTTCACCACCGGAACCACCGATCCCCTGGCAAAACTCCAGGTCAAAACCAAGGATCATGCCCTGCTCAAAGACCGGTATCAGAGGATCTTTGAAGGAGAATGGGAACGGAAAAAGGGAGACTTAAAAAAACGCTGGGGCATTGAAGCATGGGAAGCCCGGGCCTGTGTGGGCGCGGGGGAACTGCGGAATCTTTCCCGCTTCGGCGGCGCCGGTACCGGGGGATTAAAAATTGTATTCAAAACCGCCTGCGGAGGGGCGAAAAGTCCGCCGCCGGAGGATGAAAGCGGGGAAACCGCCTTTATCTGGATGCGGGGATCCAAGACGGAACCGGTGTTCCGGATCATGGCGGATGCCGAGGGCAGCGCGGATCTGGAACGGGAACTTATCGAATGGCAGCGGACCATGACGGCGGCGGCGGATGCCGCCGCCGGATAACAGGACGGAACATGGGAATACGGGGTGAACTTTTTTCCACAAAATTGATACTGCCCAACAGAAGTTACTTTCTTAACGTAAAGGAAAACCGCATAGGGGACCTGTACCTTAATATCGTGGAAAGCAAAAACAAGGAAACCGGCGGATTTGAACGCCAGTCGGTTATCGTCTTTGCCGACGACATTCCTGCCTTTTTGGGTGAATTTGACAAATCTCTCAAGGCGCTGGAAAGGGCGCTTCGGGACCAGAAGCGGAACCGGGAGGAGAACCGGGGAGGCGGGGAAAGGCCCCGCCGGCAAAGCGGGAAAGAGGGCCGCGGCGAAACCGGTCCAAAGAAAAAGCGGATAACCGTCAGGAAGCGGGGGGACCGGTAAATTCCGGTTTCCCCCGGGGGGGCCTTACGGTAAAACTGAGCCGCTGAATGGGTGAAGGCCCTTGCCGGGCGACAGCCTCAAGGTGGGCCCTGGTAGGATAGCCCTTGTGCTTTTCATAGCCATATTCGGGATAAAACAGCGCATAGCGGATCATCATTTTATCCCGGGCGGTCTTGGCGAGGATCGAGGCGGCCATCACCGGGGGGATCCGGGCGTCCGCCTTGACCATGGCCCGGCAGGGTATGGGAAGACGGGGACAGTAAAGCCCGTCGGCCACGGCGTACAGATCCGCCGGTTCAGGCTTCCCCCCGGCTCCCCGCGCCGGATCGTACCGGGGAAAGGCGCCGGCCAGGGCGTCCCAGGCCCGGCTCATCGCCAGAAGGCTTGCCTGGAGAATGTTGATCCTGTCAATCTCCGAAGCCTCTGCCCAGCCTATACCCCAGGCGGCCCTTTCCATGATCAGAAGGGCCGCCGCTTCCCGGTGGGCGGCGGTAAGTTTTTTTGAGTCGTCCAAAACCTCCAGGGGAAAATCCTCCGGCAGAATCACCGCCGCGGCGGATACGGGACCCGCCAGAGGCCCGCGGCCTGCCTCATCCAGACCGGCTATCCGGGAAAGGGGAAAGTCAAATTCGGCGGCGGCCCTTGGTCCGCTCACGATTGTTCCAGCACAGACAGGACCCCCCGGAGTTCCCCGTCCCGGCTGTAGTAGTGGGTATTCAGTTCTTCCGCGGTCAGCCCCACCAGCTCGTGGCTCATATAGTGGATCCACCGGTCCTCATCGTGTACCGAAAAATCGTGTTTCCTGCACCAGTAATCGGGCTGTATGGGAAACTGATCCTGCTTATCGTAAAAATACTTGTAATCGTGGACCGCCACCTTCAGGTCTTCCCGGGGTATGCCCTTGTCCAGGATGATCCCCGCCAGATGGTTGATCGTCGTCCCCGAATCAAAAATATCGTCCACCAAAAGAACCTTGTCGCCGATCCGCAGGTGTTCCGGATCGTAGGTCCAGCCTTCCACCTTGATCTGTTCCGGTTTACGGACGCCCGTATAGGACCGGGCCACCACCGCGGCATAATACACAGGCCGACCCCGGCGGTTTACCACCTTGAAATATTCGCTTATCACATTGCCCAGATAAGCCCCGCCCCGGAGGGATACGTAGATCACATCGGGCACAAAACCGCCGTTGTAAATAGTCCCGGCCATCTTGAGGGCATTGTCCCGTACCGTGTCGTATGGAAGAAATTCCTTCTTCATGGAACATACTATACCACAGAAAAGGGGAGAAGTGAAGTTATTTCCGGGACATCCTTCCGGACCGGAAAAACCCAAACAGGCTTCCGCAGAATCCTCCCGCGATATGGGCAAATTCGGACACATTGTTGGTGCTAAAGGAATAGATGAATTCCCGGCCCAGGTAAATTACCAGCACCAAAATAAAGGTAAGGGGAATCTCGCCCCGGGAAAAATTGGTAAAGGAAGCAAGGAGGATCATCATAAATACAACCCCGCTGGCCCCCAGCAGGGAGCTCCGGAAAAAAAGAACGTTGAAGATCCCCGTAACCAGCGCGGTCAAGATAATCATAACAAGCAATGGGCGGGAACCGCAGCTTTCTTCCAGGATGGGTCCCAGGAGCAGGATAAAGGCAAAGTTGGAAAAGAGATGATTCCAGCCGGCATGGCCCGCCACATGGGTAAAAAGGGTGATCCAGCCATGGATGGATCCGGGGCTGAAACTTCCCTTTCCCCCGGCGGTAAACCAGGCGGAAACAAGGCCCCGGACCAGGGTCTGGGAAAGGATCAGTACCAGGGCGGAGAGGAGGGCAAACGTGAGGGTTACAGGAGCGTTATATTTAACCTTCACGGTTCCGTCCCGGCGAATCCGAAAGCTCCAGCGCCACCGGACAGTGATCGGACCCTTCTATATCTCCCCGGATGGCGGTTCCCCTGACCCGGGGCAGCAGCGCCGGATCGATGCAGTGGTAGTCGATCCGCCAGCCTACGTTCCGGGAGCGGGCGTCCATCCGGTAAGACCACCAGCTATAGCGGCCCTCCTCCCCGGGGTGGAAGTGCCGGAAGGTGTCCACAAAACCTGCTTTGGTAAATGCATCCATCCAGGCCCGTTCTTCCGGAAGATAACCGGCGTTCCCCTCGTTTTCCCGGGGCCGGGCCAGGTCGATGGGGGTATGGGCGATATTGTAGTCGCCGCACAGGACAACGTGCCGTTCCTGTTTAACCAGTCTTTTGCAGAGCCGCATCATGGCGTCGCAGAAGGCAAGCTTATAGGGAAGCCGGGCCCCCCCATCCTGGGAGTTGGGAAAATAGGCCGAGATAAGGACCAAGTCGCCGTAAAAAGCCTGAAGTACCCGGCCTTCGCCGTCAAATTCCGCCTTTCCCAGGGGCCGCACATTATCCGGTTCTACGCGGCTGTAAATCGCCACCCCCGAATAGCCGGGCTTTTTTGCGCTGGCCCAGTAAGAGAAATAGGGCCTGCCCTCCTTGTCCAGGGGCCGGAGCAGTTCACCGGTCAACTGCTCCGGCCGGGCCTTGGTTTCCTGTATGCAGAGAACATCCGGGGATTCAGCGCCGATCCACCGGGAAAAACCCCGCTTTTCCACCGCCCGGATACCGTTCACATTCCACGAAAGTATACGCACCGGAATAGTATACTTAAGCAGCCCCCTGAAGGACAAGCAGGGAAAAGCACCGCCGCCCAGGCAGCGGAGAAACACCACTGCTGATCCTTCATTGACCTTCCCCGGCAGGTTCATCTATGATACATATACCCAGGAGGGGAAAACCATGAAAACAACCCTGCGGATCAACGGGATGAGCTGCGACCACTGTGCCGCCCACGTCAAAGAAGCCTTGGAAGCCGTGTCCGGCGTTGTGCGCGCCGTGGTAAGCCTTAAGGACAAAAGCGCCGAGGTGGAATATGACGGCGCGGATACCGGCGCCCTAAAGGCCGCGGTGGCCGAAGCGGGCTACGAAGCGGTATAGACGGTAAAGACCCGGGCCGTCCGGGTTTCCTGCATGTCCATTCCGTAAAAACAGAAAGTATGAACACCACCGTCTCTCCGCCGTTTCACCGCTTGGGCCTTTTAACCGGGGAAGAGGTTTTGAGGGCCCTGTCGAACACCGCCGTTATTGTTTTTGGCCTTGGCGGCGTCGGGGGCTGGGCGGCGGAAGCCCTGGTCCGGTCCGGCATTGGGCGCATTACCATCGTGGACAACGACTCGGTCTGCATCACCAATATCAACCGCCAGATCCAGGCCCTCTCTTCCACCCTGGGGATCCCCAAGGCGGCGGCGCTGATGAAGCGGCTTCTGGACATCAATCCCCGCTGCAGCATCCGGGCCTTTAACCGGGCTTTTACCCGGGAAAGCGCGAATCTCTTTGAAATCGAAGGAGCAGCCTATGTGATCGACGCCATCGACAGCCTGTCCCACAAACTGGATCTTATCGAAATGACCGCGCCGCTCCCTGCGGTGCTTTTTTCCTCCATGGGAATGGCCGCCCGGCTGGACCCCGCCCGGATCAAAACGGCGGATATTTGGGATACCTCCGGCTGCCCCCTGGCCGCCCTGGTGCGGCGGGGTCTGCGGAAGCGGGGCTTCACCGGGCATTTTACCGCGGTGTACAGCGATGAAGCGCCCCTCCGGGCCGGAGAAAACCAAAGTCCCTGCGGTACGGACCATTGTTTTTGTTCCGCCGGAGACGCCGGCTGGTGCGCTTCCAAAAAACAGATCAACGGCAGCGCCGTTACCGTTACCGCTTCGGCGGGGATGATCCTGGCAAGCCTGGTTATACGGGACCTGATACGCCGTACCGGTAACAACGGCGTCTCCGGCAGCAGCGAAGCCGTCTCCGCCGGTTTACCCCGGGGAAGTGAAAAGGATCAGCGCCGTGGCTGACCGCTTTTTACGCCGGGCGGGATCGATTCCGGGCGGGGCGGGCGGCATTGTCCGCAGGCTCAGCGCCAGGGCCGTCCTGGAAAAACAGCTTATCAAAGACGGAGACCGGATCCTTATCGCCGTTTCCGGGGGAAAGGATTCCACCGTCCTGGCCTGGGCGCTTTCTTCCTTCAGGCGGAGCCTCAAAACCGGCTGCGATCTGGAAGCCCTCCATATTTCCAGCGATTTCTGCGCCTGCTGTAAAAAAACGGTCCTGGCCGCCCGGCTTGAAAGCTGGGGAATCCCCTTTACGGATCTCTTTGTACCCGTCATAGGCCGGCTTAAACCGGGCAGAAAAATGAACTGCTACTGGTGTTCCACCCAGCGCCGGGCGGAGCTTCTTAAATATGCAGTGCAGGGGGGATTTAACAAAATCGCCCTGGGGCATCATCTGGACGACATCATTGAAACCTTCTTTATGAACCTCTGCGCCCAGGGGAAACTGCTGGCCATGCCGGTAAAGCTCCGCTACCGTAAATATCCCCTTACCCTGATACGGCCCCTGGCTTACCTGGAGGAGCGCCAGATCATCGCCTGTGCGGAGGAACAGGGGATCCTCCGGGGGGCCTGTACCTGCCCCTACGGGATCAATTCACAACGGGGGGATATGCGAAAAAAACTGGCGGATTTTACCGGCAATTCCGGGGCGGTAAAACGGCGTATCCTGGCTGCCCTTTCTTCGGGAAAAACGGATCTTCTGGCAGAATGAGGGATCGCCCCGGGGTTCGTTTCGCCCGGTCCGTCATGGACTTTGGCAGAGCCGAATGGAACAGTCTGGTAACGGAAGAAACCATCCCCTTCCTGGAATGGGAATGGCTTGCCGCTTTGGAAAAATCGGGAAGCGCCGGCCCCAAAACGGGGTGGTGTCCCCTTCATCCCCATATCAGGGAAGGCGGAAAGCTCCTGGCGGCGGCCCCCTTTTATTTGAAAAACCACAGTGAAGGCGAGTTTATCTGGGATCATTTCTGGGCGGAGGCGGCTTTTTCTCTGGGCCGGAACTGGTATCCCAAACTGGTGGGCACAATCCCCGCCACTCCCGCAGAGGGCTACCGTTTCCTTACGGCGGAGGGGGAGGATCCCCGGATCCTGGGCGGGGCCCTCCTGGACGCGGCGGAAAATCTTTGCCGCCGCCAGGGCATAAGGGGGATCCACATCCTCTTTGCGGACCCTTCCTGGGCTTCCCTGCTGGAAGAAAGATCCTACCGGAGCTGGAAACATTCCCGCTTTATCTGGGAAAACGCCCTGCCCCGGGCCCCGGGGGTTTCCCCTAAAACACCCAGGCCGGATCGCTTCGCCTCTTTTGAGGAGTTTCTTTCCCTCTTCAACAAAAACCAGCGTAAAAATATACGGAAGGAATACCGCCGCCATGAAGAACAGGGCATACATCTGCGGATTCTTCCGGGAGAGGCCGCGGAGGCGGACTGTTTCAACCGGATCTTTGAACTTTACTCTATCACCAACGACAAGTTTATTCCCTGGGACGCCCGCTGGGTAAACGGGGACTTTTTCCGCCTCCTGGGAGAATATTTCCGCCCCAGAACGCTCTTTTCCCAGGCCCTGCTGGGGGAGGAAACCCTGGCCTTGGCGATGATGTTCCGCAAGGGGGACCGGCTCTGGGGCCGCTACTGGGGCAGTTACGGGGCGCCGAGGGATCTTCATTTTGCCGCCTGCTACTATGCCCCCATGGATTACTGTATCCGGGAGGGGATCCGGCTTTTTGATCCCGGCCTCGGATCCTCCCACAAGATACGCCGGGGTTTCCGCGCCGCCCTGGACCGGAGCTGGCATGTCTTTTTTGACCCCGTCCTGGAAGGGTTTTTTACTGCCGCCGTAAAAAGGGCAAACCGTCTGGAAGAAGAAACCATGGAGGCCCTCAATGCGGAGATCCCCTTCAAGGAAGGCCCCTTGCCTTTTTTCCAAAACAGTTTATAGTTGAGACTGTTCGCCCATGTTAGATGTTGGAACAACCCCAACTGCCGGGAATGAACCATGGAGGAGGCCGCCGTGATCCGTCCGTCGAAGATTCTTATCATCCTCTTATTAACAGCGGCGGCAATCCTTGCCGCGGCGGGGGCGGATCTGCCCCGGGCAGAGGGGTATATCGCAGACTTTGCGGGGATCATCAACGCCGGGGACAGGGAGCGTCTGGAAGGGCTACTGGGGGATCTGCGGCAAAAAACCGGGACGCAGATTGCCGTGGTCAGCGTTAAGACCTACGCGCCCCACGGAAGCATAGAAGGATACGCCGAAGCGCTCTTTAACCACTGGGGCATCGGGCAAAAGGGCAGGGACAACGGTGTACTCCTGATCCTGGCCATGGAGGAGCGGGATGTGCGTATCGAAACCGGCTACGGCCTGGAGGGGGTTCTGCCCGATTCCTTCTGCGGCCGCATACTGGACCAGGCGGTGCTGCCCGAATTCAGGGAGGGCCGTTATTCCCGGGGACTTCTGGAGGGCGCCCGGGCCATAGCGGCGGTGGTTGCAAAAGCAAATAACCTCGACCCCGCGTCCCTGGGACTTACCGGAAAGGCCGGGACCCGGAAAAGTTCCGCCGGAGAGTACAACATCGCTCTTACCTTTGCCATTATTGCCCTGGTCTTTGTGATCCTTCCTCTGATGTTCCGCCGCCGCAGGGGTTTCTGCCCTCCCCGTTCCTTTGGGAGCGGCTCCTTTGGAAGCGGCGGTGTCTTCCGGTCAGGCGGAGGCGGCGGTTTCGGCGGGGGCAGATCCGGGGGCGGCGGGGCTTCCCGGAAATTTTAGGAGGATCAATGTGAAAAAGACAACGGCCATGGCTGTTTCGGTTTTTACCGCGGCGGCGCTGATCTGCATTTTTTATTTCGGCACAAAAAACAGCATGGTAGCCCTGGATGAAGGAATCAACGCAGCCTGGTCCGAAGTGGACAACCAGCTTCAGAGGCGCGGCGATCTGATACCCAACTTTGTCAATACCGTTAAGGGTTACGCCGCCCACGAGGAGGCCCTTTTTACGGAAATCGCCAGGGCCAGGGCAAAACTGGCCGGGGGCGCTTCGGTGGCAGAAAAGGCAGCGGGGTACAGCGAAATGGAGGGGGCCCTGTCGCGGCTTTTGGTGGTGGCGGAACAGTACCCGGAACTGCGGGCCAATGAAAATTTTCTGGCCCTCCAGGACGAACTGGCGGGTACGGAAAACCGCATCGCCGTAGCCAGAAAACGCTACAACGACAGCGTAGGAATATTTAACACAAAAATACGAAGTTTTCCCGCTTCCCTTTTCGCAGGATCCATGGGGTTTGCCCCCAGGGCCTATTTTGAAACCGGCGAAAGCGCCCGGTCCCTTCCCCGGGTTGAGTTTTAGCCCGTTGATCCGCTGCGGAGTTAATGCCCAGGAATCCGCCTGCGGAGGAATCCACAGGACGGAGAGAACCATTCGCGGATGGTACTCCGAAAAATACCGGTTTCCGAAGAACCCTATTTTTCATTAAAGTTAAAGATCCCGTCCCAGGAATCCTCCGGGGGCGTCTCCCGGTAAAAGCGGCAACGGTCCAGGTAGAGATGCGAGGGGCCGTCTTCAGGGTTGTACCTAAGAACATGGATAAAGGCCGCTTCCGCCGCCTTCCAGTCCCGCTTTTCAAAAAAACCCAGGGCCGCCTGAAAAAGGTCCGCCAGTCTCTTTGCCGCCTCCGAAGCCCTCTCTGTCAGTTCAAGAATTTCATGGATCAGCACGGGCTCGTTGATACCAGGTACCCGGATCCGGTCAAGCCGCCGGACCAGGAGACGGTTACCACATTCTTTTATCGTATCTTCCGAGGCGAGGATCCCCGTCTTGTAGAGCTTGTTCACCCTTTCAAGGCGGGCCGCCAGATTTACCGCGTTGCCCATGATCGTATAGTTCATCTTCCGATCGGTCCCCATGTTTCCCGCTATCATGTCGCCGGTGTTGATCCCGATCCGGGTAAAGACCGGTGCAAACCCGGGCCTTTCCAGAATACGTTTTCTGTTCCATTCCAGTTCAAGCCGCTTCATCGCGGCCGCCGCGGTACAGCAGCGCAGGGCGTGATCCGCCTGTTCCAGGGGAGCTCCGAAGAAAGCTACAATTGCGTCCCCTTCGTATTTATCGATGGTCCCCTTTTGTTCCAGAATAGCGCCGCTCATGACGGAAAAGTACCTGTTAAGAAGGTCCACCAGATCCTCCGGAGACAGGGCCTCGGCAATGCCGGTAAAATTAAACACATCCGTAAACATAGCGCTCATGCGGCGCTTGACCCCGCCAAGCTGGAGCCGGGCGGGATTGGCGGCAATCTCCTCCACCACATCCTCCGAAAGGTAGGTAGAAAAAGCCCGGCGAAGATGGCTGTTATAATACTGGAGTTCCGCCGCCTGTTTTTCCAGGGTCTTCCGCTGGCTTGAAACCAAAAGGTGTACCTCTATGCGCTTTAAGAGAAGCGGGGGCTGGAAGGGTTTGGTGATATAATCCATGGCCCCCAGGGAAAGGCCCTCCAGTTCGTCGCCGGATTCGGTTTTCCCCGTAAGAAAGATCACCGGGATATCCTTTGTTTCCTTCCTGGATTTAAGCATCCTGATCGCCTCATAGCCGTTCATATCCGGCATATCAATGTCCAAAAGGATCAGATCCGGGCGGCTGGTTTTCAAAAGGGAAAAAAGTTTTTCCGCCGAAGGGGCGGTGGCAACGGCGTACTTTTCCGCAAGAACATTTTTTCCGATCCGGAGGTTTGCAGGATTGTCATCTACCAGCAAGATCAGTTCCTTTTTGTTTTCCATTGTTTGGTTTCCCCTTTTATTCGCCCTGGGACCGGCTACCCCATCCCCGGGGCGGCTTTAAACACAAGCGGCGGGACATGGGACACCGCGGCTTGCCCCGGGAAGCCTCATTTTTCCTTCACCGTAAGCCCTATCTTCTGGGTTTTCCGGTAGAACATGGTCTGTCTAAGCACCTCCGAAACGTCGCTGATAAGTATTTTCCCCTCCATCAGGGAAATCCGCTTGGAAGCGAGGATCCGCCTAAAGTGGGGTTCGCTTTCCTTGTAGGGCAGGCCAACCATGCCGGCCAGTTCCTTAAAGCCGAAACTGCACAGGTGGGATTGGTTATTTGAAAAAACCACCCGTTCTTTTTCAAGCTGAATGAGGAGGGCGTCGTAAATGCGCCCCAGGGGATTTTCAATGAGGGTGTTAACAAGCTGTTTGTAGATAATCCAGATCCGTTCCGCCATCATGGTCGTAAGCCGTGCAACCATTTCAGGCTGCCTGGAAATAAGGCTTTCAAAGTTCGAGCGGTTTACCGTCATCAGCGTACAGTCCTCACAGGTTTCCACCGAGGCCGCCCGGGGTTTGTCCTCCAGCAGGGCCATTTCTCCAAAAATGTCCCCCTTTTTTAGAACCGCCAGAACCATCTCCTGGTTATCCTGGATCTTGGTGATCTTTACCGTCCCCTTGGTGATAATATAAAGTTCATCCCCGTATTCCCCCTCCGCAAAGACAAGGCAGTTTTCCGGATAGTTCCGCTCCGCCTGATCCGCGGGATATTCGGGCCTTGAGTCTTTGACATAGGGGGTAATTTTCTGTATCTTTTCCGTGATCCACCCGGAGTCTTCCGGCGAACAGTAGTTCAGGTACTGCCGGTAGGCATAAAAGGCCATGCCGTACTTTTCCTGCCGGACATAGTATTCGGCGACCTGAAACAGGTGGGAAGGGGCGTTTATGCCGGCGCCGGAGAGGGCCCGGCGGGAAAGAACGTCGTCCAGGCTGCGCAGCCGCCGGGAAAACTGCTGGATAATGTTCATGGCCACCGGTGTATTGGTTTTAATAAGATCGCCGTACTGTCTCTTTTCGATGGCTAAAAGGGTTACGTCGGTCAGGGCCAGGACTGTTTCTATATAACTACAGGAGGCCATGACCGACACAACCCCAAAAATATCGCCCGGCCCGGCCACATCATTATGCTGCTCTGTCAGGGTATCTGTTTCCCGGATTATTCTAACCCTTCCCTTCTGGATAATATAAAAACGATCCGCGTTGGCCTTTCCCTCTACCGTGATGCAGGAGTTTTTCGCAAAGTTGACAATGGCGGGTTGAAATTGAGCCTGCATGCTAGTCCCCGGTTATTCCCTTTGCGCTCTCCGGCGCGGCGGCGATATTTCCGCCTGCCTGCTTTATCCCATGGCTACAAAAAAGGCCGTTCCGGCCAAGCAGAAAAATCCGCTGCCCGGATACTACGTCTACGGCCTTGATCATGGTTCCAAGATCCTTCACTGTAATATCATCGGCAATAACGCCCGCATCCCCTCTATCTTCGTTGAATACGGTCATCCCCATGGCGGCAATAACGCCGCCGGAAAAAACCGCACATCCCTCTTTGCCGTTACAGGGGGCATTATCAGTATCATTAGTATAATAGAGGATGCTGCTAGTGGGAACCGTTTTTTCCGTCTCCGGCAGACAGAAGGAAGGTGCCCCGCCGGCGGCGGCGGGATTCCCCAGATTTCTCTTGATCATCATACATGGCCTCCCCTGTTGAGCAGGCCCTTAACGGTTTCCAGGGATTCGTCAAAGGCGGCAACCAGCGCCTGATCGGAAACGGCTTTAAGGGTTTCACGGGTTTTTGAATCAAGGGACTGACGCAGAAGCGTCTCCAAAATACTGTCAATGCCGCCGGCTTTTCGTGCCTGCAGGGTTTCGGCAAGTTCCCTGAGGAGGGAGAGAACCGGCTGTCCGGCTCCACCCCCTGCCGGCGCCCCGGAAAGGGACGGAGCCGTTCCACGCGGGGAAGCGTCCCCCGGACCGGTTTCCCCGTCCAGGACAGCGGGCGGCCTGTCAAGGGCGGCGGCGATTCCCTCAATCAATTCTTCAAGGCGGCGCTTAAAATCCGGCAGAATTTCCCGGATTGTATCCATGTCTCCGGCCCGGGCCGCCGTCTCAAGGGCCGCCGCCTTCCCTGAAATGTCCGCCGCCCCGATACTCGCCGCCGCTCCCTTGAAGGCATGAGCCTGGGCGGCAAGGGCGGCACACCCGGCGGAGCTGTCATCCCCGGAGACAGCTCCGCCGGGAAAATCCTTAAAGAGGGGAAGCCTCTCTTCCGCATCTTTGCAAAAGGCGGCCAGCACCTGCCGGTAGCCTTCAACGGTTCCGCCGGTGGCGGCAATCCCCTTTGCCGTGTCCACCCCGGGAACGGGGGGGGAACCGTTTTCGCCGCCCGGCGCCCCTCCGGATGAGGCGGCGAAGGATCCCCCCTGGAGATCTTCCGCGGGGGCGGGAACGTTCCCCATATCCTTTTCTGTTTCCTGTTCCCCATGACGCCTGGCTTTTACCCATTTACGGAGGGCGCTGTCGAGCTGTCTTGTGTCAATGGGTTTTGAAATAAAATCATCGAACCCCCTTTGCAAAAACTGTTCCGCCTGGCCCGAGATCGCATTGGCCGTGAGGGCAATGATCGTTCCCGTATAGCCCAGTTCACGTATCTTTTCCGTGGTTTCAACTCCGTCCAGACCGGGCATCAGGTGATCCATGAAGATAATGTCCCAGGTTTTGCCGGCGAGGACTTTTTCCAGGGCCGCCGATCCACTCCCGGCGGTTTCGATGGAAAGGCCGTAGGGGGACATAAGCCCTGAGGCAACATAGAGGTTGGTCTCCAGGTCGTCCACCACGAGGATCGATCCGCAGGGCATCAATTCCCGGGGAAACCCGGCGCTCATGTTTTTCCTGCCCGCGGAGGGGCTGAAATTTTCAAGACCCCGCGCCGTTTCTTCACCCATGGAGACGCCCCCTGCCGTTTCCTGGGGCAGGCGGATGGTAAAGACACTGCCCCTGCCGTACTCGCTTTCCACTTCGATGGCGCCCCCCATCATGGCCATAAGTTTTTTTGTAATACTCATCCCAAGGCCCGTACCTTCCACGGCCCGGTTCAGTTCGGCGTTGAAGCGGGAGTATTCGTCGAAGAGGGCCTTTAGGTCCTCTTTCTTCATACCCTGACCCGAGTCGGCTATGGCAAAGATCAGGGTTGTT
The DNA here is from genome assembly GCA_031280125.1 of Treponema sp. Classification (GTDB taxonomy): domain Bacteria; phylum Spirochaetota; class Spirochaetia; order Treponematales; family Breznakiellaceae; genus JAITHE01. The sequence goes on from JAITHE010000087.1 coordinate 63,228, forward strand.
TCCTGTCCGCCTGATTCCCGGGTTTCCTGGGAAACGGTCATGCGGACAAAGCCCTGTTCGGTATACTTGAAAGCGTTGGAGAGGATGTTGTTCAGGACCTGTTTGATCCGCAGTTCATCCCCCCGGAGGCGCAGGGGAAGGCCGGGATCAACCTGGAGGATAAACCGTATATCCCGGCTTCCGATCCTGATCATGTTCATCTGGGCTACGTCGCTGATAAGACCGGGCAGTTCGTAGTCCCGGTTATCAATTGTCAGTTTGCCCGACTCGATTTTGGAAAGATCCAAAATGTCGTTGATGATGAACAAAAGGCTGGAACCGGAACCGCGGATTTTTTCGATATTGGCGTATACGGTTTCCGGAAGGCCGGCAACGTTCATGGTCATTTCCGAAAGCCCCAGGATCGCGTTCATGGGGGTGCGTATCTCGTGGCTCATGGCGGCAAGGAATTGGGACTTTGCCCGGTTGGCAGAGACGGCCCGGGCGGTCTGTTCCTTTAATTCCATGGTCCGCTCCCGGATAGTTTCCTCCAGGACGATATTCTGGTTTTCCACCTGCCGTTTTGTTTTTGAAAAATCAATGGCGATGGCAAAGGAAATGCTGGTGGAAAACGCAAAGAGGCCGATCAGGGGGACGCTTGAATCCTCCCTGGTAACAAGGCTCTGTATTACCGCGATGATCACCGAAACCAGCACTATGTTAAACCCCAAAAAGGTATTCCCCTGGGGGGAATCAAAAACGGCGGCCATGAAGGCCCGGAACTTTCCCCGGTTTTTCCGGTAATCCCGGGATATGTCCTTGAGGGAGCGGATTAAAAGACCGTAGCAGTACAGTAAAGAAACGGGAAGAAACAGCTCCGCCAGGGTAAGGAGATCCAGCAAAAGCTGCTGTTCCGAGAGGGCCATAAGAAGGGTAACGCCGCCGTAGACAGCCAGAAATACCTTTATTATGGGACCGGGTTTTTTGCCGCAGAGGAAAAGTACAAAAAAGACCATGGGAATGCCGGCCAGGGAAATGGCCATTACTTCCATTCTAAGGGAAACCAGGGAATCGACAAAAAACAAAAACCGGTAGGGCGTATCCAGGAACATATAAAATGCCAGGATCAGCATTTCCAGGGAAAAGAAAATACGGTACTTTTCTTTCCTGCCCCCCAGGTACATCAGAAAATCATAAAAGGCCATAAAAAAATAAATACCGGAAAACATATAGAAAACCAGGTGGCTGTGTTCGCTCTGGGAGCTTTTAAGATCGTCGATGTAATAGCTGTTGGTAAAGGGCAGGCCCCCGTCGCTGTACCAGGGCGGAGAAAGGATATGAAACACCAGGGTATTTTCCCCTTCCCGCAGATAGGACAGGTCAAAGGGAACGGAAAGCAGCCGCGTGTTTTTGTGCACCTTGATGCCGCCATTTTCATCCAGGTGCATTTCCTTGGCAATACTCCGGGAATTGAGGAATATTTCCCAGTTGTCCGCTATGAGGGGGATATAGAGGGCCGGACTCAGTGAATTGTTCCGGATATAAGCCAGTTGATCCGCCCCGGCAGTAAAGGTAAGGGCATAGGTAAAATGTTCCTCCCTCTGTTTTTTCGGCCAGAGAAAAGGCAGGGGTTCGGCCAGGCCCGATTTTTTTATCCCCCAGGGTTTGCCGGTAAGATTCACCCACCGGTCTAATGCAAAGTCCTGAAAGACAGTGTCGGCGGCCTTGAAACCCCTTTTCAGATACATGGGACAGCCGTTAAGGAGGATCCTTGCGGGGGTGGCGGAATTCATGGAAAAAAAGAACACCACTATCGAAACAATACCCATGTAGGTAATCAGCATGGCCGCATAGAGAACGGCGAAGGGGTTTTTTTTATTCATTGGCAGCCTTCGTTTCCGGGAGCAGGGTAAGCCCCGGCATTAAGGCGCTTTGACTGCCCTTCATGCCGTTACCACGAAACCAGGTAGGTGCAGGTCTCTGCGCCGTTCCTGCGGCAGGGTTTTGAATCGTCATGGATAACCATGGCTTTTATGTCGTACTGCTGCACCATGGCCGTGATGATTCCCCGGTCAAACACACAGGGGTATGGATTGCCGCTGACGCTTACAATAAGATCTTTACCGGGCACCCGTTCATAGCCGTAATGTCCTATCCCTTCGTGGAGAGTTCCGTTCTGGGCGTTATACAGACGGCCGCCGTTTTTCCGGTGGTTCATGTGGTAAGCAATGTTGATGGCCTTCACGGCGCTGTGTATATCGGTAATCCAAGGGGGAAACTCGGCATTGCAGGGTATCGCATAGCCGATTTTGTAGAGTATTCCGTCTCCCACCTCCCGGGCGATGGCTGCAAAGGCGTCAAGCCACGCCTGCTGGGGATACCAGCCATCGTAGTCGAACAGCCATGCGCCGTTTTTCATTCTGCCTATCCCCGAGGCGCTCATGTACTGCTCCCCCAGGGATCTAAAGGCCCCCATGCCGTGTACAAAGGCGTATACGGTCTGCCCATTCACTTCAATTCCTTCCTCAAAGGCCTTAAACTGCAAGATCCCCTCCTTCGGCGGCCTTGAAGAGACTCCCCACAGTTTCCAGCGCCCGGGTAAAATCGGCCATTAACACCGCCTCCGAGACCTCATCCAGCATAGTCCTGGTTTTCCCGTCCGGAACTTCCCTGTCCAGCGCTTCCAAAATACGGTCTATGGCCTCCGTCTTTTGGGCTTTCAGGGCTTCGGCAAGATCGGCGAGGAGTAAAAAAAGCCGGCCCCTGGGGCCTTCACTGCCCCCCTCAACGGGGGGGGCCACCCCCCGGTCCCCTCCCCCGTCCGGGGCGGCGGACGACGCATCCAAGGCGGCGGCGATTCCCCGGATCAATGCTCCAAGGCGCCCCGTAAAACCGGGCAGGGCTTTGCCTATAAAATCAATGTCCCCGGCCCGGCCTGCCGCCTCCAGGGCCGCCGCCTCCCCCGAAATATCCGCCGCCCCGATGCTCGCGGCCGCACCCTTGAGGGCGTGAACCTGGGTGGTAAAGGCGGCGCAGGTTTTCACAAAATCCCGGGGACCGGGGATCCCTTCGGAATCTTTGCCGGCGCCGGAGGAAACCCCATGATCAAGGAAGGTATTCAAAAAGGGCAGCCGGGCTTTCGCATCCCCATGAAACAGGGTCAAAACCTGCCGGTAACCCTCAATAGTTCCGCCGGTGGCGGCAATTCCCTGCACAGCGTCCAGGCCCACGACGGGGATCAACGCGGAAGATCCCGCTTCGGTCCCCGGGGAAACCCCGGCTGTACAGGTACCGGAGCCCGCCGGGCGGGATCCTCCCGGATCCGGAAAGGAGTCTCCAATTCGCCGGACATCGGCTTTTTGCCGTTTCCCCTTGGGTATCCAGGTTTCCAGGGTTTCGTCCAGCTTGGACACATCAACGGGCTTGGCGAGGAAATCACTAAAACCCTGGGACAGGAACATCTCCCGCATCCCCGACACGGCGTTGGCGGTCAGGGCAATAATGGGGATCCCCCCGTTTGACTTATCCGCCCGCTCCCTTTCCCATTCCCTTATGAGCGCCGCCGCCTCAACGCCGTCCATCTCCGGCATCATGTGATCCAAAAATACCATGTCGTAACTGTTCCGCTTGACCAGTTCCACCGCTTCCGCTCCGGAAAGGCAGACATCCACCTTTACCCGGTAGGGGGCAAGAAGTCCCTCGGCCACCTTGAGGTTCGTGGCGATATCGTCCACCACCAGGACCCAGGCGCCGGGCGCGGTAAAACGGGTTCCGGTAAAAACCGCGTCCCCCGGCCCGCGCCCGGGGGATCCGTTAAGGACATCCGCAATGGCCAGGGACTGTACCGGCAGGGACACAAAACGTACCCCGGGAATATAGGCTTCGGTTCCCCACTCCACCATCAGGGCCAGGGGCGGTTTTTTGTCCAGCCTCTCCATCACTTCCTGGATCCGGCCGTACAGGCCGTAGCCGGAAAACACAAAATACCACCCCCCTTCTTCCAGGGCCTTGACAAAAGCGTCGTCATCCTCTACCAGCCTGTAGGGAACAGAGAGGTTTTCCAGGGACCAGGAGACTGATCTTGCATAGACGGAACGCCTTTCATAGACCAGTACCTTTTTTTCCTCCGGCCTGTCCACCCGGGCAAAGAGCTCCCCTGTCCCCGCCTCCTGGGGAATAACCGCGGTAAAAACACTGCCGTACCCATATTCGCTTTCCATGGAAATATCTCCGCCCATGGCGGTACAGAGCCGTTTGGTAATCGCCAGCCCCAGGCCGGTTCCTTCAATGCCCCGGTTCCGCTTGGTATCCACCTGGGTAAAATCACCGAACAGTTTCCGTTGATCCTCCAGTTTTATCCCGGCCCCCGAATCGGCCACGGCGATCCGCAGGCGGATCCTTCCCGGGGAAACCCGTCTGCCCGGGGGGTCCTCCATGGTCATGGTTACGCTGATAAACCCCCTGTCGGTGTACTTCACCGCGTTGCCCAGCAGATTAAGGAGGATCTGCCGCATCCTCACCTCGTCTCCCACCAGCTCGTTGGGGATCCGGGAGTCGATGTTGGTATAAAAACGAACGGGCTTTTCCATAAGCCTCATGCGGATAATGCTTACCACATCGTTTACCAGAGAGGACAGAAGGTATTTGGCGGGGACGATCTCCATCCTCCCCGCCTCGATCTTTGAAAAATCCAGAAGATCGTTGATGATCGCCAAAAGATTTGCCCCGGCTTGTTTTATATCCCTGGCATATTCCCTGGATTCGTCGGAAAGATCTTCCCTCAGGAGCAGTTCCGACATCCCCACAATCGCGTTCATGGGGGTACGGATTTCATGGCTCATGTTGGCAAGGAACGAAGACTTTGCCCTGCTTTCCTCGTCGGAACGCATCTTTGCGGCGGAAAGACGCAGCAGTACATAAGAAAGGGCTGCCGCCAGGAGGATCCCCAGGGCAATCATGACGGCTTCCGTGCGGTACATATCGCCGTAGTAGGCCGCCACGGGGATGAACATTCCCACATACCAGCCGTTATAGAGGCGGCGGAAAAAGGCGATCATCCTTTTATTATCCGAATCCCGTATAAACCGCGACGGCATGTCCCCGGACGCTCCAAGGTCCGCCGCAAGACGGGCAAAATCCTCCGAAAGATCCCCCAGGGATGTATCCAGCATTTCCGCCCGGGGATGAGCCATGAACCGGAGGTCCCCCGTCAAAAGCACGCCGTAGCCGCCGTAGGACCGCTGAAGGGAACAGACATAGCTGCTGATTCCATCAAGGAACAGGTCCATAGCCACAACCCCCAGCGGAGAATCCCCCGCCCCCCGGATCTCCTGGGCAAGGGAGACGATGATTTCTCCTGTTTTGCTGTCCATATAGGGCATGGTTGTGCCTATCTGACCCCTGGTTTCCCGGGCAATCCGGTACCAGGGCTGTTCCCGGGGCTTATAGTCCGGCGGGGGAACCCAGCCCGTTCCGTCTAGGTACGTTCCCCGGATAAAGGCGTACATGCCGTTAAACCCCGACACCCTGTTTTCGTTCCCCTTAAGCCGCCCGGTGATGCCGCTTAAATACCGCAGGATTTCTTCATGGGAGGCTTCTTCATTAACGATCATATCCCGCAGGGTAAAACCCGCGCTTACCAGGGCCGTCTCGGGCTCACGGAGGCTTGTCTTGATACTGGTTTCCACGGTACGCAGGGATTCACCGGCGCTTACCCGCAGATCCCGGGCGGCAATGGCCCGCCGGGAAACAAATTCACCGCTCATGATCAAAAAAAAGGCGATAAAAACAAAAATAACCTGGGTATAGTTCTTTTGCAGAACCCGTTTCCAGTTTTTCACGGCCCGTCCCCGTTCCTTATGTTTTTAGATGCTCCCCGATACAGGCAAGCAGGGAAGCCGGATCAAAGGGTTTTACGACATACGCCGCGGCCCCCAAGGAACGGCCTTCGTCCTCATCGCCGGATTCCGTTTTCCCGGTAAGAAAGATCACCGGGATGTCCCTGGTTTCCGTTTTATCCTTAAGAATTTTGATCGCCTCAAACCCGTCCATTTCGGGCATGTCTATATCCAGGAGGATAAGATCCGGACGGTTATTTTCCAGAAGAAAAAACATTTTCGCCGCCGAAGGGGCGGTAGCGACGGTATAGTGTCCGGACAGCACGTTTTTCCCAATCCGGAGATTGGCCGGATTATCGTCCACCAGCATGATCAGCTTCCTATCGTTTTCCATCTGCCCGCCTATACTTTAAATTTAAGAACTTCCCCCTCAAGGGTATCGATGCTGTTTTTGTTGCCGCTGCTTATTTCATTAACCCTGCTTACGGCGGCGTTTACCTGTTCCGTCCCCAGGGCCATTTCGGACATGCCGTTTTCTATTTCCACGGTTATCCGTTCCAGGCTGCCGCTTTCACGGATAGCCTCCTGCCCTTCCCGGGCTATGTCCTCCGCCTCCCGGCTTACCGTGCCGCTGATCTCCCGCAGCCGTATTACCGCATCCAGGATCTGCCGGCTGCCTATTTCCTGTTCTTCCATGGCGCCCCGAATTTCCGATTCCTGATTCGCCACGGTCCGTACCTGCACATCGATGTCCCCAAAGCGGTCAAGGACATTCCGGGTAGAAGCGGTTACCTTGTCTATGGACGCCTTAATCTTTTTAAGCATTTCCGCCGTGGTCTGGGACTGACGGCTTGAATTTTCGGCAAGTTTGCGGATTTCACCGGCCACCACGGCAAACCCCTTCCCTGTTTCCCCGGCATGGGCCGCCTCGATGGCGGCGTTCATCGAAAGAAGATTGGTTTGGCTGGCAATGCTTTCCATAACCGAATTGATCTCCAGAAGCCCCTCGGACTGCCGGGCGATCTCCTGGAATTCGGAGGACACGGCCTGAAGATCCTTCCGGCTGACCTGCGAAGACTCCGATAGGGTCTCCACGTTTTTTGAATTCCGCACCAGGGTTTCCGCCACCGAGTGAATGCTGGCAAGCATCTCCTCTATGGCCGAGGAAGACTGGGAAACGCTTTCCGACTGCTGGGAAATGTGATCGTTGAGCTTTTCAATGTGGGCGATAATGTTCGCCATGGCGGAGCTGACCTTGTTCACCTCCCCCGCCTGGGTCCCGGCAAGGTCCGTCATGGTCCTGATGGCGGCGGTAATTCTATTCATCGATCCGGCGGCGGAATCCATCTGCCCGGCAAATTCGGAACCTGTTTTTGAAAGGGTCTGGGTTTTATCGCGGATCACCGTTACCAGACTCTGTATCTTTTCAAAGGTCTGGTTAAAAATATGGGCAAGGCTTCCTATTTCATCATTCCCCGGATGATCCAGCCGCCTTGTAAGGTCCCAGGTTTCGGCAATTCCCGAAAGTATGGCGACGCTTTTATTCAGGGGCTTTACCAAACGGAAGATAAAGGCGTTGATGATGATAAAGATCACCAGGATGGCCAGGAGCATGACAAAAAAAAGGCCCGCCACGGGACTGCGGAGGATCATGCCGGAACTCAGGGGAAGGGCGGCGGCGATATACCAGTTAAGCTGGGGCAGGCGGCCCAGGGCATATTCAAAGCCCCCCAGGGAAAAGGTTCTTTCTTCCTCAGGCCCAAGTTCCTGCGCCGCCGCTTCCACCGCCGCCCCGCTCTTCCCCCACCGGCCGGAGACGGTCTCCTTGGCTTCCATGAGGGCGCTGTCCCGGGCGCCGGTTATTTCCCCCTGCCCGTTGAAAAGGAGCAGCTCCGCCGTCTCCCCTTCGCCGCCGTCTCCGGCCCCAAAGAGGGCCGTAATAAAATCGGTAAGATCTATGCCGGTTCCCACAATGCCCACGGCCCTTCCCCGCCCGGCGTGGCCGTTCTCAAAAACCTGGGCGTTGATCCAGAGCATTGTTCTTTTAAGGCCGATATCGAAGTTAACATTAAAATTAAACAGTTCTTCCTGGGTCAAGGTCCAGGTATACCAGCTGGAATCGGGATCACCGGGGTCGAGGGTATACACGTATTCGTCCCCAAAATAATAACGCCGGTCCGCATCGTTAATCCAGAATATGTTGTTTCCGGTAAAGGCGGCGCGGTACCCGGCGATTTCCTCAAAAGCCAGGGCCTCCAGTTCCAGGTTGCCGGAATCAAGAAAATACCGCCGTATCAGGGGGGAATCGGCCATTTTAAGGGCCAGGGCTATCTCCTTGCCCACCTGGCCCTCCAGCCGGAGCCGCCTGGTCTCGATGAGCCGGGCAAGCTCCCCGGAAGCGCCGCTTTGGATGATCTGCCCCATGGAAAGAAAAAAAGCCGCTCCGCCGCCAAAAAGGATAACAAAAAATAAGATCACCGAAAAAGCAAGAAAGCGGTACTTGATTGACGTTTTTCGCCGGATTGGTTTTACCCTGCCCATCTTTATGATTCCTCCCTGATATTTTACCTGTGGGAACTGCCCCGCAGCCCTCAGGCTGCGGACAACCCCGTCATATCAAACCATGATTCCGCAGAATTTCCAGCGCTCCGCCGAATTCGGCCATCAACACCGCATCGGAAATTTTTTCAATGGCGCTGCGGGTTTTTCCGTCAAGCTCTTTCCCCCCCAGCCTTTCCAGCAGGGTGTCAACGGATTCAAAGTCCTGCGCCGCCAGGCTTTTGGCAAGTCCGCTGAACAGGGGGGACAGATCCGCAGCCGCCGCGCCGGGACCAGGATCTTCGCCCCGGGGGGGCAAAGGCCCCGCTTTTTCCTCCAGAACGGCGCGGATGTTTCCCGCCAGTTCTTCCAGGGCGGCGGCAAAGCCGGGCAGGACTTCGCGGATTGTTTCCAGGTCTCCGGCTTTTCCCGCCGCCTCAAGCCGGGCCGCCGCCGAGGAAACCGTCCCGGCCCCAATGGAGGCGGACGCGCTTTTGAGGGCATGGACCTGGGTAACAAAGAAAGACAGGGTCCCGTCTTCCGGCATTTTCCGTAAAAATCCAAGCCGTTCCTCGGCGTCCCCCCGAAAGGCGGCCAGTACCTGCCGGTACCCTTCCAGGGTTCCGCCGGTACCGGCGATGCCGCGCCTTACATCCACGCCGGGAATGGGCCCAAAGTCTGGGAATTCGCCGCCCTCCGCGGGCTCCTCCAGACTCCCCCGCCGCCGGGAGTCTTCCGTTTTTTGTATTTTTTCCGCGGGTATCCATTTTGCCAGGATGTCGTCCAGCTTGGAAATGTCGATGGGCTTGGCGAGGAAATCACTGAAATCCTGGGACAGGAACATTTCCTTCATCCCTGACACGGCGTTGGCGGTCAGGGCAATAAGGGGAATCCGTCCAGGGGACTTCTTTTTTGTCCCGCCGGCAGCGGCGGCCCCCTCCTTTTCCCAGGCCCGGATAAGCGCCGCCGCCTCAACCCCGTCCATCCCCGGCATCATGTGATCCATAAACACAATATCGTAGTCCCTTCCTTTGGCCATCTCAACGGCTTCCGCGCCGCTTAAACAGGTATCCACCTTTACCTTGTAGGGCGCCAAAAGCCCCTCCGCCACTTTAAGGTTGGAAGCAATATCGTCTACCACAAGCAGGCAGGCCCGGGGGGCGGTAAAACGGGTTCCCGTAAAACCGGAACTTTCCGTGTAGTCCCGGCGGCAGTTTGTGCCGTTGAGTACGTCCGCAATGGACAGGGCCTGTACCGGCAGGGACATAAAGCGTACCCCCGGAACCCGGGCCTCGGTACCCCATTCCACCATTAGAACCAGGACAGGTTTCCTGCCGCCGGGAAAGGCCGCATCGGGTTTTTCCATTTCCGGCTTGATCCGCCCGTAAAAGCCGTAGCCGGAAAACACAAAATGCCACTCCTCGTTTTTCAGGGCCTCCGCAAAAGCCGCCTGTTCCATCACCGTCTTTCGGGGAACCCCCAAGTTGTCCAGCGACCAGCTTACCGATTGGGCGTACTCCGTCCGTCTTTCATACACCAGGGTCTTTTTTTCTTCCGGCCTGTCCACCGAGGCAAAGGGAATATCCGAAATCTTTTCCTGGGGAATGGATACAGTAAAAACGCTGCCCTGGCCGTATTCGCTTTCCACGCCGATGCTTCCGCCCATGGCGGTACAGAGCCGCTTGGTAATGGCCAGGCCCAGGCCCGTCCCTTCTATGCTCCGGTTTTTCTTCAGATCCACCTGGACAAAATCGCCGAAGAGTTTTTTCCGGTCCTCCGGTTTTATCCCAAACCCCGAGTCGGCCACGGCGATCTTCAAGTACACCTTGTTTTCCCCCTGGCCGGGAGGCGGGGCTTCCCGGGTCATGGCCAGGCTTATAAATCCCCTGTCGGTGTACTTTACCGCATTGCCCAGAAGGTTCAAAAGAATCTGCCTGATCCGTACCTCGTCGCCAAAAAGTTCATTGGGAATACGGCTGTCGATGTTGGTATAAAACCGGATGTGCTTTTCCAGAAGCCTCATGCGGATAATGCTTACCGCATCGTTGACCACGGAGGAAAGAAGATAGGTAACGGGGATAAGCTCCAGCCTCCCCGCCTCGATTTTTGAAAAATCAAGAAGATCGTTAATGATCGAAAGCAGGTTGGCCCCCGCCTGTTTAATGCCCCCGGCGTATTCCCTGGCGTCCCTGTCAAGCTCCCCCCGCAAGAGAAGTTCCGCCATGCCCACAATGGCGTTCATCGGGGTTCGTATCTCGTGGCTCATGTTGGCCAGGAATTCGCTTTTGGTCCGGCTTGCCGCCTCCGCCGCCTCTTTCAGTTCCACCAGCCGGAGGTTTTGTTCGTCCACGGTAAACTGGATAAGGGAAACATACATATTGGAGATCATAAAGATGATCAGGACCAGGACGATCATGCAGATAAAAAATCCCGTCATGGCCGGATCAAACAGGCTGGCAGCGCCGAGGGGAGAGACGGCGGCGATGTACCAGTTCAGCCGGGGAATGGTTCCCACCATATACTTGGCGCCCTCCCGGTTGATAACCCAGGTCTCTCCGGCGGCGCGGCGCGCCTCCTCCACCAGGAGTTCCCCCTGCTTCCCCAGAAGGCCGGCAAGGCTTTTTTTTTCAAAGACCAGGGCCTGATCCCGGGCCACGGTAATTTCGCCCAGGGCGTTAAAAATATACACCTCGATCCCGGGGTTCAGATCCCGGTACACGGCGTTGATAAGCCCGGTCAGGCCGATACCGGTCCCCACCATGCCGATGGGCCGCCCTTCGTAAAAAACCGGAGCGTTTATCCACAGATCGGTCCGCCTCATTTCAGGGCTGTAGTTAATGTTAAAATTGTACAGCTCCGTTTCATAAAGGGTCATGTTGTACCAGTAGTACCGGGGATCCCCGGGGTTCACCGTATAGGATTTCTCGTTATCAAAATAGAAAACCCTGTCCATGTCGCTGATCCAGAAAATCGAATTATTTTTGAAATTTCTGCGGTAGGCGGCAAAGTCCTCCAGGGCCTGTTCCGCAAGCCCGGAACGGACCGGATCCAGAAGGTAGCGCTTTATCAGGGGAACGTCCGCCATCTTTACCACCAGGCCCAGATCGGTATTGACCTCGTTGGCCAGGCGGAGCCTTATGGTTTCAATGGAAAGGTTCATCGCCTGCTCCATATTGGCGCCGCCAAGCCTGTTCATGACAAAAACAAATACCAGGGTGCCGCCAATCAAAATAAACAAAAAGAAAGCCGCAGAAAACATAAAAAATTTCCGCTTAATGGCCATTCTGGGGGATTGGGGGTTTTCCCGGCCCGGTCCGCCCGGAATTGCCGTTTTACGGCGGCGGGCAGGGGAGAGGTTTTTGGAAAGAAAATTCCCCCGGTCCGCACTATCCATGGCTGTCTCCGCCGGAGGGCAAGCCCGTCATGATTTCCAGCGCCGCCGTAAAATCGGCCACCAGCACCGCATCCGAAACCGCCTCCAGGATCTTCCGTTCCGCCGTTCCCAGATTCTGCCGCGACAGTTCTTCCAGCAGGCGGTCAATGGTTTCCGCCCTGCCCGTCTTTAGGGCCCCGGCCAGTTCCCGCCAGGATTGCTCCATCTTTTCCGCGTCCGCCCCGGAAGAGACGGACATCCCCGAAACCGGAATTTCCGCGCCGGAACTTTCCGTTTTCAGGGCGGCCCGGATCCCCTCCAGCAAAACCGCAAGGTCCCCGGCAAAATCCGGCAGGTGTTCCCCGATAAACCCAAGATCCGCCGCCGCTCCGGCCTCTTCAAGTTTCGCCGCCTGCGCGGAAATGCCCGCCGCCCCTATGGAAGCGGCGGCGCTTTTGAGGGCGTGGACCTGGGTAACAAAGGATTTAAGGCCCTCCGGCGGCGGCGCGGAGCCCAGCAGGGGAAGCCGGTCTTCCGCGTCCTTGGTAAATATGGCCAGGACTTTCCGGTAAGCGGCGGCGGATCCCCCCGTTAGGGCCAGTCCCTGGGCCGTGTCTATCCCCGGAATGGATGCAAGAACGCCGCCCACCCCCGGAAGGGGATCCGCTGCCCGGTCTTCACCCCTCCCTGCACGCTTCGGGGCCGCTGCCGCCGCCGCCTCCGTGTCCGCCGGAGGATTTTCCTGCTTGGACCGGGGCACCCATTTACGGAGGATCCCGTCCAGCCTAGAAATCTCTATGGGTTTTGAAAGAAAATCGTTAAAGCCCTTGGACAGGAACATTTCCTTCATCCCCGACACGGCGTTAGCCGTAAGGGCGATGATCGGCAGATCGCCGTACTCCCTGCCCAGGGAGCGAATTCCGGCGGCGGCTTCGATGCCGTCCATGCCGGGCATCATGTGATCCATAAAAACAAGATCGTAGGTATTGGCCTTTGCCTTCTCAATCGCACCGGCCCCGCTAAGGCAGGTGTCGATCCGCATCCCGTAGGGATCCATCAGCCCTTCGGCCACGGTAAGGTTTACGGGCAGATCGTCCACAATCAGGATCCGCGCCCCAGGGGCCTTGAAACCTGACGCCTCTTCCGTCCCAGCGGCTCTGCCTGCCAGGATCCTGGCGATAGACGCCGCATGGGCGGGTATGGCCAGAACCGGCGTATCCCGGAAGGCAGAGCCCTCGTCCGGGCCGGTTAGCAGCACCGGCTTGACCCCCTTTGCCCTGATTTGCGCCGCCGCGTTCCCGTACAGGGATGCGGCAATGAAGACAAAGGGGCTGTTTCCCAGCCTGGAAAAGAAGTCTTCCCTGTCCACGGCGCTTTCCACCGGAATCCCCAGGCTTTCCAGGGAACGGCCCAGGGAAAGGGCATACTCGGCCCTTTTTTCGTAAAGAAGAACCCCCTTCTTTTCGGGGAATTCCACCGCCGCATAGGGGGCGTTGTCCAAAACCTCCTGGAACAGAAAGGCGGTAAAGACGCTGCCCCGGCCGTATTCGCTTTTTACGGCGACGTCCCCCCCCATGGCCCGGCAGAGACTGCGGGTAATGGAAAGGCCCAGGCCGGTCCCCTCGATGTGCCGGTTCCGTTCCATGTCGAAACGGACAAAACTTCCAAAAAGTCCCGGCATATCTTCCCCCCGGATCCCCCTGCCGGTATCTTCCACGGTAAAGTTGAGGATCACCCCCGGGGGGGCGTCCCGGATTTCCGCAGGCCGGGCCGAGGCGTTCACCATAAGCCGGATATGGCCGGTGTCGGTGTATTTGGCGGCGTTGGAAAGGAGATTAAGGAGGATCTGCCGGATCCTCAGTTCATCCCCCACCAGAACGGCGGGAATGGAAGCGGCGGCGTCGACCGTAAACAGGACCGGCTTTCCGGCAATCCTGGCCTGGACGATGTTGATCGCGTCGTTCAAAAGGGCAGAGAAGGAATAGGGCACGGGGGTAATCTGCAGAACCCCCGCGTCAATTTTGGAAAAGTCCAGAATATCGTTGACCAGGGTCAAAAGGTTGTATCCCGCCTGCCGGATCCCCCGGACCATCTCGTTCATCCTGGGAAGCTGTTCTTCCCGTAACGCCAGTTCACTCATGCCGATCACGGCGTTCAGGGGAGTGCGGATCTCGTGGCTCATCCTGGCCAAAAAGGATGATTTGGATTTGCTTTCCTCATCGGATCTTCGCTTGGCCGCAAAAAGCCGGAGCAGGATCAAACAGAGCGCCACCGCCAGGACCAGCCCCAGCAGCGCCAGAACCAGGCCGGCAATGTAGAGGTCTCCGAAAAACCGCCCATAGGGGGTTACGCTCCCCACGTACCAGCCGTTAAAGATCCGCCTGAAAAAAACGATGGACTTACCCCCGGCGTCCCTTATTTCCCGGGCAGAAATGTCATCTCCCCGGCGCAGGGCCGGGGCGATCCACTCGTACCCTCCCCCCAGTTCCCGCAGGGGGCGGCCCAAAAAGGCACGGTCGGGAAAAGACATGACCGTCATGTCCTGGCTTATCAGCATGCCGTACCCCCCCGGGGCCAGGGCCAGGGAATTGATGTACCGGGTAATCTCCCCTATGCTCACGTCCGCCACCAGAATCCCCAGGGTTTCCCCGCCGGGTCCCGGGATATTCCGCACCACCGAGATTACCGTTTCGCCGGTGCGGACGTCGGTATAGGGGGCGGTGTAGCCTATCCCGTCTCCGCTGCGGAGCGCCGTCTGGTACCAGGGCCGCCCCTGGGGAATATAATCTTCCCCGGGATTAAGGCCCTGGCTGTCCATAAGCCGCCCCCGGATATAGCCGTACACCCCAAGAAATTCCAGGAGGCCCCCTTCCCGCCGCTGCATCCATTGGGAGGTGCCGGTTAGGTAGGAAAGGATCTCTTCGTGGGACGCCCCCCCGGCGATCATCTCCTGGATCACATGGGAAGAGTTAAGGACGGTCAGCTCCGCCTCCGAAAAGCCGGCCCTGACGTTTGCCTCGGCGGTATAGAGCATCCCTTCGGCCCCCGCCAAAAGGCGGTTACGCAGGATGCGGCCGGTGGCAAACCACGCGGTCAACGCCATCAACAAAAAGGCGGCAAATACAAAGATCAGCTCCAGATAATTGTTCACCCCCCTGCCGCCGCCCGCCCTTCCGGCGGTTTCATTTTTTTTCATTGGCCCACCACTTGTTTCATACCCTTCAACCTTAAAGTAGAGAGAATTCCCCTTTAATTGGACTTGTTCGATAACCCGGCTGGCTGCGGACCTTTGGTCCGGCGAACAGTCCCTGTAGTTTCCCGCCCATGGGCTGCGAAACATACATTTTTTAGCGGAATATGTTCAGAAACTGAGGTTTCTGAACAACTCTATTGTATCCGGAATTGCAGGGCTGTTAAAGTCTGCCGGAAAGGGGAGCGGAGGACAATCCGGAACTTATATTTCGGGTACAATAAAACCGTTGGACACGGCGTAAACAGCAAATTTCATGATACTGTCAAAGCCCGTCTTGTCCAGGATCCCCGTGATCAGGGATTTAACGGTCCCCTCGGAAAGGGCCAGGGCGCCGGCTATTTCGGCCCGGCTCATGCCCCGGCACACCAGGCGAATCAGGGCGATCTCCGCATCCGTAAAGGCTTCACCGGAAAGCATGGAAGAATCCGCCGGGCCCGGATATACCCCCTGGCCCTTCATGGTGCTGCGGATCACGTACAACAGGTGCTGGCTGTCGGCGTTTTTGTAGATAAAACTGTGGACCCCCGCCTTTTTCGCCGCATCGATGAAGGTTATCTCCGGCAGGGCGGTCATGACGACTATTTTTATTTCCGGGAAGTCCTTCCGGATCTGCGCCGCCGCGGTTATGCCGTTGCTGTCGCTGCCGGTGATCACGTCCATAAGCACCAGATCCGGCGAACATTTCCGGCACAGCCCGGAAGCTCCGGCGGCGTCGACGGATACCCCCGCCACCTCCATATCGGCCTGTTCCCCCAGGAACCGGGCGAGGGAATCCTGAAACATCACCTGATCCTCAATGATCGCTATTCTTATCATCCCCGGCCTTCTTCCCATTTTTATACGCCATTGTGCGCCGTTTTGGGGGAGAAAACAAGCCCTTTTCAGGGACATCAGGGGGATTTTCTATAAAAACCCCCGGAGCAAAGCTCCGGGGGCTGCATGTCAGAAAAAGCCGGGTATCCGGTAAAACCGGACCGCCCGTACCAGAGAACCCGGCCTCTACGGGTTGTTGTTCGGGTTATCCGGATGCGCCGGAAACAACCCCGCGGGGTAGTCGCCCCAGCGAATGGCCGCTCCACCGGGATTGTACCTTATCTGAACTTGACCCGAAGCAAGCTTTTGATCCAGCACCAGGGGCCGCCATACCGCGGGCATGGCAGGTGAATGAGATGGATAATTTGGATCATATGGGTCCACATAATCCCTCTGCCACACATCGTCCAGCAGGTTCTCCACCGTGTCCACAAACCCCCTGACCATGGAGAACCCCTCCAGCGAATCCCCCCATCCCGGGTACACAGGGGCCTTTACAATTAACCGGCCGTTTACGTTTATGTCGATAAGGCGATAGTGTCTTTGGCCGTCGATCGTAAGACTTCCCCCTATGGTGCCGTTCATAATCGTAATTTCCGGAAAC
>JAITHE010000155.1 GCA_031280125.1 Treponema sp.
CATTTTTGCTCCGCAAAAACCGCGCTTTCCGCTCCAATCCTGCGGATTTCCGCTTCAATCGCTTGCGCGGGACGGGGGCTCTACCCCCGAACCCCCGCTGGGAATTCTGATTGGCCGCGACAGCGGCCTTCAAAGGCCCCCCGGCCCCCCATCATAAAAGTAAATGCAGGAGCCCTGCCAGCCCTGGAGGAGGGGGCGCGCGGAAGGCACGTAGCCGGAAACCTTGCGGACCTGCGGTCCGCCGCCGCCAGGAGCGCCCCGGGCCGGACGGCGAGGCCGGGCGCTCTGAAAAATATGGAATTCTCTGCCGGAGGAGACCGGCGAAAATTTGCGGCCCGCAGGGCCGTCAATGAGGTGTCGTATTTGCCGCCCGGTACGCAAATTTCCAGGAACAGACAGAAAAAGTGATCAAAAGAAACAAGAAGAAAACTCAACACCGGGCGGAGGCTCCTCCGGCAGGTTCCACAGGCTTTTCAGAGCGCCCGGCCCCGCCGCCCGGCCCGGGGCGCTCCCGGCGGCGGACCCCGGGTCCAGGGGATTTCCGCGGGTGCGGGTTAGGGCGCCGCGTGGCCGGTTGCGGCTCCCCCCCACTCCGCTTCAGGGGACCGGGGGCTTTCCCTGCCATCGGCGTAGACGAAGGATACTGAATAGGCATAGGAAGCTCCCTCTTCCAGATCAAGATCGACAAAATAGGAACACAGGGTGTTTTCCGCCTTGTTGATGATCCGGCGCTCCTCCCCCGGCTTTCCGCGGTATACCCGGTAACCCAGGAGATCCCGCCGCCGGGAGTAGTTCCAGCGGATGAACGCCTGAGAACCGCCCCAGGCCCCCTGCTCAAGAATGACCTCCGGTTTTTCCGGCTTTTCTTCCCCGGCCGGGGGCTTGGCCAGGAGGATGAGGCATACCCCATGCATGGGCAGGAAACATTCCAGGTCCAGCTTGTCCTTCCCGGAGACCCGTTCCGGCGCTTCCGCCAGGGCGGGGCCGTCATGTTCCCGGAGAAGCCGGATCTGATCCCGGTTCAGGGGCCAGGGGCTGCCCATCCGCCGCCAGGCTCCGTAGGCGCTGGAATGTTCTCCGTCAATCCTGAACCGTAACAGGTCATAGACCGCCCCGGGGTCCAGATTTTTTATATGGAGGCGGATAGTCCGGGGGTTCACATCGTCCATAAGACCGTCTTCGCAGTTCCAGAGCAGAAAGGCCGGGCCCCCTTCCCGGTCCCGGGTGGCAAGGACGCCGTACTTCTCCCCAAATTCACCGTCCTCCGGGTGCAGCGGGCAGCGTTCGCTGCCCAGCCGGCCCAGGAGGGGAAAAATATTGAACACCGGCTTGCGGATAAGATCCGCGGAGGGAACCGGCCCCAGGGGACTAAACTGACTGCGGTTGCCGGAGAAGAACGATTTCTCCCAGAGTAGGTGGGAATTATCACTGTCCACCACGGTCAAATTCACCCCCGCCCGGTCCAAAATTTCATCGCAGTACCGGGAGATCATCTTGGCGGTAAAGGCCGGGGCATAGTGGGTGTTGCGGAATCCCAGCCAGTTTTTGTGGCTTATCCCCATGTTTCCTTCCCACACAATGTCCGACTCATCGTTGAAAAATTCGGTGTCCTTAAAACAGGGATACTCCTTGAGGATAGCGATGAATTCCAGGAGGGGATTAAACATATGGCCGATGGAAGGTCCCGGCAGGGAAGGATGACCGCCCTTGCAGTGGACCGAGATAAAATCCAGCCGGGTTCCATAGGCTCCGGTGGTGAAGTTGACCCCCCGAGCGCAATGTTCCAGGAACGACCGGAAAATCCGTTTCCCCTCGTCCCATTGTTTTACCGCCGGTCCCCCGGCCTTGAGGTGTTGGTCAATACCGTGGAGGGCGGCTTCAAAATAATCATAGAGGGCAAAAAATGACGAGGGGTCCTCATTCCATTCCCGGTGATTGTCCGGTTCGTTCCATATTTCAAAGTACCAGCGCCGTACTTCCTCAAGGCCGTAGCGGTCGATCCAGTGCCGCGCAAAGGCGGAGATCACCTCCCCCCAGAGGCTGAAATTTTCCGGCAGGAGGCTTGAGCCCGGAGCGCAGACCGCGGCGGGCATATACACGGTTTCCACGATGGGCCGCATACCGTGGCCGATGATAATGTCGTACACCCGGTCCACCAGTTCCCAGTTGAACCGCAGTTTTCCCCCTTCCCGGGACACCACCCTATCCACCTGCTCTTTGGCGGGATTCCCGTAATCCCTGCCCTCATGGTAGATATAATAGTCCCCCCGGCCGTGGAGGGTCAGGATATTATGGAGCCGCATATACTCAGGCTGCCCCCGGTAAGATGCCTGGCAGTCATACATCCGCCTCAAGGGCGGGGTGTAGGTATAGTCCGCGTTGGCGTAACCCGTGGCCCGGAAAAAATGGGCGAAGGGTTTCCCTTCACCGGCGAGGTCAATGTCAATATCCTTGTAAATCATCCTTCCCTCCTACTGTTCCACATCCACCAAGATATGAATTATATCGCTGGTTTTATCATTACGCAGATCAAAGGCTTCTTGAATTTTACTCAAAGGAACTATCCGGTCGATAAATTCCCCGGTGTTGATTAAACCGTCCACCACCAGGTTGATCCCTTCTTTGAAAAACCGGTACATATCAATATCCCGTTTCGGTTCGGTGGAAAGGATCTCCAGCCGCATCCGGTGGACCTTAAAAAAATCCAGTTCCTGACGGCACACGCCGATACCCCCATAGAGGACGATCTTGGCCCCGGTTCTGCCGCAGTTGATGGCATCCGCCACGCTGCCCCCTTCAAGAAGGCAGGGAATCACAATATCAAAGCCCTCAGGATAGTCCTCTTTCAGCACCTCCATGGTGGGGGTATCGGTGTGGGGAATCTTGTAACAGGCGGAGGCGCCGTATTTTTTTGCCAGCGCCAGATTGCGGTCTCTGGTATCGGTAACCACCAGCTCCCGGGGGGAATAGAGGGCCAGCACCTGGGTCAGGACCAGGCCGCTTACCCCCTGGCCGGTGATCAATACGGTCCTGCCGGAATCGCAGCAGGAAAGCTCCGCCGCATGAAGCACTCCGGGAAGTATCTCGATGAGGCTTATGTCCTTCATGTCAAAATTATCAGGCACAACCTGGACGTTGAAGGGGGTACAGACAATATATTCCGCATAGGCCCCCCAGACATACCGGCAGGTAACCTTCTGTCCGGTTTTAAGGCCCCGGACGTTTTTCCCCACCTTGTCAATCCAGCCGGCCACCTCATGGCCGAGCCGGGCGGGAAAGGTGATAAACTCAGGCTTCCTGGTTCCCCGGAACGCTTCCAAATCGGAACCGCAGATCCCCACATACTTTATCTTAATCCTGATTTCATCATCCGATGGCTCAGGGATTTTAGCCGCCGCCAGCCTCATCCGGTAAGGTTGTTCCAGGATGGCCACCCGCTGCGTACCGGGCCGGGAAAAATCATCGGAGTACTCAAATTCGGCAACTTTCATTTTTGTCGGCATACGTTCCTTCTGAAAAACTATATAATAGAGTTGTTTAATAACTTCAGTTATTAAACAACTTCCGCTAAAAAACAGCGAAAAGCGGGGCTTTTCGCAAGACTTGTTCAATAACCAACCGGGTTATTGAACAAGTCCAATGAACTTACGGGCGTTTTGTACAGGGCGCCAGAGGGCTTGTTTTTTTTAGCGGGCAAACCGGTTTCCAGCCTATTCTTTAAGCGCGCCAATCATGACTCCTTTGACAAAATATTTCTGCACAAAAGGAAAGGCCAGCATCATGGGCAGAAGGGCCGCTACCATGATGGCGTATTTCAGGGACAGGGCCATGAGTATCCGTTCCGCCGCATCGTCACCGAGCCCTCCGGTCATATCCCCCAGCTGACCCTGAACCAGAATATCCCGGAGGATAAGCTGAAGGGGGAAAAGCCGGCTGTCCCGCAGGTAGATAAAGGCGTTAAACCAGGCGTTCCAGTGGGCCGATCCATAAAAAAGGATCATCACCACGGTGATGGGCAGAGAAAGGGGCAGAACGATTTCGGTGAAAAAACGAAATTCACTGGCGCCGTCCACCACCGCCGCATCGGAGAGGTCCTGGGGCACATTGTTTTGCATAAAGGTCCGGGTAACCAGCATATTCCAGGTGGAAATTGCCCCGGGGAGCAGCATGGCCCAGCGGGTATTGAGCATCTTGAGGTCCCGAACCAGAAGGTAGCTGGGGATCATGCCCCCGGAAAAAAACATCGTCAACAGGAAAAATACCGTGATGAAGTTCCGGCCCGGAAGGCTGGATTTGGAGAGGGCATAGCCGGTAAGGATAGTCAGGATCACGTTGAGGGTGGTCCCTGCGGTCATGTAGAACAGGCTGTTAAGATAGCCCCTCCAGATGGTGGATACCGAAAAGAGCAGCCGGTAAGCCCCGAGGTTAAAGCCCTTGGGATAGAACAGGAAGGGATTGGCCGCCACCGCGGAGGCCCGGGAAAAAGAGGCGGACACAATGTAAATAAAGGGAAAAGTGAAAACACCGGCCATAAGCAGCAGCACCAGATGGATGATCAGATCGCCGATAAGCGGCTTTTTGAAAAGTCTTCCCCGGGAAAGGCTCCGCATTTCCCCCCCCTCTACCACAAAGATTGACGGACAATCCGCCGGGACGCATGGTTGGACAGGAGTACCAGGATAAGCCCCACCACGGAATTGAACAGTCCTACCGCGGCGGCAAAACTGTATTGCTGGCTGATAAGGCCGGAACGGTACACATAGGTACTGATAATATCCGCCGTTTCATAGGTAGAACTCCGGTACAACAGTATGACCTTCTCAAAACCAATATTGAGAATCCGTCCCAAATCCAGGATAAGCAGGGTAACCATGGTGGGCAGGAGGCCCGGAAGGCTGATGTGGATCATCTTTTGAATACGCCCCGCGCCGTCAATATCCGCCGCTTCATAAAGGGAGGGGTTAATTGAAGTCAGGGCGGCGAAATAGATGATCGAACCCCAGCCTATGCCCTGCCATATCCCCGAAGTAATATAAATAGCCCTAAACCACCGGGCTTCATCCAAAATGCCGCTGGGCCTGCCGCTTATGTTTTCGATGATCCGGGAAATAAGCCCCGTATTGGGGGTAAGGAACTGGACGATAAGGCCGCAGAGAACCACGGTGGACACAAAATGGGGCATATAGCTGATGGTCTGAACGGCGGACCGGAATTTGCGGGACTTCACCTCGTTGAGCAGGAGGGCAAAGATGACGGGCATGGGAAACCCGAAGATCAGGCCGTAAAGGCTTAAGAGAACGGTGTTCCGCAGGAGCCGTATAAAATACACACTGCCGAAGAAATCCCTGAAATGTTTAACCCCCACCCAGGGACTTCCGGCCATGCCCTTAAAGGGATTAAAATCCTGAAAGGCAATCAGGGCGCCGTACATGGGCATATAGTGAAAAACAATATAGTAGACCGCCGCCGGAACAAGAAAAAGATACAGCGTGATATTTCGGGCGGTAAATAGTTTCCGTGTACCGGACATACCCATCTGACCTATCTCCCTAAAAGCCCCCGGCGGACCGGGGGCGAAGCAGCCCTTACCGGGAAGCCTTGAGGAACCGCTGGTAGGCGGCGTTGTAAATTTCCACCAGGCGGTTCACCTTAAGCTGCTGAAATCCAGCCTGGAAGGCGTTCCACTGGCTGAAGGCCTGCTGGCCGTTTACAAACTTATCCAGATTCTCGTCCACATAGGTGTCGATGTCCCGCCGGAGGACGTTCACCTCGGCGATCTCCGCATCATTGAACCGGAGGGTCGGCAGTTTCTTGTCCGCCGTATTGGCGGCGGCGGTTATCCGGTTCCCCTCCACCGCTTCGGGGGACAGGATCGCCAGGTAATACTCGGGGGGCTGTACCGTAACCAGGGTACTCATAAACCCGATGTAGGCATTACCGTAGGCCATGATCGACAGGGAGGGATGTTTGGCCACCTTGTCGGTAAAGGTGGGAACCCCGTTCACCATGGTGTAGGTGTCCCCCTCAACCCCGTAGTGGATGAGGGTCTGTCCCTCCTTGGAATAGAGGAGATCGAAAAGCCGGGCCGCATCGTCCGCCTTTTTGCTGGTGGAAGAAATGGCGCCCCCGCAGTTGGGATCGATCTCCGTATGGTGGGACAGGGCGTTCCGTTCACCCGTGGGCCCCCGGAGGGGAGCAAGCCCCCGGAGACCGGGATTCTTCCCCTCCGCCGCCAGAAGTTTGTTGAACGCGGTGAGGACCCCGGCCCAGGAACCGTAGGTGGCACCCACCGATTCGCCCACCACCTTTTGGGTAAGGGTATCATTTATCCCGCCGCTTTCGATTAAGCCCTCGGCGTACAGTTTCCGCAGATATTCCACCGCGGTGCGGTACCGGGGGTCCGTGGGACCGTACTTGACCTGGCCGTTCTCCACGAAGAAATCGTCAAACTGGTTAATGCCCCGGGAACCAACCCCAAAAGCCCAGATCAGGAAACGGTAATCCCCCAGGAAGGGCGCCTCGTTCTTGTTGCCGTCTTTGTTGAAGTCCGCTTCTTTGATCGCCTTAAGGACATTGTAAAAATCATCGGTGGTCTCCGGCATCTTCATCCCCAGGGCCTTGACCCAGTCTTCCCGGATCATGAGGCCGGGATAGTGGCGGTTCCGGGCATCCAGAAGCAGCCGGGGGAAGAAATATATTTTCCCGTCATCCGAAGTAATCTGTCCCGCCACCGCCTTGTTTTCGTTCAGAATAGCTTTGAAATGAGGCATCCGGGAATTGACCAGATCCCCCAGGGGAATCAGCGCGCCCTGACGGCCGTATTGCTCCGCCAGAAGCGGGTTGACCCGTATGAAAAAATCCGGCAAGGACCCGGAGGCCATCACCAGACCCAGCTGGGCGGGCCAATCCGTTTCGGAAACCGTTTGCCATTCCACATGAAAGCCATACTTTTC
>JAITHE010000009.1 GCA_031280125.1 Treponema sp.
GATTGGGAGGTATGGTTGTTCGTGATGGTCCCCTCTTTCATTTCAAAGGTACAACCGGTATCGACATACACCCCGCCCCCTGAACTGGCGGTATTGGTATTCCCCTTGATGGTCCCGGATTCGAGGACCAGCTTTCCCCCTGATTGCACCTGCACCAGCGGGGAGTTATTGCCGTGCCCCGTCAGGGTGGGGCCGTTGATGGTAAGGATTCCGGGGCTGATTACAGTAAACAAAGAGCCGGAGGCGCCGTTGGTACGGATTTCCTTTTCCTCGCTTCCCTTGAGGGTGATGGGCCGCTGGATGTTGAAGGGGGCGGAACTGGGCTTGTCTACCGTACCTGTAATAAAAACCGTCTCGTGCCGGACCGGGCCGGGACCGGGGATGGTGAGAATCTCGTTTAACTGGGCGCCGTTCGAGACTTCCGCGGCGGGATACATATCCACCGTAACCGGACTGGCGCCGCCAGTAATCGTGTGCTTGACTTCTCCCCGGGCCCAGAGCATGGGGGCGGTCCCGAAGGTCGTATAACCCCCCGTAGCGGGGGCGGCCATGCCCCGGACGGTGATGGTATAGTTGCCCGGCGGTACCTTGCCGCTGATGACCCCTCCGGGGCCGGCGGTAAAGGTTTTTGTGTAGCTCCCCAGGGAAAGGACCACTTCGTAGCCCGTCAACTGGCCGGCCACGGTGGAGGGATTGTACAGGTGGAGGGAGGGGCCCGCGCCCTCTCCGGAGGGTTCGACCACCGGGTTCACCTGGTAGGCATCCCCAAAAAAGGTTTCCTGGGAAATAGTTGAATCCCCCACAAATCTAAGGATTATTCCCCCGGTTTCGGCGGGCGTTTCTTTTTCCCCCGAATAGGGGCTAAAACACCCGGCCAGGGCAAGCGAAAGGACAACGATAAGCGAAAATACAGGGAAAAATGATAAAAAGCTTCTATATGATGATTCTAGTGAAGACGGAAGACGGAAGACGGAAGACGGAAGACGGAAGACGGAAGACGGAAGACGGCTTTTAATTTTACCGTCAAAACGGGGCTTATGTCTAGTCTGGTTAAGGTTTAGGCTCTTTTTCATGGTTTTAACTCCTTTGGTCAGTATCTTGCTATAACTATTATATCACCCTTGCGGCGAAATTGTCAACCATTGGCTGATATTTTTTTCGCGTTCTGGACAAAAACCGGGTTTCTGCTATATGCTAAAAACGGGGTATTTTAATGTACGAACAGGAAAATGCCTATTATGAGGCCAATATTGCGATGCTGCGTGAAAAATACCTGGACAAGGAAGTGGTAATTGCCGGGAATGAGATTCTAGGGGTATACGAAGACCTTGGAACAGCCCTTAATGAGACCGTAAAGAGCCATTCCCTTGGTTCATTTACCATAAAACATGTTCGCGCCTACCCGGAGACGGTTTGGATTCCCAGTTACTTTGAAGGAACGATTCTTTGAAGTACCTTGCGTATGCCCAGAGCTGTGGGTTTCGTACTCCTGTATTGACTTCAGATATTGAAGTTTTTCCCCGTTCTTCCGTCCAGGAACGGGGCAGCGTGATAGTTTCCGCAATCTGGGATACCGGGGCAACCAAAACCTTCATTAACCGCCATTTGAGTGAAAAACTTACCCTTACACCGATAGAATTTCAGCCGGTAATCGGCGCTACCGGGAGCCAAATGGCTGGTTTAGTAGTCCTGGCGATAAAACTTCCCAATGGTTTATTTATCCCCGATAAGCGGGCGTTTATTTGTGATTTACCGGATTCGGCGCATATCCTTATAGGCATGGATATCATCCAGCTTGGGGATTTTCATATATCCAATGCCGGCGGCAAAACCCTGTTTAGTATTGTAATGCCGTCCCTTCCATCTCCTTTCAATTTGGCTGAGGAAGCGGATAGACTAAACGGATAGTTTCAAAATCTGACGTTATATCACCCTTGCGGCGAAATTGTCAACCATTGGCTGATATTTTGTGATATTTTTTTCGCCATTGGAAGACAGATTATGCGGGGCGGACTTGCAAGGCGGCCTCCGTATGTTATACTGGGCTCAGGAGAAACTATGGAAACCGGAACAAAAGCGTATAAAAAATTCACCCAGGGCTATACCTTCAAGATACTGCTCCTGGCCGCTTTGGTACTGTTGCTGCTTATTCCCCTGGGGATGATCCGGGGCCTCATTTATGAACGGAACAATACCGCCGATTCCGCCGAGGCGGGGATCATGGAAGCCTGGGGCAGCCGGCTGGTAGAGGCCGGCCCGGTGATAGCCATACCGGGGATGAGGACCGCCGAGGTAAAAACCAAAACCGAACGGGACGGGGAAAAGGTAGAGATTGTCAAAACGCCCTTTACCCTGATTATAACGCCGCAAAAGCTTAATATACGGGCGGACTTTGAAACCGAAATCCGCCGCCGGGGCATTTTTTCCGTGCCCCTCTTTTCGGGGGTTCTGGGCCTCTCGGGGACTTTCAATCCTCAGGCGGCCCTGGCATCGGTTCAAAGCGGCGAGGAACTGTTCCTTAACCAGGCGGAACTGGTCATTGCCCTTTCCAGCCAAAAGGGAATCAGAAAAATCGAAGCCGGAACCTGGAACGGCCGGGACCTCTTTTTCCAGCCGGGGAACCGGGGCTTTAGCGTTGTCCAGATCTTCAATACCGCCGCCAACAACCATATTTACGTGGCGCGGGATGATTTGCCGGATTTGCCGGATTCCGGCGAGGATTATGGCGGCTCAGGCGGCGGTATTCACGCCGCGTTGGATGATTTTACGGATGCCGAGTCGCTTTTTGACATCAGCATCGCCATCCAGGGCGGACAGTCCGTCCGCTTCCTTCCGGCGGGGCAGGACACCCATGTGGAAATTGTGACGGACTGGGCTTCTCCTTCGTTTCAGGGTTCCTTCCTCCCCAATGAATCGAATATCGGCGAGGCCGGGTTTGACGCCCTCTGGGACATCAGTTACCTGAGCCGGGACATTCCCCTTCACTGGAAAACCGGCGGCGACAGCCGGGAATATTCGCGGTCCTTCTTTGGGGTGGATTTTTTCCGGGCCATTGACGCCTATTCCCTCAATACCCGGGCGGTCAAGTACGCCATTTTGTTTTTGGTGGTGCCCTTTTTAACCCTCTTCCTGCTGGAGGTGTTTACCAAAAAACGGATCCACCCGGTGCCCTATCTTCTTTCGGGAATCGCCAACGTTATTTTCTACCTGCTGCTCCTTTCGCTTTCCGAGCAGATGGAATTTTACCTGGCCTACCTTCTGGCGGCCCTGGCGGTAACGGTGATGATGACCCTCTACTCCCGGGCCCTCCTGCCCTCGTGGAACAAAAGCTGGTACATGGGGCTCGTGGTAACCATTTCCTATGTGCTGCTCTACGCCGTGCTGAACGCCGAGTCCTACGCTCTCCTGATCGGTTCCATCGGAACCTTCCTGGTGGTGGCGCTGGTGATGTTCATTACCCGTAAACTGGACTGGTACGGAACCAACGGCATCGGCAACAACAGCGGCGGTGGTCTGGACGGCGCTGGTATCGGCGGTATCGGCCGGGAATAACGGCGGCCGGGAGCGAGCAATAATGGCTAGAGACATTACTCCCGCCGAAAGCGCGGTTTATGATGCGATCCGCCTGTCATTTATCACCGCGAGGGAAAAGGCGTATACCGCCGTCAACTTTGCGATGGTGGAGGCGTATTGGGACATAGGCCGCCAAATCATGGAGGCCCAGAACAACAACCCCCGGGCGGAATATGGGGTGCGGTTATTGAAATATCTGTCGGAACGTCTGACCGCCGAATTTGGGAAAGGTTTTGACGAAAGCAGCCTTCGCCGGATGCGGCAGTTTTATCAATCCTTCCCAATTCGTGCCACACTGTCGCACAAATTAAGCTGGTCCCATTACCGTCTCCTCTTGAAGATTGACAACCCTGAACGATGCAATTTTTACCTCAAAGAATGTGCTGAATGCAATTGGAGTGTGCGTCAGCTTGAGCGGCAAATTACCACGTTTTACTATGAGCGTCTTCTGGCAACCAAAAAAGAAGGCCGGGAATCGGTAAAAAACGAAATCCAAAAGTCTGAGCCCAGGATAGACCCGGACTATATTTTGAAGGATCCCTATATCCTTGAATTTTTAGACTTAAAAGAAAACAAAAGCTACCACGAAAACGAGCTTGAACAGGCCCTTATTGATAACCTTCAGGCGTTTCTG
>JAITHE010000067.1 GCA_031280125.1 Treponema sp.
GCTCTGTCTATGAATATGAAATATATGAGAGCGCCGATGTATAGTAGTAACCATAACGCGCTTGTTTTTTAGACAAAATCTATCTCCTTATCATAGCCGGACTCATTTACCATATCATACATAACAAAAAGAAAGTCAACCCTTCATAGTCTATTTATGTCTGTTCAGGTTATACGGCGGAGATTGAAAACGAGCATAGAATAGCCAATGACCAGATTATCCACCTTATTTGCTTTACCTTTGGCGTAAGTGAAATCTGGCTTAAAACAGGCGAAGGAGAGATGTTTCAGACCTCCCCTCTTGAACGAAAAGAACGGATTTTAAGCCTCTTTGATGAGTTAAATCCGGGGTTTCAGGAATACGCGCTTAATGTTGTAGATCAATTGATAAAATTGCAAAATGATCAGAAAAAAGGCTGATTTATCCATAAAAAAGGGGACTAAAACCTCCTAAGAAACGTGCAAAGATAGTATATAAATGCTATAGGTTTAATAAGCTGTGTGTTTGTTTTTGTGTATGTAAATATACAATTGCGTAAGGAAATATAAAGGGATATAACCAGTAAAAAAGTATTGACTAATTCCTCATGCTGTAATAAAATGAACATAAAGAAGCATACTGCAGCGTAATTAAAGATACGTCAGTTCGGATGTATACTAAAAGGGGACCGGCCCGGTTTGTGGAACGTATTTAATAGACTTGTTCGGAAACCTCAGCTTCCGAACAAATTCCGCTAAAAACAGCAAAATGTGCAACATTTTGCAAGGCTTGTTCGATAACCAACCTGGTTAGCGAACAAGCCCAATAACTGTTAAATAACTCTACCGCATTTACGGGGAGAATAAAAATGAAGATCCTGTGTATGTTTGTTTGTATCGCCGCCGGGGTAGAAGCCGGTTTTGCCGCCGGTACGGTTTACCTTTACAGGCTCGGCGCCTTGGAAGTGTATACCCTGGTAGAAACCACCGGTCCCGGCAGGTCCCAGATCCTTGCCGGCGCGGACGAGGCCCTGTTAAAACGTTACCTTCCGGCGGACTTCAAGTCCGAAATTAACGCCTTCCTTGTCCGTGGCGGGGGCCGCACGGTCCTGGTGGATACGGGACTGGGCGGGGCGATCTTTGACAACCTGAAAGAACTGGGGGTAAGCCCCGCCGCCGTTGACGCGGTGCTTATAACGCATATGCACGGCGATCATATTGGCGGCCTGGCCAAAGACGGAAAGGCCCTTTTTCCCAATGCCCTGGTATACCTTTCCGCCGCGGAGCGGGATTACTGGACCAAAACCAGCGTAAACGCCGCGGCCGTGGCAGCCCTAGCCCCCTATGGAAACCGGGTCAGGACCTTCGTTCCGGAGGAACCCGGCGCGGCGCTGACGGAACTTGTGCCGGGGTTCACCGCCCTGGCCGCCTACGGCCATACCCCGGGGCATACGGCCTTTCTTGTTTCTTCCGGTTCCGCCAGGCTTCTTATCTGGGGGGATCTGATGCATGTCCAGAGCGTCCAGTTTCCCCGGCCCGATATTTCCGTTACCTACGACATGGACCCGGCGGCGGCCGCCGAAACAAGGAAAAAAATTCTCGATTACGTTGCAAAAAACCGCATCCCCGTTGCGGGGATGCACCTTCTTTATCCGGCCATTGGTACGGTCCGCGCCGGCGGCGAAGGCTATGGGTGGACGGCGGAAAAATAGGCGGCGGCCGTGGACGAACAGGAAGACATTGAAGAACTTTTCCAGCTTATCGGCGCTTCAGCCTGCTGCGTCGCCCTGACCGGGGCTGGGGTTAGCACCCTTTCGGGGATTCGGGACTTCCGGGGCAAAAACGGCCTTTACAGAGACATGGACGCGGAAAAGATCTTCGACGTGGATTATTTTTTCCGGGACCCCTCATTTTACTATTCCCATGCCCGCGGCTTTATTTACGATCTGGAAGAAAAGGAACCTTCCCTGGTCCACACTGTTTTAGCCCGCATGGAAGAGCGGGGCCTCCTTAAGGCTCTTATAACACAGAATATCGATCTCCTCCATACCAGGGGAGGGAGTAAAAGGGTGATCGAGATCCACGGATCCCCCCAGGCGCATTACTGTCCCGCGTGCCAGAGCGCTCCGGCGGTGGAAGAGGCGATCCTCTTGGGGAAGGTAACAAAGCAGGGCTTCATGGCCTTTGATGAAGCCGCCGCCGCCGTCCGGCGGGGGGAACTGCCCCGCTGTACTTCCTGCGGCGGCGTCCTCAAGCCGGCGATTACCTTTTTCGGCGAAAGCCTCCCCGTCCGGGCCCTGGCCGCGGCGGAACAGGAGGCCGCCCGGGCGGATCTGATGCTGGTACTGGGTACAAGCCTTACGGTATTCCCCGCCGCGGGGTTCCCCCGGCTGACCCTGCGGGGGGGCGGAAAGATCGTCATCGTCAACGACATGGAAACTCCCCTGGATGTGGAGGCGGTCCTGCGTTTCAAGGATCTGGGCCGGGTCTTTGAGGGGCTTGCTTTGCTTTTGGGATAAGGGACCTGTTGGAGAACCGGTTTCCCGGGCCCCGGGCCGAAACCGCCCGCCGCCCCAGGTGCAAGCCTGTGAAAATAACCGGTTTTGAAACTGTTCCGGGTTTGCTTTTTTTTGTTTTTTGTCCGATATTGTACCATAAGGAGTTTGTATGAAAAAATTGTTTTTACCGGTTCTTTTGGCGGTCCCCCTCTTTTCCCTGACCGCCCAGGAAAAGTCCCTTAACGTTATGAGCCTTAACGGCGCCACAGGGCTCTACGTGGTTCCCACCGCCCGGATCGGTTTTGCCGACGCCAGCATGGGTTTTAACGCTGGCTACCACACCAATATCTATAAACCCTTCGGCAAGGGCGATACGGGAATAAACCACCTGATCCAGGCCAACTTCAGTTTCCTCAAGATGTTTGAAGTATCGGGAACCTTTGATGTCCAGCCCAAAGACGCCATGGGAAAGGACCCCAACGATCTTCTTGCGGGGTTCAAGTTTCAACTGCCCTTTGTTACGATCCCCGTGGCCGTGGGCTCCAATTTCCAGTACCGTAATATGGGGCGGGAAAATACCGATCATTGGGCCGTCCAGATCTACGGGGCGGTAACCTACCAGGCGGATCTCCTTGGCTGGCCTGCGGAAACGACCCTGGTAATAGGACATACCATCCTGGAAGAAAAGGGCAGCAGCAATATTGACTTTGGCGTTGGTTTTGATCTTGTGATCTTTCCCAAGTATTTACAGAGTTTTCTTCACCTTCTGATCGACTACGCCAACTTTAGTTACAGCGCCGATCCCTGGGGGGCCAATGCGGACTACCGGGGGATCCTTAATACCGGCCTCCGGTTGGATCTGGCCCAGATCCCCGCCCTTTCAAAGTTTAATTTTGCGGTGGATATCTATATGGCCGACGCCTTTGACGACCGGGATATAGGGGGCCGTTCTTTTGGCGTGGGCACTACCTTTGGGCTAAAGTTTTAAGCGGCGCCGCCCTTTTTAGTAGATCCGGCCGCCCAAAAGGCGGCCTGCGATTTCCACCGCCATCTGGGCAGTCTGGTTCCGCATATCCAGCACCGGGTTGACCTCCACGATGTCCGCGGAAAAGAGAAGGCCCGATGCGGCCAGCTCTTCCGCCAGGAGCAGTACCTCCCGGTGGGAAAAGCCCCCGGCCAGGGGGATCCCCACTCCGGGGGCGATGGCTGGATCCATGGCGTCCATGTCCACGCTTACGTGGAGGCGGTCCACCCTTCCCTTAAAGAACTCCACGATTCGCCGGGCGCTTTCGGCGATCCCCAGGCGGTCCACGTCGGTCATGGTGCAGACCCTAAGGCCCGCTTCCTTCATTAGAATCTTTTCTTTGGCATCCAGATTCCGGACTCCGATCAGGGCCGTATGGGCAGGATCGAGTTTTCTGAACGCGCCGTGGAGTTCCGTCAGTTCCGGAATGCCGTAACCGCAGGCGGCGGCGAGGATCATGCCGTGGATATTCCCCGAAGGGCTTGTACCGGGGGTGTTAAAATCTCCATGGGCGTCCACCCACAGGCAGCCCCAGCGGAGGCCTTTTTTTTTGTAGTATGTCCCCAGTCCCGAAAGGCTCCCGATGGAAATTGAATGATCCCCCCCCAGCACCAGGGGAAAGCAGCCTTCCTCCAGGGCCCGCTCGGTTTCACCGGCAAGCTTTCCGCAGGCCCCGGTAATGGGGGCCAGGAACTTGGCCCGGCTGTCCCCTTCATCGGCAAATTCCATGGCCGGTACGGGGATGCCGGGGAAGATTTCACCGCATTCGTGGCCTAGGGAGAGGATAGTTTCCTTGAGCCCCGCCAGACGCATCGCCGAAGGACCCATGTCGCTTCCCCGGCGGCTTGCTCCAAAATCCAGGGGCAGTTCCAGAATACGGACCTTCACGGGCCGCCTTCCGGGTTTTGGCGGCCCGCCCCTTCCAGCGCTTTCAGGGCCGCATCGATCCTCGCCAGACACCGTTCTGCTCCCAGGAGACGGATGGATCCAAAGAGGGGCGGGCTTACCCTGGCCCCGGTGATTGCCACCCGCAGGGGCATGAGGAAATCCCCCGGTTTTACCCCTGCCGTTTCGGCCCTGGCCTTGACCAGCGTTTCCGCTTCCCCATCGCCGGAGGCGGCCAGGGAGGGAAGAAGCTCCCGGCCAGTGCGAAGAAAAGAGGCTGCCTGGGCCAGGTCCGCTTTTTGGGGAATAAATTCTTCCGCCGCGGGAACGGCGGGTTCGGAAAAAAGGAAGCCCAGCTTGGCGGGAATGTCTTGGAGAAAATTCGCCCGCTCCCGGACAAGGCCCATCGCGGCGGTATAGCGGGCGGTTTCTTCCGGCCCGGGCGCTCCGCCAAAAAGGCCCT
>JAITHE010000115.1 GCA_031280125.1 Treponema sp.
CCCCCCCCCCCCCCCCCCCCCCCCCCCCCCCCCCCCCCCCCCCCCCCCGACCACCCGCCGCGCCAGTCCGCTTTATCCGTCGTCTTTTTGGGATACAAAAGGTAATTGAGAACCTAGATGCTTTGAATGCCAAAGCAGATAGTATTCATTGGAAGATAGATGAATTGGAAAATACAATGCAGGCAATGCGGACAACTGCAAATTTTAATTCCGCATATATGTTGTATGATCGTCTAAAAAATGAAGGGCACATGGAAAATGATAATATACAGACCTTCGACGCTTTTTTGATGCTGGTGATGATGTTTCCGGAAGCCGCTGAATCCTACATTTCCTTTCTAAAAAAAAGATATATATTTTTCAATGATTTTCTTAAAAAAGATCAAGCCGGTAAGGAATATATTGATATAAAGGGGATAAGGCTAACCGCAGGGGTGCCTGACGATTTAACTTATAAGGGATTTAATAACTTTGAATACATTTTTCAACGCACTTTTTTTGTTTATGCTTTCTTTAACGATAACTATGATAAGTCCGTTGTTCAAATTTTAAATCGATTCATGGGTGAAGGGCCGCGTAGTTATAAAGATGGAACTTTTGATGTATCGGTGAAGCCCGGTGATATTGTAATTGATGCGGGCGCCTGGATTGGTGATTTTAGCGCTTATGCCGCGTTAAAGGGCGCCATTGTTTATGCCTTTGAACCTGCACGAGAAACATACGATTTGTTATGTGAAACTGCCGAATTGAATAATGGAAATATTATTCCAGTTGATAAGGCTTTATATTCTGATTCAAAAAAATTATATTTCAGAAATTTAAAATATCGAGCTGGAAACGCTGTTGTCAAAGATATGCCAGGGCTTGATCCGAAGATTAATATTGAAGAAATAGACGCGATAACCCTCGACAAATTCGTGGAAGACAACGCAATTCAAAAGATTGACTTCGTAAAGTCGGATATACAAGGTGCAGAACGCGATATGCTAAAAGGGGCGGCAAAGACATTAAAAACATTTGCTCCGCGTTTGGCTATTGCTACCGATCACTTGCCTGATGATCGTGCTGTTATTGAAAAAATAATTTTAGAAGCAAACCCAAAATATAAGGTTGTTCATATGCGTACGGTGTTGTTTGCAATGGTCGTGGAGGAAAAGGCCAGTCCGCAATAAAATGATAGAGTCCCTCATTTCCGTCATCATTCCCTGCCGTAACGGGACTAATTACCTCGCCGAAGTAGTTGCAAGCGTAAAAAAACAAAACATGAATGTTGAAATTATCATTGTTGACGATGGCAGCACGGACGGAACGGCGAAAACAGCGCGTTCCCTTGGGTGTAAAACGGTTTCAATTCCCCACTCGGGACTTTCCGCCGCCCGTAATGAGGGTATAAAAAACGCTTCCGGCGATTTTATCATGTTTCTTGATCACGATGATATAATGAACGAAGGGGCATTGGATCTTTTGTATCAAGAATTGAAAAATGAACCCGAAGCAATGCTTGTGGAAGCAATGCTGGAAGATTTTATTTCCCCCGAACTGGATAATGAGAGTAAAAGCAGGCTTGTTTCAAGACCGGAGTCATACTATGGTCTTTTAACCGGGGCGGTGCTTTTTCGCAGAGAGGTTTTTGAACATATTGGCGGCTTTGATGAAAAACTTGAAACAGGACAGGGCGTAGACTTTATGCTTCGTATTAAGGCGAAAGAGATAAAAACTAAACGCCTTGATTTTGTTTCCTGCCGCCGCCGCCTTCATAATACCAATATGGGGCGGACTCTGCAAAAAGAAGAAAACAGGGATTATTCGACTCTCTTAAGGGAAAAGCTGAGGAAGATTAGATCATGAAGGGTATAATTCCGGCAGGTGGCTCGGGCGCCAGGCTGCATTCTGTATGTAAAAGCGGTATTAAAACAATTATTGTCCGTTTATGAGAAACCGGTGTTGCATTACTTTTTGTCTATCTTCGCTAACAGTGCCCAGAAGAAAGGTGTTATAAGTATCCGCCAAGATAAACGGGTATTATACTGGTAAAGGCTGTGAAATGGTAAAAGTGTATACTTTTATGTACACTTTATTAGTTTTATGCAGAAAAACAGACTCATAGACGTTTCTAAAGCTAAATTTCAGCCTCCAGGGGTTAAATTAAGGAGAATTTTGTGAAATATTTAAAATTAGCTCTTGACAAAAGCAGAAACTTTGATTATTCTACATAAAAATATATTATCAGAGGAGGGAATAATTATGGGTACTTTTGAAGTAACCGGTAGGCTTAGTACGGTGGTAGCCGTTAAGTACCGGGATCAGCATGTTGAATACGGCAAATGGACAAAAGCTCCTATTGCCACCTGCCCAATAGGGACAGCTACTGAAATTTTTAAGGCAGAAAACCGCGATGGCGCTGCCGAACCGCCGGAGGCTTGGGTTAAATATTCTGCCGCTGACGGGACCCTTTTTAAGTTCTACTTTGATGATCCTGAAACAAAAGCCAATTACTGTTATTCCACGATAGAAAAGGAAAGCGGTCCTTGGGCTGTCCCCGAGCCGGACTACCCCAAAGACGGTAAAACGTGGAAGGTTACTTTCAAGATAACCCATGCTAATTCTGCGGCATTTCTTGATGCCCCCATTTTTCCCGAAGACTTGCTGGCTGCGCCAAAATGCGATCTGTATACAGAATCCCAAATCCGGGGGTTTATTGGGGATCGCACCTGTCTTTATCTTAGAGATGTACTTGAAGTTAAAAATCTTAAGCCCTTTGCCAAGGTCTGGTGCGTACGGCATCCCATTTTTCTCACAGCCGCATCCAAAGCATTGCTTTTAAGGGATCTTGTGCAGCTTGCGGTAAAAGAAATGTCCTCCGGGAATTTGCTTGCATCTGTTTTGGATAAAGCTTTGGAAGTGAATAACAATCCGCAGGCCCCTATTCAAGAGGAGTCTGATATTTCAAAATTGAAAGGGCAAATGTACGATAAATACGCCGAAGCGGAAAAGGCAGGCGGACGGCGGGATTGTGAATTGATAGATTCCGTTGTATCCCTTTTAAATCCCAGCTATGAAGACGGATGGGCAAATGCCGTATCATCCTATATTGGCTCATCGTCGGGCGATGAGTTGGATCGACGGCTGACGAATATTATACGCTTGGTTGAAAAGAGGCTGTAATGTTTTCCTCATCTGTTCGCCTGAGCTTTGAAAAAGATGGTACGGGTAAATTCATCCCTGTCCAAAGTACTCCCAGCCTCGCGATGTCTTATCCTTCTGCGGATACAGGTGAACGGATGGGCGTTACCGGTTTTTGGCTGCAGCTTGAAAATAGCAGGCAGGAAATTCTTTACCGGATGGATATTTCCAGGCTGCTGGAGGCTGAATTCCTGAATAAAGGCGGTGAAGAAATAAAGGGTTTTGACGTACTGGTTCCGGTTTTTTTTGATGCTGAAATCGTTGCACTGTATGGGCCTCCTTCCCCTGGGGGTAATGATTTTTCCGTAAAAGTTTTGGGAAAGGAAAGCGTCCTTTTGGGATGTTTTCCTTTCCCAAAGATTATTCAGTTTCAACAGAAAGTTGCTCCCGAACTGCCTGCCGACATCTGTGGAAAAGGTTTGGGCCAAGTACTTCAAATTGAGAACAAGATTTATCATGGACGTGTTCATAACATATACAATCTGGTTTTGCTGGGAGATGGTTTCGAAAAAACCGAACAGGATGCTTTTGAAGATAAAGCGAATGAATGTATCAATTTTTTGATGGCGCATTCGCCGTGTAACAGTGCGTTCGGAATAACAGCGTTGAATGTTTTTTTTGTAAAAGTTGCTTCGAATAGTAAAGAGAACCCCTATTTTGGTTCGCAGTTTTATAGGGGTATAACCAGGATTACCTGGACAAGAGACGATGTTAAAAAAGTATGTGACACGCTTTTTTTTGATGAAAACCGCGGGCCTTACTGGCATTGGGCGGGGCTTATTGTGAATAATAATTCTCAGCGTGCCGGGACAACGGTTGAAAGTTTAAGCCAGTTTGCTGTGGGAACGTATGATGATAACGAAAAAGACCGGCATTTTAAGGTTTTTCAACACGAACTTGGGCATGCTGTATTTCATTTGGCCGACGAGTATGATACTCCAAATGAATTTTATGAGGGTCTTGAGCCAAATTATCCAAATGTTACCAAGGAACATACACTTGAAACATTAAAGTGGAAAGAGTTTGTAACGCCGGGCGTTCCTATACCTACGCCGAAACCAGGAAAGGATTCTGTTGTGGGTTGTTATGAAGGCGGACATACTTTCAAGCATGGGATATATAGACCTCAGCAAAACTGTGTTATGCATGATCAAACGGCAGTGGACGGATCTTTTTGCGTTGCATGTGAAAATCACGGTGCTAATATTTTAGCGCATGGTATTAGATTTGTTCCTGTTCCTGGATCGCTTCTTTATTCTGATGCCGATAGAACATGGAGAAACCGTATTGTTTCTATGCATTCGCAGGTGGTAAATGATTATGGATCATGGACCGGTTATCAGGGTTATTTTGGGGTCGTCGATGAACTAAAAAGAAAAGATGCCGGGAACAATATTTGTACTCTCTTTCAGGAAAAAGCGAGAAAGATACTTTCCGGACAAATAACGGTGTTTGAGCTTTATTATGATAATACCATATCAGAGGAAGAAGAAGGGTTGTGGTATTTGACTGTTTCGGATAATGAGGGTGAAAAGTGCATATATTTTATTCATTGTTGGAAAGTTTTTGACCATGTTGAAATAGGTTTGGGGGAAATGAAATTGCCGGCTTTCCCCCAAATGACGCTCTTTGACGGTGTTATGGTTGGCCAAGAAATGCATGTTTTTTGCGGGGATAGCGGAAAACTGTCTTATGGTAAACAAGATGCTTATGGCAATATAGAACCATTTAAAATACAAGAAGTTTCAGGGCTGGAAACAGGATCCGCCCTTTCGCAGCTTTCCGTAGATTTTGAACACTCCCGTATTATGGTTACGGTTATTGACGCCCTTCGCGTAAAAATAGCCGCCTATGAATTGACGCAAAATAAATGGAATTCATCCGGTTTTATCGTTTTGCCTGGAGATATTGACTTTGATTGTACTCGAATATCGCAATCGGGTAATTTCGTACATGTGGCGGCGCGGACCCAGAATGGCATCTATTACCGTGTATTTAACACGGTTAATATGGCTTGGGAATCAGATAGTGCCCTGGCAGCTTCTCCGGCCTCTTATTTTGATATTTGTGCGGATGGTGTAAATGTATATTTGCTAATCAATGCAGGGCCTAAGGTTTTTCTTTATACTTATAATACCCTGATAAGACAATGGAGCGAACCGTCGGATGTGACTGCCTCGATGGGTCTTCTTTCGGGTGAAATTGTAACATCGTTCAGTATTGCCATATTAAACAAGCATATGCATGTGGTTGCTTTAATCAATCAGCAGCCAAAACATGCAATTTATAATACAATAAATAATGAATGGATATCTAAATTTATAGAAATAACCCCGCTGGTTTCTATGCATGAAACATTAGCCGCAATGATGTTTCATAGTAGTTCTACCCAGCTTTATTTAACCTTGAGCGCGATGATTCCGGCCCCTGTAAATATTCCCGATGATTGAAATTGCTGTTACCGGAACAACTTCTTGGAAGATTTGAATGAATTGTGATCCGGTAACTATGAGGCAAAATTAGAAATGCTTGATAAAGCGGGCGCGTGAGAGACTGCCTTGGCGTACTCAATGATTAATAGTTTAGATTTTGTCATTATCACTTGCCGTAACAGCACAAACTATTTGGCTAAAGATGGCAGGGCTTTAACATGGACTGGGATTTAACCGTATCCTCCAAGCACAAATTCCTCGATATAAAATTTCGGGAACTTATACGTTACCGGGATCTTGTTATGATGTTTTTTGTGCGGGATTTTACCATTACCTACAAACAAACCGTTCTGGGCCCCCTCTGGTATCTTATAAGCCCGTTTTTTTCAACCGCCGTGTATGCCTTTGTATTCGGCAATATCGCCGGCATAGGTACCGGGGGCATTCCGGTACTGCTTTTTTACTACGGCGGACACATGCTCTGGAACTTTTTTACGGCCTGCCTGAACAATGCTTCAAATATTTTCCTTGTTAACTCGGGAGTTTTCAGCAAGGTGTATTTTCCCCGGCTGGCGGTGCCCATAGCCACCACCTTCAGCGCCCTCTTTAAGATGATGATCCAGTTCGCCATGCTCATGGTCTTTTTGGTTTATTACGCCTGTACCGGTACAGCGGTCAGGCCCTCGGTATACGCCTTCCTGTTTCCCCTGATGATTATCTGGGTAGGAGGTCTTGGCACCTGCTGCGGGATGATTTTCTCTGCCCTTACCACAAAATACCGGGATCTGAACCATGTGCTGGGCTTGGCTTTGAGCCTGGCCATGTATGTTACGCCCGTGATATACCCCCTGGCCCAGGTGCCGGAACAGTTTAAATTTTTCTTTTATATCAATCCCCTCAGTGCCCCCATGGAACTGTTCAGGATATGGTTTTACGGCACCGGCGCGGTGCCCCTGGAAATGACCCTGATCAGCATTGGCGTAACGGCGCTGGTTTGCTTTCTGGGCCTTGTTCTTTTTACCCAGACGGAACGTACCTCCATGGATGTGGTTTAGTGGCGCTGGCAATAAAAATAGAAAACCTTTCAAAATACTACCGTCTGGGGATTATCAACAACGGAACCCTTTGGAAGGATCTCCAGAGCCATCTGGCCCGTCTGTTCGGATGGGAAGATCCCAACCTGGTGATAGGCTGGGATTCGGCATACGACAGGGACGGGTTTTGGGCCCTTTCGGGAATCAATATGGAAATAGAGCAGGGCGACCGCATTGCGGTGATGGGACGTAACGGCGCCGGAAAATCCACGCTGCTCAGGATCCTTACCCGGATTACCGCCCCCACCGGGGGTTGTTTTCATGTAAAGGGAAGGATAGCCAGCCTCCTGGAGGTGGGTACGGGATTCCACAGTGAGCTGACGGGCCGGGAAAATATTTTTATGAACGGGGCTATTCTGGGAA
This sequence comes from Treponema sp., assembly GCA_031280125.1. Lineage (GTDB taxonomy): Bacteria > Spirochaetota > Spirochaetia > Treponematales > Breznakiellaceae > JAITHE01. The sequence goes on from JAITHE010000115.1 coordinate 7,073, forward strand.
TGAAGAGGCGGGAAATAAAAAGAAAACTGGATGATATTATCGGTTTTAGTGAAATCTCGGGCCGCCACATCGATACTCCGGTAAAGCGTTATTCCTCCGGCATGCACGTGCGCCTGGGCTTTGCCATCGCGGCCTACCTGGATTCGGAAATATTGCTTGCCGACGAAGTGCTGGCCGTGGGGGATATAAAATTCCGCCAGAAGGCCCTGGATAAAATGAAGGATCTGAGCTTGAACCATGGCCGCACCGTGATCTTTGTAAGCCACGCTCACCAGATGCTTCAAGAACTGTGTAATAAGGGGATCATTCTGGAAAACGGAAAAATGTCCCTGGATATGTCCCCCGTAGAGGAAGCCGTAAACCGCTATAATGAAATGCTGGGGATCGAGCTTCCCAAGGAAATGTAAAAAGCCTATCCTGCTGCCGGTTGTTTCCCGCCGTCCTCTTTTCCTTTTCCCCCTTCTTTGATACACTTGTTCCGGAGGCGCCTATGAAAACCCTGAATCTTGGTTTGTCGGGCCTGGAAGTTCCAGTGATCGCCCTGGGCTGCATGCGGATCAATACCATCGGCAGGGCCGAAGCGGATACCCTGGTTAAAACTGCCCTGGATCTGGGGGCGAATTTTTTCGACAACGCCGACGTGTACGGCGATGGAAGCTGCGAAGAAATTCTTGCCGCCGCCCTGGCGGGGATTAAGCGGAGTGATGTGTTTATCCAAACCAAATGCGGCATCCGGAAGGGGGCGGCCTTTGATTTTTCCAAAGCCCATATACTTTCCTCCGCGGAGCGGAGCCTCAAGCGCCTGCGGACCGATTATATCGACGTGTTCCTTTTGCACCGGCCCGATCTTCTGGTGGAAGGCGAAGAAGTGGCGGAGGCCTTCGGCATACTCCAGGCTTCGGGCAAGGTCCGGTACTTTGGGGTGTCCAACCAAAACCCCGCTCAGATTGAGCTGCTTAAAAAGTACGTAAAACAGCCCCTGGCGGCAAACCAGCTTCAGTTCGGCCTTGCCCATGCGGGGATGCTTACCGAGGGACTCCACGTAAATATGCTGGACGATGGGGCGGTAAACCGGAACGGCGGCGTCCTCGACTACTGCCGGCTCCACGACATAACCATCCAGCCCTGGTCTCCCTTTCAGTACGGTTTTTTTGAGGGGGTTTTCCTGGGCAGCCCCCGGTTTCCGGAACTGAACGCCCAGCTTGATGGTCTTGCAAAAAAATACGGGGTAAGCGCCGTCTCCATCGCCATGGCCTGGATACTCAGGCATCCGGCAAAGATGCAGCCCGTTACGGGAACCATGAATCCCCGGCGGCTGGCGGACTGCATAAAGGCGGCGGAAATTACCCTGAGCCGGGATGAGTGGTATGCCCTCTATCTGGCGGCGGGAAATATCCTTCCATAAGAAAGATTCCCCGGCGGAGGGAGCGGAGGGCTTGTTTTTTGGCCAAGATGCATTGGTTTCCGGGCAACTCTATTTTAAGGAAAATAAAGGGATGAAGCACATAACGGAAAAAACGGTTTTTCTTTTCATGGGGCTTCTGGTTTTGGCCCTTTCCTGTTCCAGGCCCGCCGAACCGGCCGCAGCCGAAGCGGAGACGGAAACGGCGGACTCTGGGGAAGAGGCCCCCCAGTTTGGGGTGCTCCTTACCGAGGCGGGGCTTTGGGAAGTCCGGGCAGACGGGAAGATCCACTGGAAATCCCAGCTCAATGCCGGGGATACGGTAATATGGAAGGGCGAAAAGCAAAACCACCGCCGCAGTTACGACAACGCGGAACGGACCTTTTACCGGGTGGACGCGGAGGGGGACTACTGGGTCCAGGACTACGCCATTGCCGGGCCCGCCGTACCCGCGGTGATCACCGCCGCCGGTACGGTGCTCTACACCAGGCCGGATCTTGCCTCTCCGGCCAGAACGGGAAATATCACCATGCCCCGGTACGCCTTGGCGGCGCTGCTCCCCGACGACGATCCCGGCGATGAATTTGTCAGGATCAGCGCCCGGCTGGAGGGCGCTCCCAATCCCCAGGTATTGGAACGCTATGTAAAGGCCCAGAACCTTTCCACCGATCCCGCCGGGGTGGAAGCCGTCAAGCTGGTCCGCCTTGCCCTGGCGGCGGAAAACGCCGTGGTCAGGATGGAGCTCCTTAAAAACGCCCTGGACGTGGCCCGGCAAAGCGGAAGCCTCGGTCAGGCGGCCCAGGACGCCGAATACGATCCGGTCCTGTTTGAGCTGGCCGTGTCGGATAATCTGGAAAGGTTCGAGAATCCGCGGAATTTCATCGTCGCCTCCGAAACGGCGCAGCTTCGGGAACAGCCCTGGGTTTCAGCGGAGGTAACAGGGGCGGTGAAGCAGGGGGACACCCTCTGGATTACCGCGCAGACAAAACAGGAAACGGCCTTGGAAAGCCCGGTCCGGGGCGGCGGCGCCCCGGAAAAGCCAGAGGGGGAAAAGCTTACGGGGGTCTGGTACAGGGAACAAAAGGGCGGCTGGGTTTTCGGCGCAGGCCTCGTGGCCAATCCCCTTTACGATTAGCGGCCCGCCAAGGCGCTGGCGTAGAGTCCAGCGTACCTTTGGGCGGATTTATTCCATGAAAAATCCTGATCCATTCCCCGGCGGCGCATGGCGGTGATGTCTTCGGGGCGGTTGTACCATGCCCATACGGCCCAGCCTACGGTATTGTAGACTGCCTCCGGGGTAAGATCGTTGAACATAAAGCCCGTTCCCTTGCCGGTATTCTGATCGTAGTTCTGTACCGTGTCCGCCAGTCCCCCGGTGTTCCGCACAATGGGCAGAGTTCCGTATACCAGGGAGTACATTTGATTCAGGCCGCAGGGTTCGTAGAGGCTGGGCATGAGGAAGAAGTCGGAACCTGCTTCGATCAAGTGGGAAAGTTCCTCGCTATAGCCGATCCGGGCCCGGAAATTTGAAAGCCTGGAGGCCAGGCCGCGGATTTCCTGTTCCGCCCAGGCATCTCCGGATCCAAGGAAGACAAACTGCAGATCCATGTCCCGGCAGATGGCCCAGGCGGAACCGCTGCCGGGGCCGAAGAGGGCGCCGATGCCCTTTTGTTCCGTAAGGCGGCATACCATTCCGATCAGGGGAATTTCCGGCCGTTCCGGAAGGCCAAAAATACGCTGGAGCGTTTCCTTGGCCTTGGTCTTGCCTCCGGGATCCCCCGAAGAGTAGGGGACGGGGATATGGCAGTCCAGCCGGGGATTCCAGACCACCGTGTCTATGCCGTTGAGGATCCCCGAATAATCCTTTTCCCGGCAGCGGAGGTCTCCGTCCCTGCGGAAACCCTGGGCGGGGCTTAGGGTTTCCCGGGCGTAGCCGGGGGATACGGTGTTTAACTTGTCCGCGGTGGTGATCCCCGCCTTGAGAAAATTCATCATGTTCCAGTCGTCAAAACCCGCCTGGTAAAAAACATCCCAGCCCAGGCTGGTGTAGAAAAAATTGTCCTTGCTGTAGATCCCCTGATACCCCAGGTTGTGGATCGTCAAAACCGATACGGTACGGGCAAAGGATCCGGTTTCGCCGGGATCCTCCCCGCGGCCCGCCGCTCCGTATCTTTCGCCGTAACGGAGGAACACCGGCGCCAGGGCGGCGGGCCAGTCGTGGGCGTGGATCACATCGGGGTACCAGCCGGTTTTTCTGCAGACCTGAAAACAGGATCTGCAAAAGAACGCAAACCGCCGGGGATTGTCCAAAAAGTCCGGCTCCCAGGGGCTGCCGTAGATCCCGTCCCGGCCAAAAAAGCCTTCGTGGTCGATAAAGTAAACCGGGACGGGATTAGCCTTTCCCCGGACCTCCGGAAAAGTCCCGCCCAGATCCGTTTTATAAACGGCGCACCATTCCTCCCCTCCTCCTGTGGGAACTCCCATGGCTCCCTCAATCTTTTCCAGGGCGCTCCTGTTTATGCCGTAGTACCGGGGCATGACAATCCGTACCTCGTGGCCCAGCTTTGCCAGGGCCATGGACAGGGCCGGTACGGCGTCGGCGAGGCCCCCGGTTTTTGCGTAGGGCGCGGCCTCGCTGGTACACATCAGAATTTTGTACTTTGGTGATCTTTCCGCCATCAGAAGGACTCTACCATGGAAAGGCCGTTGTCCCGGATGATCGACAAACCCTGGTCGTGATCTTCCAGCTTGAAGATAACCACCGCCTTGCCTTCCCGGCCTTCCAGGGAAGCATAGAGGTATTCAATATTGACGCTGGTTTTTCTGAAGAGCTCCATCACGGCGGCAAGACTCCCCGGGGTATCCTCAATTTCCACCGCCGCTACGCTGGTGATCCGGGTGGTAAACCCCGCGGCGGAGAGGGCCGCCACAGCCTTTTCATAATCGTTGACAATAAGCCTTAGAATCCCAAAATCCGCCGTATCGGCGATGGATATGGCCCGGAGGTTGATCCCCGAATCGGCCAATACCCGGGTTACTTCCCCCAGCCGTCCGGCGTTGTTTTCAAGGAATACCGATATTTGTTTGATTTCCATTGCCGCCCTCCTACAGTTTTCTGTTATCCACAACCCGTTTGGCCTTGCCCATGGACCGTTCAATGGTTTTTGGTTCCACCAGCTTGACCCGTACGGCGATCTGCAGCTTGCTCTTCATTATATTTTGAATTCTTGCCCGCAGTCCTTCCAGCCCTTTGGTTTCGTCGCTGAAAAATTCCTGCTTAACCTCTACCTGTAGTTCCACTTCGTCCAGGTGGGCCGCTCCCCGGTCAACCACAATCACATACTGGGGTTCGGTGCCTTCAATCTCAAAAAGGGCATGCTCGATTTGGCTGGGGAACACATTGACCCCCCGGATGATCAGCATGTCGTCGGTACGGCCAAAGATACGGTGCATCCGTATGGTGGTTCTGCCGCAGGAACAGGGCTCGCCGATAAAATAGGTAATGTCCCTGGTCCGGTAGCGGAGCAGGGGAGTCCCTTCTTTGGTAAGGGTGGTAAAAACCAGTTCCCCCTTTTCTCCCAGGGGAAGTGTTTTCCCCGTCGCCGGATCGATGATCTCCGGGTAAAAGAGATCCTCGTTGATGTGGAGTCCATTCTGGGCCTCACATTCAAAGGAAACCCCGGGGCCGATGATCTCCGTAAGGCCGTAGATGTCGTGGGCCTTCATACCGTAGCGCTCCTCGATTTCCTTCCGCATGTTTTCGCTCCAGGGCTCGGCCCCGAAACATCCCTTGCGGATGGGAAGCTTCCGGAGATCTATCCCCGCCTCCGCCGCCTCTTCCGCCATATAAAGGGCGTAGGAGGGAGTACAGGTAAGCATGGTGGATCCAAAGTCCTGCATCACCATAAGCTGCCGGGCGGTGTTGCCGCTTGACATGGGAAGCACCTCCGCCCCAATGGTCATGGCTCCATAGTGGGCGCCGGGGCCGCCGGTAAAAAGGCCGTAACCGTAGCAGTTCTGGACAATGTCGTCTTTGGTACAGCCTCCGCCGGCCAGGGTCCGGGCCATGGATTCCCGCCAAATATCAATATCCTTTTTGGTATATTCGTCCACCACAGGCTTCCCCGTGGTCCCCGAACTCATGTGGACCTCCACAATCCGGTCCTTGGGGCAGGCGAGGAGTCCGTGGGGGTACAGTTCCCGAAGATCGTCCTTGGTGGTAAAGGGCAGTTTTTCAATGTCCGCCAGGCTGTGGATATCCGCGGCCCCTGTCCCCAGCCCATCCATTTTATCCCGGTAAAAGGGAACCTTTTCGTGGAGGGTCTCCGCCAGATTTTTAAGATTCGCCAGTTGAAGTTTTTTCCGGGCCTCCCGGTCCATACATTCGTATTCAGGGTTAAAGATCACCGCCCTATTCCTTGCCTTAAAGAAGATGTTCCAGTGTAACAGGTCCGGCGGTTTTTGGAAAGACGCAGGACCCCGCGGGCCGCCTTATCCGTCCCGGGGCCGCTTATCAATTACCCGTACCGCCTTGCCCTCGCTTGCCGGAAGGCTTCCCGATTCATGAAGTTCCACCCGGGGGTTACAGGTGATCGAAGCCTGGAGGGTATGCCGGATCTTTTCTTTAAGGGCGTTGAGGGGCCGGGTATCGTCCATAAACGTTTCCGGGGTTACCTCGGTTTTCACCGTAAGCCGGTCCAGCTCTCCTTCCTTTTCTATTTCGATGAGGTAGTTGTTTCCCACTTCCCCCATGGCCATGATCACCTCTTCGATCTGGCTGGGAAAGATGTTTACCCCGTTGATGATCAGCATGTCGTCGGTTCTGCCTTTGATGCGGCAGAGCCGCCGGTGGGTCCTGCCGCAGGGACAGGGTTCGGTGTAGAAGGCCGTGAGGTCCCGGGTCCGGTAGCGGAGTATGGGATCGGCTTCCCGGCAAAGTACGGTTAGAACCAGTTCGCCCCGCTCGCCGTCCCTTACCGGTTCCAGGGTATCGGGGTTGATGATTTCGGCGATGTAGCCGTCTTCCCAGAGGTGGAGGCCGTCCTTGTGCTGACATTCAAAGGCTACCCCCGGCCCATTCATCTCCGAAAGGCCGTAGGAATTATAGACGTCAATTTTGAGGAGGTCTTCGATCCGCCGCCGGGTGTCCTCCGAGTAGGGTTCCGCCCCGGCGAAGGCTCGTTTTAGCTTAAGGTGTTCCCGGTTTACCCCCTCCTCCCTCATTTTTGCTTCCACATGGAGGAGGAAACTGGGAGTGGCGTGGACCACGGTGGTGCCGAAATCCCGCATAAGATGGAACTGGCGGGTGGTGTTTCCCGCCCCGGAGGGGATCACCAGCATGCCCACTTCTTCCCCCCCGGCATGAAAACCCAGGCCGCCGGTAAAAAGGCCGTAGGTGATCATATTCTGGAATACGTCGGCCCTGGTACAGCCCGTGCCGTAGATGCACCGGGCCACAAAACCGGTCCAGCGCTTCAAGTCCCCGGCGTTGAAGTAGATCGTCGTGGGGGTTCCGGTGGTGCCGCTGGAAGCGTGGAGCCGGACCACCTCTTCCCTGGGAACGGCAAGGAAGCCGTAGGGAAACCCCTCCCGCAGATCCTGTTTGGTGGTAAAGGGGATCCGCCCCAGGTCGCCGGGGGTTTTGAAATCCTCCGGCCCCCGGATCCCCGCTTCGGTCAGGCGTTTCCGGTAAAAGGGCGCCCGGAGGGCCTGTTTTACCGTTTCCCGGAGTTTTTCAAGCTGCCAGGCTTCCAGTTCCGGTCTGGGCAGGGTCTCCATTTTTTTGTTCCAGTATTGAAAGGTCATTGACAGGCCGCCGCCTTTCTTCCCAGCCGAAAGGCCCTTAGGTTTGCTTCCCCCAGGGCGGGATCCCTGGCGGCAAACAGGCCAGCGATGGTACTTTCCAGGGTTTCCGGGGGTACCGGAAGAAAAGGACTGGCCGCTCCCACCATAACGGTATTTACCGCCCGGGGCAGGCCCGCTTCTTTTGCCAGGGCCGCCGCTTCCACCACCCGGGACCGGGGAAAAGCCGCTGCCGCCGCCCGGAGCGCCGCCGGATCGGGGTAGTTCCCGATATTCACCAGGGACTCCGCCGCCGTAACCAGCGCCCCCTGGGGGGAAAGCCACCGGGCATAGCGGAGGCTTTCGAGGATTTCCATGGAGATGATCAGGTGCGCCGCTCCCTGGGGGACCAGGTCGGAATGGATAGTCCCGTCCGAAAGCCGCAGATGGGCCAGCACCGCTCCGCCCCGCTGGGCCATACCGTGGACCTCGCCCTGGCGCACTGAAAATCCCGCTTCCGCGGCGGCCCGGGCGATAATGGCGGCGATGGAAAGCACCCCCTGGCCTCCCACGCCGGCCAGGATGCAGTTGCAGTTCATACAAGGACAGTAGCCGTTTTTTGTCTTTTCCGCAAGGTTTAGGCTTTGCCCCCCGGGGCTGCCGGCATGCCCCGCGGCACCCCGGCGGCGGCATTTGACTTTACCCTCATCCCGCGGTATAATCTATTCTGTATATGGAGTTTCACAGGATAAAGGGGCTTTTCCTCGCTGTACTGATCGCCCTGGCCTTTTGGGCCTGTTCCCCCGTTGCCGCTCCCTCCGGGCCGGAGGATCTGTGGGCGGAGTTGAGCGGGGACAATATTATTCTTCACTGTGGGTACACCGCGGGGGCCGAGGAGATTGAAATACTCTGCAAAAGCCCTTCCAGGAGCGGCTTTGACTTTCTGGACCTCCGGCGGGCGGGGAACTCCTCCGGCGCCTTTACGATTTTTGGATCCTCCCTGGCGCTTTTTGACGGCGCCGCGGGGACCTACGCTTTCCAGATCCGGGGCAGAAATATTTCCGGTCCGGGAGATGCCTCCTCCGCCGTGGACATTCAGTGGCCCCGGGCGGGGGTCCAGCCGCCGGACAATCCCCCCGCGGTTCCCTCCGGTACAATTACCGCCGTATCCGCCTGGGATTATGTGTACCTGGGTTTCGATCCCGTGGACCTGCGGGCCCTTACTTCCTACCTGGTTTATTTTGACACATCGGCTAACCCCACGACGCTGTGGAAAGAATGTACCCTCCAGTATGACGCGGGGGACTACTATATACGGATCCCCAAGAATGAATTTACCCTGGGTTCTACTTACTACTTTAATGTCAAGGCGAAAAACCCCCACGGTGAAAGCGCCTCCTCAACGGATGCTTCTGTCGCGGTCAACGCTTTTACCGTAACCCCCGGCGCGCCATCGGCGAACTCGAACTATGTATCGATAGCCTATGCTTATACTCCGGCGGGGTTTCCCGGCCCCGTTTCTTTCGATGTACTCTGGGGTACTTCCCCCTCTCCAACCGGGGCCCTTCCCCAAATTGGCGGCCGCCGGACAGGCCCGGGAGCCGGGGTAATAGAGATACCGGTAAATTATCTTGCCGTTGCTCCCGGTACGATCCTCTATTTTCAGATCCGGCCCCACCCGGGAAACGAGACGCCCGTCTATTCTTCGGATATCAACGTAACCCTGCCGTAACCTCCTAACAAGGAAGGGCAGGCCCAACGGGGTCCCTTGCCGCCTATTGGATTCGCTATGGGGTCGAATACCCAGGAACCCGCCTTCGCGGGGGAGCCTTGGGACGGTGTCAAACACCGGCGGCAGGGCGCCGTATCCGTTTTCTGGCCGCTTCCAGACATTCCCGTCTCAGGATCACCACCGAAGGGCCCCGGTGCTCCGCCTCTCTTTGCAGGGCGGCGGCGTTTTCTTCAATAAACTGTTTCTTTGCTTCCAGTTCCAGGCAATGGGCCGGATCAAGGCCCGTTCCCAGGATTAGGCCCGTGAGCCTGGCCGAAGGCAGGGCGGTCTTTTGACACCCTGTCATGGCGACGGCGGAATTGTCCAGGATGATGACGGTCATGGAGACCTCCGCTTCCACCGCGTCGATAAGGGCGGGAAGCCCCGAATGGATAAAGGTGGAATCCCCTATGACCGCAAAGGCGTAGGGGATTCCCGCTTCCGCCGCCCCCCGGGCCATGCCGATGCTGGCTCCCATGCAGACGATGGACTCCACGGCGGAATAGGGCGGAGACGCCCCCAGGGAGTAACAGCCGATGTCGGAATTGACGCTTACCCTGGAACGGTCCGGAGATGGGTCCAGCGCCGCCGCCGCCCGGTTGATGGTTTCGTAGCTGTCTGCATGGGGGCACCCCGCGCAGAGCTGAGGGGGGCGGGGGGGGATCAGCGCTGGATCAACAAGCGGCGGCGCAGGGGATGATACCGCATCCAGGACACTCCTCCGGGGGGGGAGTCCCAGGGCGGCCCTGACATTGTCCGGATCCAGTTCGCCCGTCCGGGGAACGGCGTTTTCTCCGGGGCCGAGGCGGCCCCGGACGGTCATGGTTTGGGGCAGGATTCCCCGGATTCTTTCCTCAATAAACGGCTGGCCCTCTTCCAGGATCAGCACTTCCCCTGCCCCTGTGCAGAGCCGCCGGAGGGACTCTTCCGGCAGGGGGTACGCGCCTATGTGAAGCCGGACCGGCATTTTACCCCGGGCCGCCGCGAAATCCGCCAGATTTTCTTCGTAGTAGTTTCCTCCCAGGCCGGAGGTGATCACCGCGTACCCTGCGTCCCGGTTTTCCAGTTCCAGCCTGTTGGCGGGATGTTCCTCGGACCAGTGGCGGAGTCCTTCCTGTTTTTCCAGGAGGGCCGCATAGTTTTTGCGGGCGTAAACGGGCAGGAGCATCCATTCGGTTTTGTCCTCCGCCTTGGAAAGGGGATTTTGGGAACCCGGCGGACTACAGCGAACCGCCGCCCTGGCGTGGGAAAGCCTGGTTACCAGTCTTATCATCACCGGTAGATGGAAACCTTCGGAAAGGTCAAAGGCTTCCCTGGCCATGTCGTAGGCTTCCTGCTGGCTCCGGGGTTCCAGACAGGGAACCATGGCAAAGGAGGCGTAAAACCGGGAATCCTGTTCCCCCTGGGAACTGTGCATTCCCGGATCGTCCGCCACGACGATGACGAGTCCTCCCCGAATGCCCAGCAGGGAGCCGTTCATAAAGGGATCCGCCGCCACATTAAGGCCCACGTGCTTCATGGTAACCAGAGACCGTTTTCCCGAAAAGGAAGTTCCCAGGGCCGCCTCCAGGGCAGTCTTTTCATTAGCGCACCACCGGGCGATAAACCCGCCGCCGTCTTCCAGGGGACGCGGAGCGGGTAAATCCGGGCCACCCGGGGATGCCGCCGCATCCTGGAGGTATTCCATAATTTCCGTAGAAGGAGTACCGGGATAACCGTAGGCGGCGGAAAGACCCGCGTGGATCGCCCCCAGGGCCAGGGCCTCGTCCCCCAGCAGGGTCCGGGGGCCGCTCATGATCCTGTTTCCGCGAAGGCCCGGTCAAGGATCGCCTTTTCCGGCGGCCGGGTAAGGGCGGAAACCGCGGCGGCCACGGCAAAGGGGAGGATAATCGATATGGACGCCGCCAGGGGGGACCGGGAGGATCCCAAAATAAAAAAGAGGGTGATCATGGTGAGGATCCCCGTGATCATTCCCGCATAGGCGGCGGCCTTGGTGATCCGCCTGCTGTAGAGACCCAGAATATAGGGGGCGGCAAAAGCGCCGGACACAACCCCCCAGGAAAGGGACATGAGGTAAACGATAAAGTTCAACTGGAACCGGGAAATAAAGTAGGAAATAACGATAAAGACCGCCGAAAGGAAGCGCATCATCGCCACGGACCGGTCCTTGCCTGTTTTTGCATCCACCCGTGAAGGGGACAGATCGATGGCCACCGAGGAAGAAGATACCAGCACCAGGCTTGACAGGGTAGACATGGAAGCCGAAAGCACCAGAAGCAGAATCAGGGCTAGAAGATACCGGAGGCCGCCCGTGAGCTGCCCCGTAAGGAGGGCGGGGATAATCTGGTCGTAGAGAATTTGGCTCCCTCCGCCGGGAAGGGCCCGCTGGGGAACCGTTTCGGGGGTAAAAAACACATGGCTGAATGCTCCGGTGGCATAGGCGGAAAAACCTATCACCAGGGCAAAAACCGTGGTAACGGCGGCGGCCCTGGGGATAACCCGCCCGTTCCTGATGGCATAAAATTTTTGGGTCATCTGGGGAAGCCCCCAGGTACCGAAGCTTGTCATGAACACGAGGCTTGCCACGGTAAGGAACGGCGGTCTTTTTTCCGGAGGAATGTGGAGGGCGTAGGCTTCCGCCGTTTTGCCGAATATCTCCACCAGCCCGCCCCCTTTGCCGGAGATGACCAGAACCATCACCGCCGCTCCGGCAAACATAATAATTCCCTGGATAAAGTCGGTTACGGCGATGGCGAAGTAGCCCCCCAGAATCAGGTACACCCCGGTAAAGGCAATCATCACCAGCAGGGCTATGCCGTAGGGAATGCCGAAGACCGCCTCAAACAGATGCCCCAGACCCTTGAAAACGCTGGCCGAATAGGGAAGAAGGAAAAAGAAGATCACCGACGCCGCCAGGGGTTTTAGGTGTTTTGCACCGTACCGTTCCTGGAGAAATTCCGGCATGGTCATGGCGTCCAGGTTTTGCGTCATCCGCCGGGTACGGCGGGCCAGTACAAGCCAGGCCGCCCCTGCGCCCACAAGGGCGTTCCCCAGGGCAATCCACAGGGAAGAAAGGCCGAACTGCCAGCCCTGGGTTCCTGCGAAGCCGATAAAGATCACCGCGGAAAAATAGGAAGCGCCGTAGGCCGCCGCCGAAACCCAGGGACCCAGGGTTCTGCCCCCCAGAAAAAAATCTCCCAGGGTCTTGGTTTTCTTCATCCCCCAGATCCCAACCCCGGTCATCAGGGCAAAAAATGCCGCGAGAAAAAGAACGCCGATCCGCACCATAGTGGCATGAATGTACCAGGATTGGAGAATTTAGTCCAGCGCGGTATTATTGTAGTATGAACATCGGGATCTTCAGTGATTGTTATACTCCCCAAATAAACGGGGTTGTTACGGTGGTAAGGACATTAAAAACCGAGCTTGAAAAAAGAGGCTGCCGGGTTTATGTATTTACCGTTAAGCATCCCAAGGCGGTGGAAGAGGAGGGGGTTTTCCGGATTCCCTCCATACAGTTTCCCGCGGAACCCCAGCACCGGATAGGCGTTTTTCTGGACCGGCAGATCCTCCACATGGTCAGGCCCCTGAATCTTGACATTATCCATACCCATTCGGAATTCAGCCTCTACCTGGCTTCCCGCCGGGTCAGCAGGAAACTCGGCATCCCCTCGATCCATACCTTCCATACTTATTATCCGGATTACCTTTACTATGTGCCCCCCTTGAAGCTGCTGAATCTGCCTGCCTATTTCAGGCACATCTTCCGCAGCCAGCGCTGCGTGGTGGCCCCTTCCCGTAAAATCGCCGGGTACCTGGCGGAAATAAAATACCAGAAGCCGGTGCGGATCATCCCCAACGGCATCGACCTTTCCGCCTTTTACGACCGTTCCGGAGAACTGCGCCGGCAGGGGAGCCTCCTGCGGGAACGCTACAGAATAAGGCCCGGGGATGATGTGATCGTATTTGTAGGCAGGCTGGGGATGGAAAAAAACGTGTCCGTTTTGCTGGATAATTTCCGGGAAATCCTCCGCCGGAGGAAACAGGTCAAGCTGGTCCTTGCCGGGGATGGGCCGGACCGGCGGGTCCTGCAGGATCACGGCTACAGTCTGGGCATTTCCGAATCGGTGGTATTTACCGGCTACCTTCGGTGGCCCGATGAGATCAAACAGGTCTACGCCGCGGCGGATCTTTTTATGAGCGCCTCCCACAGCGAGGTTCATCCCATCACCTTTATCGAAGCCATGGCCTCGGGACTTCCCCTGGTGGCCGTGGAGGATGTGAGCATCGCAGGCATGGTGCTGAACGGCGAAAACGGCTGGGCGGTGGAGGAAGACAGGACGCTTTGGTCCAGGGCCCTGGAAATTCTTGAGGATCCCTCCCTCCGGCAGCGGATGGGGAAGCGGTCGGAGGAGATCTCCCGGAACTTTTCCGTGGACCGTTTTGTGGACTCCATGCTTGCCTGCTATGAAGAGTATGCCCGGTAGGCTGCCGGAGGGGAATCCGGCGGGAGGTTTTGAAAGTCTGGGAACGGAGCCTTTTTTCCGTACCCGGCTTTTGGAACGGGGCGCGGAGGTTCCCACGGAGATCCAGCGCCGGGTGATTCCCCGGCTTCTGGCGGGAGAAAATCTTTTCTTTTCTTCCGCTCCAGGGACGGGAAAAACCTTTGCCTACCTGGTTCCCCTGTTTCAGCGTTTTTTGGCCGGACCGGGAATTTCCGGACCGGACTCTCCGGAGGATCCTGCGAAGAACCCCGGCGGAATTGCCGCGGACAGAGGTTCTGGGGTTAAATCCGGCGGAAACGCCCCCCGGATTCTTCTCTGTGCCCCCACCTATGAACTCTGTTCCCAGATCAAGGCCGAGGCGGATTTTCTCCTCCGGGGAAGGATTCCGGAAACGGCGGCGGCCCTTCTTATCGGTTCCGCCAATACGGGCAGGCAGATAGGGACGCTGAAAAGGGAAAGACCGGGGGTGATCGTGGGGAATCCCGGGCGGCTCCTGCTTTTGGCCCGGATGGGGAAACTCCGCCTGGGTGCAATCGCCGCCCTGGTACTGGACGAGGGGGACCGGCTGGTGTCGGAGGAACTGCGGGAAGAAACGGAGGCCCTGATCCGTTTCCTTCCCCCGGAAAGGCAAAGCGCCGCCTGTTCCGCCACCCTTTCCGCAGCGAGTATGCGGCGGCTCCTTCCCTTCCTGGGGGGAAAGGCTGGAGAAGAGAGGGCGGGATCTGTTTTGGAAAAGAAGATAGAACACTGGGCTTTTTTTTCCGAAGGCCGGGAAAAAGTAGACCGCCTCCGTTCCTTCCTGGCGGCGGCAAAGCCGGGAAAGGTTCTGGTCTTTACCAGCCGGGCGGGACAGGTGGGAAACATCGTATCCCGTCTTCAGCGCCGTCATCTTCCCGCCGGGGGAATCCAGGGGGATATGGATAAACGGGCCAGGAAGGCCGCTTTGGACGGTTTCCGCCGGGGAGATCTCCGTATCCTGGTTGCCAGCGATCTGGCCTGCCGGGGCCTTGATTTTGAAGGATTGACCCATGTGGTAGCCCTGGACGTACCGGAGGCGGAAGCCTACCTGCACCGGGCGGGCCGGACCGGCAGGGCGGGCAGGCGGGGAATTATGGTTACCATCGGCGACGAGGAGGAACTGCGGCGGCTGGCGGGGATTGAAAAAAAGCTGGCCCTTACGGTGTATCCCAAGGAACTGTACGGCGGGCGGATTCTGGCGGCCTCCGAATAGGGGGTTTATCCGTCCTTTCCGGCGTTTTGGATCCGGGCCGTTTCTAGTCTTTTAAGCCTCCCCTTGTCCAGGGTGATGGAAAGGTTTTTTTCCTGGGTGGGGATCACCAGCCCCCTGGCTCCGCCCCTGGCCCGCCTAAGGTACTTTACCTGGGTGTAGTACAGATCCCCCCGGCCCTCGTTTCGTCCTCCGGAATAAAACAGGGCCAGGTTTCCCGCGTCCAGCAGAATTTCCAGGGGTACGGTTTTACCGGGTCTGTTCCTTATAAACACATAGGAACCGGCGCGGTCCCGCACGTGGAGCCACAGATCGTTTCCCCGGACATGGCGGCGGAGGAGATCGTCGTTTTCCCTGGCGTTCCGGCCCACCAGGATAAGCCAGTCTCCGTCGGCAAAGGTCAAACCGCGGGGAATCTTTTTTTCCGGCCTCCGGCGTTTTCCCGGGCCGCTCCCCTCCTGGGGGATCTTTCCCCTTATTTTTTTTAGCAGCCCCTCAAGGCGCAGCGGATTGTTTTCCTCCAAAAGACGCCGTTCCATCTCATCCAGCGCCAGAAGTTCCTTTTCGCCGGCGGCGATTTCTTCCCGTATTTCCCCAAGGCCGCTTTTGGCCCTGCGGTATTTTCCGTAATAGGCTTCGGCGTTTTTTACAAAATTCTTCCCCGGATCCAGTTCAATGTGCAGGGAATCTGATTCCAGCCAGGAGGATCCCTCCGGGGGAAGGCAGGCAAGGATCAGGTCCCCGTATTCCCTGAACCGTTCCGCTCCGGCGTAATCTTTCTCCTTTTCCCGGAGCCGCCGGAGGGCGGCCTCCAGCCGCTCCCGGTTCCCCCCTACGTTCCGCCTGACTTCTTCCCGCAGTTCCCCCAGGGAAAGCTTTCCCCCGTGTTCCGCATACCACCTGTCCACCCGGCTGTTGAAGGATCCCTCTCCGGGGAGTTCCCGGAGGGCATATTCCCTGCCTTGCCTGCCGGAAAAAGCCGGCCCGCCTGGGAGATTCGCCCCTTCCCCAGCCGTTCCGGCCGCCTTTCCGGTCTGGGAAAACTCTTCTTCCGGACAGTAGACCCCCCCTGAAATTTCTCCCCGTTTGGGCAGCCTCTTCATGGCATCCAGGATCCTTCCCTCTTCATCGGTGAGGATTACGTTAGCGGCGTTGGACCAAAGCCGTATGTAGAGGCGGAAACGGCTTTCGCCCCGCCTCAGGCCAAGGCGGATGATGCGGTTATCCCCAAGCTGGATCGCCTCTTCTATACGGCTGTTTAGAATCCGGGACTTAAGCAGTTCCGCAAAGCGCAGGGGTTTTCCGCTTTTCGGCGCAGCCCGGAAGGTTTCGTGGATTCTGCAGGCCAGGGGGCTTAGGGAAACCAGGATAAGCCGGGAACCCGCTCCGCCCGGGGCGGCGGGGCCGTAAATCTGGAATGCCAGAATGTCGTAGGCGCTTTGGCGGATCCCCTGAATGTGCGCGCCCTCCAGGGCTAGTTCTTCGAGGACCAGGTTGATTTCTTTCCAGTTCAGGGACAAGGGAGCCTCCCCTTAAGGATACCACAGGGCGATTTTTTATGGTATAAGGATCCCATGCGGACAGCCCTGGAAGACCGTATCCTCCTGATAAATGGCGGCGTGATCGCGGTGAACAAGCTGGCCGGGGAGGCCGTGGAAGGGGCCGGCAGGGGAATGACGGATCTCCCCGCTCTTTTGCGGGAACGTTTCGGCTGCGCCGGAACATACGCCCCGGCGGCGGTACACCGGCTGGATGTTCCCGTTACCGGCTGCGTTCTCTTTGCCAGAACCCCCGGAACGGCGGCTTTCCTGGGCTCCGCCTTTTCCCGGACCGGCGCCGCGGGGGTGGAAAAAATATACTGGGCGGCGGCGGAGCTTTCCCGGGAATTTTTCCGCCTTCCCCCCCGGGGGGAACTCCGCCACAGAATTAGGATCAACGCGGGGCTGAACAAAAGCGCCGCCCTGGACGGGGCCGGAAGCCGGGGCAGGGAGGCGCTGCTCCGCTACCGGATTCTGGGTTTGGGAAAGACCTGCGGTTTTCTGGAAATAGATCTGGTTACGGGGAGACGCCACCAGATTCGCGCCCAGCTTGCCGCCCTGGGGATCCACATCAAGGGGGATTTGAAGTACGGCGCGAAGCGCGGCGAAAAAAACGGCGGCATTCGTCTCCACGCCCGGTCGCTGCGGTTTCCCGATCCCTCATCGCCCGAAAGGCTTCTGCGGATCGCTGCGGATCCTCCCCGTATGGACAATCTGTGGGAAAGCTTTGCCGCCGCGGCCGCTCCAGTGTAGGCCGCTCCGGGCGGGGGTTTATACGTGGCGGCTTTCCAGATCTTTTAGCGTTTTAAAGGAAGGATCCGCCGCAAAAAAGGCCATTTCTTTTCCGCTGCAGACCAGGCGGGCGTCTTCTCCGTGGACGATGCCGATTCCCCCGTCCAGGGCGGTTCCCCTGTAGGGAGCGTAGAGGACGCCGCTGCGGAGGGTTTTCTGCCCCATGGCGGGGATGGTTACGGTAACGGGATTTCCCAGAAGCTTCTGGGTTTCCCGGGCAAATTCCAGGCCGTAGGCATAGGCGGAAACGGCATTTTCCAGCCCCAGGCAGTAGGTCAAATCGGGACCCCCTTCGTAGGGCGCCCAGGGGGTAAAGGGCCGTCCCCCGTACTGCATCCACAGGTTGTTAAAATAAAGGATAATGTCCTCTTCCCCGGCGGAGGCCGGGCCGGGGCTAAAGGAGAGGTAGATCATTTTAAGGACCGGGTTGATCGCCGCAAGCCAGGTTAAGGCGGCGCTGGAGGGTATGGCACCGGAAACAAAATCCGTAAATCCCAGGGGGGCGGAAACAAGAGAAATATCCGCCCTTCCGCCCCGCAGGAGGGGCGCCTGGTTGAGGCCCTCAAATTCCGCCCCCAGGGCCAGCCTGGTGGTGGTGTCGAATTCGCCCCCCGGCGGCGGAGTCATCCAGTTTCTGGCGGCGCCGGAGATACGGCAGCCTTCGTGGAGGAAGGGGGAACCCAGCGTGTTATGCCAGGCAGCGCAGATCTCTCTGTCTGCGGCGCCCCTGTTCCGTACCCGGATGCTGGTATAGTGTACCGCCTGTCCCGGAAGGAGGGCGTCTATTTTGCTGAAGGAAAGGGGAAATTCCCTTTCGGGGCTTTCCATGGACGAAAGAGCCCAGGCTGCCCCCGAATTTTCATCCCTGCCGCTGTTTAGGTAGCGCCATTGCTGGTTGGCGGTCCAGCCGTGGGGGGGCATGGTAACGCCGTTAAGGATGTGGCCGGGGCCGAAGTTGGGAATACAGGGAAAATTTCCGGCGATATGGTAGAGGAGTTTTGCCTTCCAGAAAGAACCGTGTTCAGCGTCGTTGTAGGGACTGCCGCTGTTGGAACGGAACCAGGGCATCCAGTGGGCGTTGATCCAATCACCGTTCCGGCTCCCGGAACATTCGGGAACCATACCGCCGTCGTCATCGATCATCACCCGTATGTTTTCGTTTTCCAGTACGGTGGCTTCCCTGCCGCCGGTTTCTATGACCCGGGACGCTACGTTTTTACTGTCCATCATATCTTTCCCTAAGATAAAGCATAATCAAATGTACCGGAAATTGCAATCTCCGGACCGGGGGCGTTCCCGGGATCCGCGCCGGTTTTTAAGGACGTCCCCGGGATGGAACGCGCCGGGGCAGGTTCCCCAAAAAATCAAGGAGCGGCGCCGTCCAGTCTTCCCCGGCGGAGTCACCAAAACGCCGGTACAGGCCAAGGATATATTCCCGCAGCGGAGGAATATTTTCCTTCTCCACCAGGGGAGGGCCGTAAAAGGGGGCGTATTCGGCGGGCACATCTTCTTCTCCAAAGAGGCATGCCGTGAAGGTTTCCGCATCCCCTTCGGTAAAGCAGGGAGGGGTGAAACGTCCCAGGGCGTACATGGCGGCGGCAACACAGTTGACGCTGTGCTGTTTAACGTACAGCACCGCTTCGATAATGGTCAGGGCCCCCCGGAAAATCCTGTCCGCCAAGGGCTGCAGAAGTTCCGCCTCTCCCATGGCCTTTGCGTAGGCGCGGAATTTGGAGTATCCGTGGAGTACGATCATCACGTGGAGGCTGGGGATGCACATAAGGTGGGGATCCAGGGCGTGAATAAGCCGAAAGGAAAATCCCCGTTTGTACTTCGGCCTATTGGTGGTGGAAAGGTTTTTCCGGTATACCCTAAAGGCGGCGCGGTAAAGCGCCGTAACGGAACCGATAAATTCCTCCGCCAGCGCAATCCCCCTTTTCCCGTAGCGAAGGCAGAGAAAACCCGCGATGCGGATCCAGAAAGCCGTAAAGTCCAGGTAAATCCGGACAAACCGGGGGTTAAAGGGAATATGTTCATCCAGGGCATGATCCGCCCGGGATATGGGGGGAGCGCCGGAAAAGAGGACCGACCGGAACTGGAAAAAAAAGAATTTTCCCAGGATCGTTCCCACGCACTGGAAGCCCCGGAGCGCCAGCCGGGGATGGGTAAACACCCTGAGGGCCGTCCACCCCGGGGAGGGAAGATCAGCCATCCCCCTTGTCCTTCCGGTTCTTTTTACGCATAGTGGAGTATACTTTTTTTGACAAAGGACACGCAAGGGGAATGTTGGGACCTGTGGTAAACGCCCTCACGGTGCTAATCTGCTCGCTCCTGGGCTGTTTTGTTATCCGGGGAATTCCGAAACGGTTTGAGGAAACCCTGAAAAAGGGGATAGGCCTTGCCGTTGTTTACCTGGGGATCCGGGGGGCCCTGGATAACCGGCGGACGCTGCTCCTCATCATGAGCCTTGTGGCGGGGGCCCTTTTGGGGGAGTTCATCGACATTGACCGCCGGATGAACCGGCTGGGGATCTGGGCGGAAAGAAAGCTGGGCTCCCTGGGCAGGAGGAAATCCGCCTCTCCCAGGGGAAGGGGTTTTGCCGGGGGCTTTGTTTCCGCCAGTATCCTTTTCTGTACCGGATCCATGGCCCTGGTGGGTTCCATGCAGTCAGGGTTAACGGGGAACCACGGGACCCTCTATGCCAAGTCCATTCTGGACGGTTCCATTTCCCTTATCTTCGGCGCCTCCCTGGGAATAGGGACAGCCTTTTCCGCCCTGACGGTGCTGATCTACCAGGGAGGCATCGCCCTTCTTTCCATGACGGTAAAGGATTCCCTTTCCCCGGCGATCATCAACGAAATGTCCGCGGTGGGAAACCTCCTGGTGGCGGCCATAGGGTTCAACTTTGTTTCCGCCGGAAAGGCCGGGAAGATCCGGGTGGCCAACCTTGTTCCTGCGGTATTTATTCCCTGGATTTACATGACCCTGGAGGGGCTGGTACGGAGTTGACCAGGTTGACGGGCCTTCCCTGGAGGAATCCCTTGAGGTTTTCCACCGCTGCATCCAAGAGCCGCTTTCTGCTTTCTTTTGACGCCCAGGCGATATGGGGGGTAAAGATACAGTTCTTAGCCCCCAAGAGGGGATTGCCGGGCCGCATGGGTTCTTCTGAAATTACGTCCAGCCCCGCGGCGTAGACTTTGCCCGTATTAAGGGCGTCGGTCAGATCCTGTTCCTTGATCAGGGATCCCCTGGCGGTGTTGATGAGAATCACCCCGTCCTTCATGCGGGCAATGGTATCCCGGTTGATGATCCCCCCGGTTTCCGGAAAGGCCGGACAATGGAGGGAAATGACATCGGACTGGGCAAAAAGTTCCTCCAGGCTTACGTAGGCGGCGTATTCCCCGCCTTCGGCGGTTTGACTGCGGGAATGGGCAATTACTTCCATCCCAAAGGCCCGGGCAATCCGGGCCGCCGCCTTGCCGATGGATCCCAGCCCCAGGATGCCGAAGGTTTTTCCCGCCAGTTCCAGCAGGGGGTAATCCCAGAAACAGTAATCCCTGCTGGCGATCCAGCGGCCGGCCCGGACCGCTTCGCTGTGGGCCCCCGGATGCAGGCAGATCTCCAGCAGCAGGGCAAACACCGTCTGGGCCACCGAAGGGGTGGAGTAGCCGGGTACGTTGGTAACAGCGATTCCCCTGGCTTCCGCGGCGGCGGTATCCACCACATTGTACCCCGTGGCCAGAACGCCGATGTATTTTATGGAAGAACACGCGCCGAGGACCCCGGCATCCAGGGGAGTCTTGTTGGTAAGAACGATTTCCGCACCGCCAATGCGTTCCGCCCTTTCCTCTGGTCCGGTTCTGTCATAGACGATCAGATCTCCCATGGTTTCAAACCCCTCCCAGCTTAAATCGCCGGGGTTAAGGGCATAGCCGTCGAGGATCACTATTTTCATGGCGCTTCCCTCCTTTTACTTTTATTGTTGCCGCATAGAGGCTGTTTACGATTCCCAGAAGGGCCGAAAGGGAAAAAAGAACCTCAATGCCGGTTTTTTCCCACAGCCAGCCCCCCGAAAGGGCGATTAGGATGCTGATCAGGTGGTTTACCGAAATGCCCGTGGAGACCGTGGCGGTAAGCTCTTCCTGGCTTTCCGCGAGATCCTTTACATAGACGTTACTGGCCATGCTTGCCAGGGAAATGATCGAATCCAGGACATAGTTTACGCAGACCACGGTGTAGGCAGCGGCGGGGGGAAAGATCCGGTGGGCGAAACCGTAAAACAGGCAGACCAAAACAAGGAGCAGGGTATCCCCTACCATGACTGCCTTGTACCCCGCCCGGTCGATGAGCTTTCCCAGAAAGGGGCTCACGGCAAAACCGCAGAGGGCGCAGATCCCCATAAGCAGGGAAATAATGGAAGTGTCCGCTCCGTAGTGGAGGATAAGCACATAGGGGGCAAAGGTAAGAAAAATTTGCTTCCGGGCGCCGTAAAAAATTTCGAGCATGTAGTATTTGGAAAATTTCCGGTGGAAGTAAAACCGCCGCCGGGGTTTTTTGCCCTTGGTTTCCCCCATGCCCAGGGCAACCGCTGCCGCTGCCCCCGTAAGGACGGCGGCGGCGGCAAAAACCGCCTTGAAACGGGGAGTACCGCCGAATCCGGTCCGGGCAAAGATAAAAAACAGGACCGTTACCATGGCGTACCCGGTAATGTGTCCCAGATGGCTTAACGCCCCCGAAAGCCCCAGGGACGCGCCCCCCTGTCCCTGCCGGGCCAGCTCCAGGGGGATGGTGGATTTAACCGGCATGACAATATGCTCCCCTGCGCTGTAGATCACCATAAAGAGGATCATCTGGACCTTTGCCGAAAGCCAGGGGCCCGCCGCGCCGGAGAAAAGCCCCAGAAGGCCCGCCAGCATCACGGCGCTGCCGATCTTGAAGATCCTGCTTTCCGAAAAACGGTACATGCCGGCCAGGATAAGAATAACCAGCAGTCCCGGCACTTCCCGGCAGAATTCAACCAGTCCCCGTTCAAAACGGGAAATGCGGAACACCTCCGCCAGGTAATTGTCCTGGATCCCCCGGTAAAGGCCGTAGCCGATTCCGCTCAGGGCAAGAGCGTATAGAAAATGGCCCGCTTTCGCACCGGGCCGGTAGATATTCTTCCACACGGGGACAGTATAGCGGTTTACAAACTTTTAATCTAGTGTATATACTCCTTCGAACAATTTCCCACTTTGTTTCGTGCGGGGGATTCTTTGTTTCTTTTTCCATTTCCATTCTGCTTTGACAGTATTACAACAACTCATTAAAACAGAGGCTGGACATGGAAGACTTATTAACGGTCCGCGATGTCGCGCACAAAATGTGCATGACCGGGCAGACCATATACCGCTACGTAATAAAATGGGAATCCCCTTTCACAAGGTACGCCGGGCGGTGCGGTTCATGCCATCCAAATTGGAAACATGGATTGAAAAGCGAAAAAAGTAACCGCCCCGGCGCATACGGAACAAGGCGGGGAACTGATATAAAGAAACATAAACTGATGGAAAGATATTGACTAATTCCTTATGCTGTAATAAAATACAGTAAAAGAAGCATGCTCCTGTATAAAAGAAAATTGGCCGCCCGTACAATCTTTTGAATTGCACGGGGACAGGTTCAGTTATGTCAAGACTTCGCGTTCGGATAGTTCGGGGCTAACCAATACCTTTATCAGTTTTTTGTTTTCCTTTAATTCTTTCAGGGCGGTTTCGGTTTCTTCCAGGGGTACCACCATCGAAATCAGCGGAACAGGATCAAGCCTTTTGTAGTGCAGGAGGGTAATTGCCTGCTGCCAGTTGTTGCCGATGCCGGCGCAGCTGCCGCTTACCTTTTTTTCCTGCAATACGAATTCAACCGGACGCAATGAAGCGTAATCCTCATCGCCGCAAATTCCAAACGCTTCGAGTTTTCCTCCCCTGCGGAGCATTTTAAAGGCCAGTTCATAGGTTTTTGCCGAACCTACGGCTTCCAGTACATAATC
>JAITHE010000015.1 GCA_031280125.1 Treponema sp.
CCGGTTCCCTCGGGGGCGGAAATTCTGGACGGAACCTTTGTAACCACCCCCCGGTTTATGGAGAACCAAAACACCGCCGAAGACGAAGGGGAATGGAATGAATGGGACGAATGGGAGGATCCCCGGTGGCCCAGCAGCATGGTGATCATGGACAACGAGATCCGTTACTTCTGGGATTATTTTTCCAAGGGCGAAGCGACGGTGAGTTTCCTCTTCCGTTGTTCCCGCCGGGGGGTGTACCCCACGCCGCCGGTCCAGGCGGAGTGCATGTACGAGGGTGAAATTTTTGGCCGCGGCCGGGGGCTCCTCTATACCATTGAGTAGGCTCCGCCGCCTTGCGGCCCGTATCTTTTCGGGTTTTCCAGGGGAAGAAAAGAAGCGTCTTCTTTTCTTCCCCCCGGTTTTGGCGGCGGCTTTTTTTCTTGTCCTTTACGGCCTCTTCCGTTTTTCACCCTACGGTGATTTACGGACCTTTCTGGAACGGCCCCACAGCACCCGGTTTTACGACCGCTGGGGAAACCTTGTACAGATCGTCCCCCTGGACGAGGGCCTCCGCCGGGAATACGCGGATCCGGAGAGCCTTCCCCCGGCGCTAGAGGCGGTCTTTCTCTGCGCCGAGGACGAACGGTTTTACGGCCACCCCGGCATCGATCCTTTGTCGGTCCTCCGGGCGGCGTATCAAAACATCCGGGGGGGCCGGCGGGTCAGCGGCGCGTCCACCATCACCATGCAGCTTGCCCGAATCATCGCCGCTTCCGCCCCCGCCGGCGGGACCGGGCCGGGGTCCCCCGCCGCCAAAGCCGCCGCCGGCTCCCCCCGCCGGGGCCTGGCCGCCAAGGCCGCCGAAGCCCTTAACGCCCTCAGACTGGAAGCCCGGTTTTCCAAGGGGGAGATTCTTTCCCTTTACCTCAATTCCATTCCCTTCGGTTTTCAAACCGAAGGGATCGCTTCGGCGGCCCGGAATTTTTTTTCCGCCGAAGTTTCCTTTTTAAGCCCCGCCGAAACCTTTTGCCTCGCGGTCATTCCCCGCCGGCCCGCGGCCTATAATCCCCTTTCGGAAAAAGCGGCCTGCGTGGAAGCCGCCCGGACCCTGGCGGCCCGGTTCGCCCGGGATCCCCTCCGGGCGGCGGCCTTTCCCCACTATGCTTCGTTAACCGGGGACGACTGGGAAAGCGTGCGGCCCCGGCGTTTCCGGTATCCCAACGCCATGCCCTACCTGGTCCGCCATGTCCAGTCCCTGCCGGCGGAGGGGGTAAAAAAAGCGCCGGACTTCGGGGTCCGAGGGCCGGGCCGCCGGGCGGGCCGGGCCGGGCCGGTAAGCCCCGCCGATTATACCCTGGCGGCGGACCCGGATATACAGCGCCTGGCGGAAGAGCTTTTGGCTTCCAATCTCCGCCGCCACGCCGCTTCCCGGCTCAGCAACGGGGCGGCGGTGGTCATCGATCACCGAACCGGCGAAGTTATCGCCTGGGCGGGGGCTTCCGCTTCCGGCGAGGGGAGCGGCATCGACGGCGTACTGGTCCGGGGTCAAATGGGCAGCGCCATGAAACCCTTTCTCTACGCCCTGGCCCTGGAAAAAGGCCGCGGACCCGCGGACGTACTGGCGGATATTCCCTCCAGTTACGGCGGGGCCGAAGTGTACATTCCCCGGAATTTCAACAACCGTTTTAACGGCCCCGTGCTGTTCCGTACCGCCCTGGCCTCGAGCCTCAACATTCCCGCGGTGGACCTGCTCTACCGCCTGGGGGTGCGGAACTATGCCGGGTTCCTTTCCGAACTGGGCTTTACCCCGGACAGCGAAGAAATGGAAGAGGCCGGCCTCGGGCTGGCCCTGGGAAACGTCCCGGTAAGCCTCGTGGAACTGGCGGCGGCCTTTAGCGTATTCCCCCGGGACGGCCTCCCGCTTTCGCTCCGCTTTGACCGGGCGGACGACGCCGCCTCCGGCAGCGGTCCCGCCGAAAAAAACGCCGCCACCGGCAGAAACGCCGAAAAAGACCGGGTGATGAGCGCCGATACCGCCCGGATCATCTGTTCGATCCTGTCGGACCGGCGGGCCCGGCGGCTTGGCTTTGGGGCGGGACGGGGTTTTGAAACCCCCTTTCCGGCGATATTCAAAACCGGCACCGCCAACCAGTACCAGAGCATCGCCGCCCTGGGAGCCACCTCCCGGTATACCGCCGCGGTATGGATGGGCAATTTTTCCGGCGAAACCGTCATGGGCCGTACGGGCAGTTCCCTCCCCGCGGCGGTGGTCCGCTCCCTCCTCCTCCGCCTCCAGGGCGTTACGGAGCGGGGGGCCATGCCGGGCCTTTCGGAACGGAGGGCCGCCGTTCCAGGCAGACAGGAAGGGGCCTTCCGTGAACCGGAGAAGTGGCGGCGGGTTCCGGTCTGCGCCCTTTCGGGGATGACCCCTTCCGCCGCCTGTCCCTCGGTAATAGAAGAATACCAGACCCTGGACTGGAACGGCGCGCCCTGTACCTGGCACGGCAGCGCGTCCAGGGTGATCTATCCCCCGGAGTATCAGGGCTGGTTTTTGTCCCTCCCCCGGGAAGGGGAACTGGACTATTCCGCCGGCCCCCTGGAAATCTCGAGCCCCCGGAACGGCTCTGTATTCTTCCTCCCCGCCGGAGGGGGCGGCAGCATCCCCGTGGAAGTCATCGGCGGCGCGGAGGACGAACTTACCGTGGAATACGGCGGCGAAACCTTTACCGTAACCCGGCCCTTCGTGTTTTTTCTGCCCTACCGGCCTGGCGTCCACACCCTGCGGGTAAGCGCGGGGGGCGAAAGCGATGAAGTGGAATGGAGCGCCCGCTAAGTAATACAAGCCCGCTACCGCGGGCGCGATATTTATGCATCAGTCGGTTAAGAACGATATCAGATTGGCGCATACAAGCCTGTTATGCGAAGGATTGTGCTACAACAAATTCATATTCTTGAAAAAGAGCATTTTCTTTATCTTCTTTGCCTATTCTTTTGCCAATTAAATTTGCTATATCTATAACCGCTCCAAACTTTAAAAATATAGACTGAAATCGCCTGAAATTATTACCCCAATAAACCATAGAACAAGCCATTGGCGCGCCCTTATTATCGTCATCGCCGTCAATAATAAATTTTAACCGGGTGTCATAAAGAAAACATATTGCCGTTGCGTCCCCAAAAATATACTGTTTCCAATGAGCGGTATTAGTTGCTACAGGGATAAGGGCTAGAATTTCTGAATTATATTTCCTGTGTGATTCAGCGCATTTTCTAAGCCAATTCTTGATTGTTGTCCCTCTTATTCGATCGGCGCCATACGGCGGATTAACATAAATAGTTCTAAAGTTCCATTCAAATGATAATCCATCATTTTTTGGCAGCATATATTCAACGCTTGCGTTCACAATAGAATATTTATTGGAACAAGGGTCTAATTCAATAGTATCAAACATTTCCTTAACCGCATTTACATATTTGTGCGGAGTACACCAATGCTGAGTCAATGTATTTACTTTTCTTCCCGCGCTCATTTTAGATACCTTGCGCCGTCACCGGCGCATACCAGTTTTTCCTTGAAAGAAGAACTAGCTCATTTTCTAATTCTTTCAAACTTTTGTCTTTTGGTGTTATTATGTTAAACCATGAATTTATTTTTTCTTTATTTTGTTTAAAATAGTTTGTTAATGCAATATCGGCATTATAGCCTATTTTTACTTTTGTAAATATATTTCCTTTTTTATATTCATTATAACTTTTCTCAAATGCCTCTTTTACAGGTTTGTTTTCTTTTTTCGGTTTAATAAGCAGATCGGTAATAAATTCACCAATGCCTTTATCGGTAAGAAACACAAGCCAGTCATACGATTGCGCCAATACTTTTAATTCTTTATTTTGATTTTCCTGAGTAAACCAATTTCCATGATTGCTTATAATGCCGACAGTAAGAATAAAATTATTTAATACTTCAATATCTTCTGAACTGATTATTTCATTAAGAAGCGTGTAATAATCCTTAATGATAAATGTCCCGTCATTTTTTTGAAGAATACCGCCAAGCGAGCCATTATCATACCTGATTCTCTGCAATGATGAAACAGCCCTTGCAACATAAGAACCTTGTTTTGCTTTTTCTATTGTTTGCGGCCCTTTTTTCATTCCTTCTTCAACGCCGACACGCTTACATTCAAACATTGCGAAAGGTTTGTTTCTCAATTCACATATTCTATATGAATTGGTTGGACTATTTACAAAAACACTGATAAATGAATTTTCTTTTGTTGTTAAGACAAACGCATTTTTTATTACTTTGTTTCTGTCTATAATCATCCTGCTTTTTGAAATGACAGTATTTTTATCAAAATGCTTTTTTATTATTGTTATACAACTTATAGGGAAATCTTTTTCATCAAAATTGCTATCTGCGATTAACCTGTTCCCATGTAATGTGAATTCGACATTATGGGTTATTTCATTATTGGCAAATTCCGGCAATGAACGTTCTATTGCGGTATAATGTTCCAGGTTCCAATTTTTGATAACATAATAGGTGATTAATTCAACGAATGTTCCCAACGCCCTGCCGGCGGCTTTTTTCCGGTCATTCGTGTAATGAAATACCTCTGAAGCGAGTAAATTCTGTAATGTATCAACCGAATCGTATCCCATGTTTATCCCTTATCCAAAGAATATCATAAGATGAAAAGTTTGACAAGAGCTTCGATGTTGCAAAAGCCGGTTACTTTTGCAACAGTCTCTATATTTGCAGAAATTTCACAATCTTTCGCATATCCTATGTTTAAAAACAGGAGAAAATTCTTCGTGTCCATTCGTGCCATTCGTTGACCTCATTCCACTTTTTCCGGTACACTAAAGCATGGGCATGAACGACACCCCCCGGTCAAACCGGGTCCATATCGGCTTTTTTGGCCGCCGCAACGCCGGCAAATCGAGCCTCGTCAACGCCGTTACCGGTCAGGACCTGGCGGTGGTTTCGGAAATCAAGGGCACCACCACCGACCCCGTATTCAAATCCATGGAACTCCTGCCCCTGGGGCCGGTCCTCATCATCGACACCCCCGGCATCGACGACTCAGGCAGCCTGGGCGAAAAGCGGGTCCTCAAAACCCGGCAAATCCTTAACAAAACCGACGCCGCCGTCCTCGTTACCGACGCGGCGGAACCGGTCCTGGAAATCGCCGAAGCGGAACTCCTTTCCCTCCTCAAAGAAAAACACATCCCCTTTATCATCGCCCGGAACAAATGCGATTTGGTTCCTGTCCCGCGACGCCCCGCAGATTCCCCAGACAGGGAACTCTTTGTCAGCGCCAAAACAGGAGAGGGCGTGGCGGAACTCAAGGAACGCCTCGCCGTTCTTACCCAATCGGGCGAAACAAAACTCCGTATCCTGGGGGACCTCCTGCGTCCCGGCGATTTTGTGGTCCTCGTTACTCCCATCGACTCCGCGGCCCCCAAGGGCCGGATGATTTTGCCCCAGCAGCAGACGATCCGGGACGCGCTGGAAGCGGACGGAACCGCCGTGGTGGTCAAGGAAAACGGCCTCGCGGAAACCCTGGCGTGTCTGGGAAAAAAGCCCGCCCTGGTGGTTACCGACAGCCAGGCCTTTGACCAGGTATCCGCCGCTGTCCCGCCGGACATTCCCTTAACTTCGTTTTCCATCCTCTTTGCCCGGCTCAAGGGATTCCTCCTTCCCGCCGTCCGGGGAGTCCGGGCCCTCGACGGCATCGGGGACCACCAGAAAATCCTCGTCTGCGAAGGTTGTACCCACCACCGCCAATGCGACGACATCGGCACGGTCAAACTCCCCCGGTGGATCAGGGAGTACACCGGAAAGGAACCGGAGTTTGTGTTTCACTCCGGCGGGGACTTCCCCGAAGACCTTTCCCCCTACGCGCTGGTCCTCCACTGCGGGGCCTGTATGCTCAACGAAAAGGAAATGGAATACCGCCGGGACCGCGCCGCCGCCCAGGGCGCGCCCTTTACCAACTACGGCGTTACCATCGCCCATATCAAGGGCATACTCCGGCGGAGCCTGGAACTCTTCCCCGAGGCGCTGGCGGAACTGGAGCCTCCCCG
>JAITHE010000026.1 GCA_031280125.1 Treponema sp.
TTTACTTGAGATTTTTCCGCCCTCTCGGTTAGATTTTACGTGAGTGATTGCGTATGATATAAATTGGAGGGAAAGATTGGTATACTGGCCTGACGGGGCCAGTGAGGTCAGCCCCTTGCGGGGCTAATTATAAGAGGTGGCAGGTTGAGAGGTGCCGTGAGGACGCGGGCGGGAACGGTTTATAGTTATGCCGATGACGAAAGGGAAGAAGCAGTCGATAACGGCGATAGCGCGGCGGTTAACGGAACTGTTGTATTAGAGTTGTTCAGAAACCTCAGTTTCTGAACAAATTCCGCTAAAAAACGCACGTTTCGCAGTCTGTAGGACGAGAAACTGCAAGGACTGTGAGATAACCCCCCGGGTTATCGAACAAGTCAAATATAAACAAAGAAGCCGTTCCGGCCTGGGCCGGAACGGCGCCTTCCCGAGTACGTCTTCTGCGGCAGCCGGTGCTTAACCTTGGCCGCCGTAGTCCCGTGGAATCCGCCAAAGGCTGATTTTCTGGAAACCGGCGGCCGCTGCATTCGTCCGGCGCTACTGCAGAAGCTGAAGAACCGTTTGCGCCTTTTGGTTGGCCTGGGCGAGCATGGCGGTACCTGCCTGGTTGAGGATCTGGTGCGTGGTATACGACACCGTCTCGTTGGCCATGTTGGTATCGCGGATGCGGGATTCGGAAGCCTGCATATTTTCGGCTCCGATGTCCAGGCCGCGTACAGCGTGTTCCAGGCGGTTTTGGTAGGCGCCAAGATCCGCTCTTTGCTTGCTGATCCTTTTGAGCGCTTCGTCCAGGGTTCCAATGGCACGGTTGGCGCTGTCCGGGCTGGACAGCGAGAGAATGGATTCGTCACCGACATTCCTGACCCCAAGGGCTTTGGCAGTCATGGTGCCGATATACACCTGTTCCCGCTGATCCATATTGGCGCCGATATGGAGCCACATGGAAGCGGTAACCACGTTTTCGCCGACAAGCCGGCCAAACCGTCCGGTAAGCAGATTCATGCCGTTGAACTGGGCGTGGGATGCAATCCGGTCAACTTCGTCCACGAGCTGGGAAATTTCTACCTGGATGTACATCCGGTCTTCCGCGGTATAGATACCGTTGGAAGACTGTACCGCAAGTTCACGCATGCGCTGCATGATGTCCTGGGTTTCCTGAAGGTAACCTTCCGTAACCTGGATGAACGAAATACCGTTCTGGGCGTTGGTGGACGCCTGATTCAGGCCGCGGATCTGGCTCCGTAACTTTTCGGAAACAGCGAGTCCAGAAGCATCATCGCCGGCGCGGTTGATGCGCATGCCGCTCGCCAGCTTCTCCTGGTTTTTATCCAGAGCTACCTGGGTAACCTTAAGGGTCCTGTCGGCGAACATTGCACTGAGGTTGTGGTTGATTATCATACTATACACTCCTTTGGCAGTTTTCGGCAGTATCCCGTCCCTGTGACGGAATTCCTGCCGCGGCCTCCATGCCGGTACATGCCGTTTCCCTGATGTTCGACGGCATGCATTTTACTGTCCTGATAATGCCTGACAGTAAAGTGTTTGGAGTTTTGCGGAACAAAACTCCGTGGATTTTCCGGGAATTCCGCTTTGCGGAATTCCCCGTGCCTTGAACCCTCGACCCGCCGTCCCCGGAAGGGTGAGGATACCCGGACTTTAAGCCGTGGAGGCCCAACGGGCGCACGGTTTGCAGTCCAGTTCATTTTAAGTGTCGGTTTTTGGGGAAAAGGCTTTAGGGCTTTTGTGATTTTTTTGCGGATTTTTTATAGGGACCGGCGGCGCCGTCAGCCGGATTAGTTATTGGGCGGATCCCCCTGCGGGACGGAGCAAATCATGAACCGGCGAGGGCGGCGCGCAGAGCCCTCCGGGGATCCCGCCGGGCGGCGGCGGAACCGTTAAGGGAAGCGGCGGCGGCGATAAAGGCCCGGAGACGGAAGATCTCCGGATCCGTATTGCCCGCTCCGCTTTTTTCCGCCAGCCCGGAATCAGCCATGCCGTTATAAAGATCCGCAAAAAAACGGTCTTCCCCGTAATAAAGGCGGTAAAGATCCAGGTACGCGTTGTTTACCTGAATTTGTGAAAATCCCCGGTAGTTTTCGCTCTGGAACCGGCTTTCGTATTCCGCCTCAAATCGTTTCTGGCCGGCCTGAATGATCTCCGCTTTTGCCGCAAGTTTTTCTTCCCGTTCCAGGGCCGCATCGGCATAGACCGCTTCCAGCCGGGCGTTCAATTCTCCAAGAAAAACGCGGAAGGCTGCGGCGTCGGCGGCCTCGTTGTCTATGGCCCGGTATTCCCGGGAATCCCGGCCAAACCGGCTTTCTATATACAGCCGGCCCCCCAGGGTCCCCGTAAACTCGGCGAGCTGCTCATTAAACTGAACCTGACCCCGGATAAATACCGTAGCATGGAGCAGTTCATGAATCAGAAGATCCGCCAGCCGGTAATCGCTGTAATGTTTCATGTATGAGTAGAGGGGATCCCTGAACCAGCCCAGGGTGCTGAAGGCTTCCACCCCCCGGATCCACACATCCAGTCCTGCCTCCCTGAGCCTGGCCGCTTCCTTCCGGGCGTCCCGGGGATCAAAAAAACCTTTGTAAGGTACTGTTCCCACCACCGGAAAATGCCATTCATGACGGGTAAAAGAATCCGCCGCGGAGGCGGATACCACCGCCGCCAGGTAATCCCGGTCTATTTCCACATACCGGGTATAGTTTTTGCTTTCCCGCAGACCCAGCTCTTCCAGGGCAAAACGGCGTATATCCCGAATCCGTTCCACAAAGGCACGGGTTTCATCCGTTCCCCCCTGATCCTCCGCGGCTAGTTTTTCCAGAGGAACCGCCCTGCCCAGGTACCCAAGCATGGCCGCTCCCTGTTTAAGGGTATAACAGCCGGCAAGAAGCCCCAAGATCATGCCCAGCAAAACCAGGGCCGCCAGGGGAGGGAGAACGGAAAGACACAACCCGGGAACTTTCATGGACCTTCCAGCAAAAAATCCCGCAGTACGGAAAGTTCCGCTGGAATGGCCCGGGCCCGGGGATGCCTTTCCAGGGTTTTTTGTATTGATCCGGGAACCGGAACAGGACCGGTAAGGGCTTCTACGGTTTCGGCAAATTTTGCCGGATGGGCGGTGGCCAGCACCACCGCGGACCCTGGCATAAAGCTCCCGGCGTTCCGGTTTCCGGCGGCAAATTTCTGTACCGCAGTCCAGCCCACAGCCCCGTGGGGATCCAGATAGTAGCCATAATCCCGGTATACCCCGGCGATGGCGCTGCGGGTTTCTTCATCGGTAGCGGAGATTCCCCGGATCATCCCCTGAAGTTCCCGGTAGTTCCAGTGGGCCGCCATCCGTTCAAAGTTGCTTGGCGCCCCCACATCCATGGCATTGGAGATGGTAGCCCGGGAAGGACGGATTTTGTATTCGCCGCTTTCCAGATAATCCGGTACGGTTTTGTTGATATTGGTGGCGGCGATAAACCCTGCGATGGGGGCGCCCATGGCCATAGCGTAAAGTCCCGCGGTCAGGTTCCCGAAGTTGCCGCTGGGCACACAGAAGGTAACAGGCCGCGGACCCCCGGAAAGGGGATCCCCGCTCCAGGGCGGAGGGCTCCGGGATACTTTCCCGTTAAGGTTCCGGGGCGTAGCTTCACCGTCTGGATCCCAGCGGCCCGTGAGAGCTTTTCCTGCGGCGGCGGCATAGTAGATCCCCTGGGGAATAAGCCGGGATATGTTGATGGAATTGGCAGAAGAAAGGATCAGCTTTTCCCGCAAAACCCCGTCCCTAAAGGCTGCCTTGACCAGGGCCTGACAATCATCGAAACTGCCCTCCACCGCCAGGGCGGAAATATTCCCCCCCAGGCCGGCAATTTGCCTTTCCTGC
This sequence comes from Treponema sp., assembly GCA_031280125.1. Taxonomy (GTDB): domain Bacteria; phylum Spirochaetota; class Spirochaetia; order Treponematales; family Breznakiellaceae; genus JAITHE01. The sequence continues at coordinate 3,875 of JAITHE010000026.1, forward strand.
AGCCCGGAAACCCTGCCCCTGGGGTAGAGGACCGTAACGGAAATGCCTTCGACACCGTAAAAACCGTCCGCCACGGCCCCGCCGGTATCCCCGGAGGTTGCCGCCAGGATATGGAGCGGCCTGTCTTCGCCCCGGCGGAGCCAGGAAAAGGTCCTTGCCATAAAACGGGCGCCGAAGTCTTTGAAGGCTGCGGTGGGGCCGTGGAAAAGCTCCAAAACCAGGGGGGGGCCGGAAACCCCGGACCGGATCTGTATCAGGGGGGCGTTGAAGGAAAAGGCCCCGGCGCAGATTTCCTCCAGAACCGGGAGGGATATTTCCCCCTCCACATAGGGGGCGATGGTTTCGCGGGCAATTTCCAGAAAGGACATGGAACCCAGGGAATTTTTTACCGCCCCTCTGTAGGCAGGGATATGTTCCGGAATAAAAAGCCCCCCCTCCGGGGCCAGGCCGGCCAGGGCGGCTTCGGAAAAGGAAAAAGACCGGTTTTTGTTTCTGGTGCTGTAATACCGCATACCGCTTGCCAAACTCTTCTATGGTATAGTATACTGCTCCCCATGGCAGAAACAAGTGTTAAAAAGATAATCCTGGTGGTGGACGATATGGCTGTAAGCCTTACCACGATTAGAACCATCCTCCAGCATGAATATGACGTTAGGCTGGCTAAATCCGCCGCCCTGGCGCTGGAAATGCTCAAACAGTTTACGGCGGATCTTATCCTGCTGGACATAGAAATGCCCGAGATTTCCGGGCTTGAATTTGTCGGACTTTTAAAAAAAAGCCCCGAATTAAAAAACATTCCGGTTATTTTTGTTACCAGCCACGCTAATCCCCAGTTTATCGATCAGGCCATGGCCTTCGAGGCGGAAGGCTACATTGTAAAACCTTTTATTCCCGATGCATTGATAAAACGGGTTCAATCTGTCCTGGGCGAAGGGGAATAAGCTCCCCGGAATTCCTTCCGCCTGTTTTGCGGGGTCCGCGTTTATCTGTCCTTAAGGGTAATGTCGATTTTTTGGCAGGGGATTTCAATCCCCGCTTCATCAAAGCCCTTCTTGATCGCCGCCAGCATCGTATTTTTTAGATTCCAGACATTGCTTTTTGTACACCACAGATTAAAAAGCAGGTTAATCCCCGAATCGCCGAACCCGTCAATGCCAAAAAAGGGGGCGGGATTTTCCAGGCAATAGGGATTTTCAGATGCAAAACGGAACAACAGGTCCCGGACCTTGTCCAGATCTTCCCGGTAGGCCACGGAAAAAGCCAGATCCAGCCGGCGGATGGAAAAGCGGGTAATGGTGGTCAGATTGCTTTTGATGATCGTTTCGTTGGGGATCCTGACAAAGAGATTATCAAAGGTCCGCAGTTTTACCGAAAGGAGGTCCACCGAAAGCACTTCCCCCGTGATGCCCTCGACCTTAATCGTATCCCCCACGGCGAAGGGTTTTTCCGAAAGCAGGAACAAGCCGGAGATAAGGCTGGAAACCGAAGTTTGAGCCGCAAAACCTATGGCGATGCCGACGATTCCCGCTGCTCCCAGAATGGCGGAGGTATCGATCCCCATGCGGTGGAACAGAAAAAGCAGGACCAGCGTATACCCCGCATAGCTCACCCCTTTTTTTATCACATAGTTTCGCTGTTCGCTGATTTTTCCGGAAAGAACTTTTCCCAGAAATATCCTGAGCAAATGGAATACCGCCAGGATAAAAAGTACCGTCAAGATCATCCCGGACAGTTTCAGCGCCAGGTCTAGGGGGTGGGTCCCGCTTAAAAACTGCCGGATCCCTCCGGTGATTACTTCGGTGTTCACGTTACATCCCCGTTATATTTTTGATGATCCTGCTTCCCTGTTGAATAAGCAGTTCCCCCACGCTTTCTTTAAGACCCTCCGCGAGCAGCAGCGCCCCCTCCGGCGCCCGGCAGCCCATGGAGAAATTGCCGTTTCCGCAGAAATCAATCACCGGAGTACCGGTCAAAAATTGTCCGTCTTTTTCATAAAGGGAAAGTCCCGCCCCATAGAGGGGGAATTTTTCCACTTCCATCACCGTTTTGGCCCGGTTTCGTATCAATATGTCGCAGTGCAGGATCGTGTCGTCCTCTTCCGTACCGGGCCCTTCGGCGGCTTCCGGGTTTTCGCTGTCTCCGGGATCGGGCGCTGCGGACAGGGAAAGGCAGATCATCCCCCGCATGGTATCGCCGCCGTACCATGTCTCGTTCAGGATAAAGGGGTGGAAGGTAAAAACGGCTTCTCCCGGATTAAAGGCGTTTACGGAAGCTCCGGCGGGACTTTCCCGGTTTTCCAGAAGGTTCTGTTTGGGGGCCGCCTCCTCCGGCGGGGCGTCATCCGTTTCCAGGGCGTAGAGCCGCAGAACCGGGGGGATTTCCACGGTGTGGATCATCTCCATGCCGGGAAAGATACGGAAGGTCCTTCCCAGATTGATCATGAGGGGTTTTTCCGGCAGGCAGGGAAACAGGGCGGCCTTGACTCCCCCGGATCCGGCATAACGGACAGCGGCCTGCACCGCCCCCGCCGGAGTTTCCGGGATTTCCAGAGCCCTCGAGGATTCGCCGGGACGGCGGTTTTTCCAGTTCCGGGGGCGGCAAAAGCCGGTCCAAAGGCTGCCCAGGCGGCGCAGGAAGATCTCCGCCCCGGCGAAACGCCACCGGTACCATGCGCCGTCCCGTGGAACAAAGGCATCCCGCCAGCGCCCCGGAAAAACGCTGTCCCCTGCCGTGCGATCCATGGTTCACTATACTACTGGTGGAACAGTTCGGCAATTGCTGTTATCATGGGGCCCCATGGATCATCACTGCGGGTTCCGCCGGAGCCGCCTGTGATAAAGGCGCTGCATACGTCGGACTGGCACCTGGGGGCTCAGCTTTATGAAAGGGACAGGCTGGAGGAACAGCGGCTTTTTCTCGGCTGGCTTACGGAAACAGTCAAAGAAGAACAGATCCGGCTTCTCCTGGTAACGGGGGATATTTTTGATAGCCATGCTCCCTCCATACAGGCCCAAACCCTGTACTATGAATTTCTCGCGGGACTGCTGGAAACCGAAAGCGGCCGGCCCGAAATCATCATTACCGCGGGGAACCATGATTCACCCCAGTTCCTTAATGCTCCCAGGGAAATTCTTTCCCGTCTGCGGATACACGTTGTTTCGGGCATGGCCGGGCCGGAGGATCTTGACCGGGAGATTTTTGAAATCCGGGATGAAAAAAACAATCCCCTGCTGGCGGTCTGTGCCGTACCCTTTCTGCGGGAACGGGACTTAAAAATTGCAGCGGATCCCGCGGGGGGTGATGATCCGCTCCTGGTATACCGCCGGGCGGCCTGCGCCCACTACCATGCGGCGGCGGAGCGGGCGCGGGCAAAAATACCAGGAACGCCCCTGGTGATAACGGGACACCTTTTTCTGGGGGGCGCTCTTCTTTCCGATGAAGATTCCGAGCGTTTCCGCGAAGTGGGCCGGCTTTCTTCCATGCCGCCGGAACTGCTGCCCCAGGCAGATTACTATGCCCTGGGGCATCTTCACCGGCCCCAATGTGTCATGAGTAATGAGTGCTGGCGCTATTCGGGCTCTCCCATCCCCATGAGCTTTGGCGAGGGCAATCAGGTTAAGTCTGTGGTGATCGCCGCATTTGAAAACAAGGCAGGGCGGCCCGGTTCCCCCGTGGGCGGACCGCGGATCGCCTTAAAGGAAATCCCCCGGTTTTCCCGGCTTGAACAGATCAAGGGAGATGCAGCGGATATACGGAGAAGGCTGGAAGAAATTTCTTGCCGCGGGGAGTCTGCCTTTATCGATATTCAGGTAACCCACTGTGAAGGAAACATTCTGGACTTTTGGGCAGAAATAGAACATATCCAGGCGGCGGCCCTGGAAAAACGGCGGCCCATCGCCATCCTCGCCAAACAGGATATGCGCCCCGGTATACGGAATGCCGTCATGCCGGAACGCTTTACCGAAGTCGCCTCCCTCCGTCCCATGGATGTTTTTGAACAGAAACTGGACGGGGAACAGCTTGAAGGCCCGGAACGGGAAACATTTGCCGCCATGTTCAGGGAAATAGAAGGGGAAGTCCTCTGCGGAGGGGATGAAAGCGATGAAGATTAACCGGCTCAGTTTTGAAAATATCAATTCCCTGGCGGGAAAATGGGAGATCGACTTTGGGGATCCCGCCTTTAGCGAAGGGATCTTTATTCTGGCCGGCCCCACCGGAGCGGGGAAGACCAGCATCCTGGATGCGATCTGCCTGGGCCTTTACGGTCTTACTTCCCGGCAGAGGACTTTTACCGCCAGGGAAAACGAAGTAATGACCAAGGGGACGTTTTCCTGTTTTGCCCAGGTGGAATTTGAAAGCCGGGATCGGCGGTACCGCTCTTACTGGGAACACCGGCGCAAAAGGGGGGGCGGTGAATTCCAGAACAAAGTGGTCCGGAAAATGTACGATATCACGGATCATGAGGAACGATCCCTGGCGGAGGGTATCACAGAAACGGCCAAAGAGACGGCGGATATTTTGAAAATGGATTTCCGTCAATTTACCAGCGCCGTTCTTCTGCCCCAGGGCAGGTTTGACGAATTTCTCAATGCCGATAAAAAGCTTAGATCCGAAATCCTTGAAAGGATCACCGGTTCCCGTATTTATTCTAGAATAGGGATCGCCGTACAAAAACGGAAGACCGCCGAAGAAACTGCCCTGAAGATTCTAAAGGAAAAAGCGGAAACCCTGCCGGTTTTTACTGCCGAAGAAAAGGAAGCAGCGGAACGGGAACTGGCCGGACAGCGTAATCTGGAGGCGGAGAAAAGCGAAGCTGCCGCGGAAGGCAGCCGGCTGCTGTTCCAATGCCGGCGTTTTGAAAAACTGCGCCGGGAAATTGAGGATCTGGAGGAGGAACTGGCGGAGCTGCGGGCGGAAGAAAGGGCCCGGGCGGATGATTTTACCGGCCTGGAAAGGGCAAAAAAAGCCGCCGCCCTTTTTTCTCTGGTGGCCGCCTATGAACAGTGTGAGCGGGAACGGAACGCCCTGGAAGAGGAAAGGACCGGCATAGAAAATGCCCTTCAAGCCATAGCGGAAGAAGAAAGGAAGCTGGCCCCCGCGCTGGATACAGCGGAAACGGAGCGGAGACAGACCTTTGAAGCATGTCGCGGAGCGGAACCCCTGATACGGCGTGTCCGGGGATTGGCCGTTGATCTGCGGCTTAAACAGCACAGCCGGGATCAAAAAAACGGGGAACGAACCGGCGCGGAAAGGGCTGGGGCGGAACACGCGAAATCTCTGGCGGAGCAGGATAAACAGTTTAGGGCGGTTTCCCTGGATCTTATGGCGCTGGAGGATATCCTGGGAAAAACCGGATTGGAACAGGCGTCCCTGCTGGAGAAGATCAAAAATCTAGAGGATCGTATCCGGGCGCTTTCCACGTTTTCTTCCGCCCTGTCCTTTGACGGGGAAAGAAAAAAACTCCAGGACGGTGAAGCCTGCCCCCTCTGCGGCGCCCGGGAACATCCTTTTTGCAGGGATATGGGGGAGGTTGAAAAGCAGGCGGCCCTTTGCCGGGAACTGGGGGAAGAAAAGGACAGGGCGGAACGGGAACTGCGGGAGTATGAGACGGCCTGTGAAGATCTGGAGAACAAAAAAAACGCCGCGGAAAAAAACCAGGCCCTGACCGAAGAGCGGCGGAATATACTGAATGCCGCCCTGGAAGAGGACCGGCGCAGGCTGGAAGGGCTGGAGGGGGAACTGGAGGGGCTGGAAGAAGGTATCGAAGAAACAAAAGCTGCCCTGGAAGCCTGTTTTTTTGATCTTGCCGTGTTTGCGCAGCACCGTTTCCAGGCAGCTTCGGGCATGTTGTCTGCCCCCGGATCTCCTGCCGGGGGGGAGGATGTGGACAGCCTCGAAAGGGAGGTACAGGCCGCCCTGGACAGGGCGGAAGCGGAACTGGCGGCGCTGCGGAAAAAGTCCGAAGCCCTGGAGGCGGGCCGGGCGGTACATGAGAAAAATCTGGCGGACAAGGCCGGGCGGGAAAAATCCCTGGCGGAGGAGGCCCGGCAAAAAAAGCTGAACCTGGAAGCGGGCTTTACGGCGGCGGGTTTTGAGGATCATGAAGCATGGCGGCGCTGTTTCTGGGAAACCGGCAAAATCCTGGAGGTGGAGCGGAGAAAAACGGAACTCACTGTCCGCATTGCCGCCGGAGAAACGGCGCTGGCGGCAAAGAAGGAGGAAGCGGCAGTACTGCCCCCCCTTCCTGTAGGAACAGCGACGCAGCTTGAACAGAACCTTATGGGCCTCCAGGACGAAGTACAGCGCCTGAATCAAAGCATCGGTGAAATCAGCAGCAGGTTGGCGGAAAACGAAAAAAGAAAACGCCAAAGGGAGGAGATGGAAAAGGAAATCGCCCTGCGGTCGGAAACCTGCCGCCGGTGGAAGCAAATGGACGACTGGATCGGCGGCGGCGGCGGTTTCCGTTTCAAACAGTTTGCCCAGACCATCACTTTCAGGCAGCTGGTATACAACGCCCGGCCCTACCTTCTGCGGATGTCCGCTGGACGTTATGAACTGCGTTCACAAACCGGAGATGAAGAACTTTTGCCCCTGGTGATCGATCGCCACCAGGGATCCATAGAAAGGGTTGTCTCCAACCTTTCCGGGGGGGAACGTTTTCTTCTTTCCCTTTCCCTGGCCCTGGGGCTTTCAAAGCTCAACAGCGGAAATCTGCAAATTGATTCCCTTTTTCTTGATGAAGGATTCGGAACGCTGGACAAAGAAACCCTGGATCTGGCGATCAACGTTTTAGGCGGCCTCCAGCAGAACCAGGGGAAGCTGACGGGAATAATCTCCCATGTGGAAGAACTTCAGGAACGGCTTGGCGCCGTTATCCGGGTAAGCAAGTCCGGCGGCGGCCGCAGTACAATTTCCGGTTGCGGAGTAAGGCGTTTGTAAGTATACTGTGCCAATGAACGGAAAAGAGCTGTTACAGAAACTGGAAAGCCCTTCACCGGGGGCACTCTTTGAAAGGCTTTACGGAGCTGATGGTGCGGCGGCGGGCAAAAAACGCTACGCGGCCTTACTGGAAACGTTCCTGGACGGCGGCGTTTTTCCCTACGCCTCCTTCCCCGAATCGGCGGGGGATTCACTGCGGCTCTTTACCGCCGCGGGCCGTACCGAGCTGGGGGGGAATCATACGGACCACAACCGGGGCCGGGTGCTGGCCGCTTCGATCCATCTGGACCAGGCCGCCGTGGCCGCCCCCCGTGCGGACAGCCGGATCTTTTTCCGTTCCTCCGGCTATCCCGACGTAACGGTGGATCTGGCCGGCGCCAGGGGCCGCCCGGATCTTGCGCCTAGGGAAAGCGAAAGGGGGACCACCGGGGCCCTTATCCGGGGCATCGCCGCGGAATTTGCCGCCCGGGGCATAACGGTCCGGGGCTTTACCGTCAACGCCGATTCAACGGTATTGCCCGGTTCGGGCCTTTCCTCTTCCGCCGCGGTGGAGGTACTCTTTGGCCGTATCATGGACAGCTTCTACAACGGCGGCAGATGCGGGTTTCTGGAAATCGCCCGGATGGGCCAAAGGGCGGAAAATCTTTACTTCGGCAAGCCCTGCGGCCTTATGGATCAAACCGCCTGCGCCTGCGGAGGCGCGGTGGCCATTGACTTTGCCGATCCCGCCCAACCGCGGGTTTTGCAGACCGATGTAGACCTGGCTTCCGCGGGTTACGCCCTCTGCGTAGTAAATACCCGGGGGAACCATGCGGACCTGACCCCAGACTATGCCGCCATTCCTGCAGAAATGAAGGCTGTGGCGGCCCTCTTTGGCGGAGAAACGCTTCGGGACTGTGATGAAAAAACGGTAAAAGCTGGAACGGCGGAAATTAGGAACAAGCTGGGGGACAGGGCGGTGCTGCGGGCCCTCCACTTCTTTGGCGAAAACCAGCGGGCTGCAGACATGCACGCCGCCCTGGAAACGCTCAAGGCGGCCCAGAGCCCTTCGTCCCGGCAGGAAGCGATGACCCGTTACCTTAATCTGGTGAACGAATCGGGGGACTCATCCTGGGAGCTTCTGCAAAATATATACTCAACCCAGAATGTAAGGGAGCAGGGGATCGCTGTTGCCCTGGCCTTGACCCGGGACTTCCTCCGTTTCGAAGCATCCGTTCCCGGCGCCTGCCGGGTTCATGGCGGCGGTTTTGCCGGGACCATCCAGGCATACATTCCCGTCTCCGTGCTGGAAAACTACCGCACCGCCATGGACAGTGCCTTTGGCCCCGGTTCGGTAACGGTTTTAAGAATTAGGCCCGTGGGGGCGGAGGAACTGGCGCTGTAGTAAAAACCCACAGGTTTCCGGCGGCGCGCAGTTTTGCACCGCGGGATTACCCGCTAGAATGAGTACCCCAGGTCCAGCCGCGCCGCCAACAAATTAAAGGGTTTTAACGCCTTGTTTTTATCGCTGTCTTCAAAGATGTTATCCCCCAGGGGAAAGTAGTATCACTTTTATCCGCACCACACCACAGCGGGATCTTCCGTCCTGTGAAGCGGGGCCTGCGGATCTCTCTGCGGGGGAGGAGGATTATCCCATGACAACCACAACCTTGCCAACGCCGCCCGCTTCTCCGGCGGGGACTGCCGCTGCAGTAAATGCCGCGTCCCCCTCCGGGCGGCAGGGCAATTCCCGGCCGTTAAGGGAACATGTTTTAACGCCCTTGCTGACCCCCCGGGGGTTTTGGACCTCAATGTCGTAGGCCGCCCCCCGCCAGACCCGGCGCAGGGAGAAACCCGGCCAGGAGGGGGGGATGCAGGGATCTATGACAAGACAGTCAAAGTCCGGGCGGATCCCAAGGATGTAGCGGGTGGCGGCAAAGTAGCTCCACCCCGCGGAACCAGTCATAAAGGGATGGTGGGCCCTGCCGAAGGCGCTGTGATCCGGCCCGGCGATAAACTGGCAGTATGTGTAGGGTTCCGCCTTACGAACTTCAATTTTATCGTTCTGGTTAAAGGGACAGAGGGCGTCGTAGAATTTCATGGCCCGGTCTCCCCGGCCCAGGATCGTTTCTGCCGCCTGGGCCCAGGGGTTGGGGTGGCTGAAGATGGCGGCGTTTTCCTTGAGTCCCCGGTAAACCCGGGTTACAAAGCCTACTTCGTCGTCGGGTTTGGAGTAGGCCGGGTCGCAGAGCTTGAGTCCGTAGGGGGTGTAGAGAAAGCGATCCACCGCGTCCATGGCCGCCCTGCCCCGATCCGCCTCCGCCGCCCCGGAGAGTACCGCCCAGGTGTTAGACTCCATGAAGATCCTGCCCTCTGTACACTCCGGCGCGCCGATAACCCGGCCCGAAGAGGTAAATCCCCGGGTATACCAGGAACCGTTCCACAGTTTCTTTTCGCAGGCTTCCCGGACTTTAACGGTCAAGGCTTCGTAATGTTCCGCATCGGCAGTTCTGCCCAGCCGCCGGGCTAGGGCGCAGAAGTGAATCAGGGCCCAGTGGTGAAGGAAAGACACCATACCGCTTTCTCCGCCCCCCAGGTTAAGGCAGTCGTTCCAGTCCGCCCGCAGGCCCTTACAGATCCCGTGGGGACCAGTTTCCCGGGCGGAAAAATCCAGTATCCGCTTCATGTGATCGTAGACAGGTTCAGACATACCGGTTCCCGTATCCGGGTCAAAGGTGTCCGCATAGGGGTACACTTCGTCCACAAAGCCCAAATCCCCGGTTTCCCGGATAAATTCAACGATGGAAGGAACCAGCCACAGGGCATCGTCGGCGCAGACATCGGCCATGCCGTGGACCCGGTCCTGTCCGGCGGGGGTGGGAACCACCGTGGGGGAATTATAGGCGGGCTTCTGTTGTTTTTCAAACCATTCGGGCCTGAACAGGTGGAGGCCGTAACCCTGGGTGGTAAGTCCCTTGGCAAGCTGAACAAGCCGTTCCCGGCATTTTTTTGGGTTGGCGTGGCTGGTCATCATGGCATCCTGGCCTATGTCCCGGTAACCCAGACCAGTACGGCCCCCCACTTCGATAAACGAAGCGAACCGGGAAAACATAACGTTGATCTCCGCCTGGTAGAGGTTCCAGGTATTGATCATGGTGTTCATCCCCTCATGGGGAGTAGAGATCTGGAATTTTCCAAGCTTTTCTTCCCAGTAATCTCCCAGGGCTTTGAAGGCTTCGTCTACTACGGAGAAGCCGTTTGCCGGCGTTTCATCCGGGCCGTATTTATCCTTCATGGCCCTGCCCGCGGCCCGGTCTCCCTCGCCCAGAAGAAAGATAAGCCGCCCCTCTTCCCCCGGTTCCAGTTCCACCGTCCGCCGGATTGCCCCGCAGTGGTTTCCTCCCAGTTCGGCGGAACCGGAACAAAAACCCCGTTCCACCGCCAGGGGATTGGTTTCGCTGCGGTAGGGGCCGATAAAGGCGTCCCGGAGGCAGTCGTACCAGGGTTCCGCCGGTCCGGAATTGCCGCCGTTCCCGGCCTTTCCTCCGGCAGCGGTAAAGTACTGGAAGCCGTTGTCCTCGTAAAAGAGATCCAGTTCCGTTATCCCGTCCTTGTGGGAAGATCCCGATGAATAAAGGCTCATCTGAAAATTCTGGTTATCAATTTGGATATGGTGGAAGGAAAATTCGGCATAGCCGAAGACGCTGAGCCTCCTCTTCCGGTCAGAGACGTTGCGGAGCCGGACATCCCAGATTTCCACCGGATCCTCCAGGGGGATAAAAAGCCGCTGTTCCCCCTCAATGCCTGAATATCCGCATTGGTACTTGATATAGGAAAGGCCGTGCCGGCAGGTATACCGGGCGGTTTCCATGTTTTTCCCCACAGGCTGCCAGGAGAGGGTCCAGTAATCCCCGGAATCATCGTCCCGGACATATACATAGTGGCCGGGTCTGTCCATGGGAACACTGTTAGCCCGAAACCGGGTAATCCGGTGGTATTCGGGGCTTTTGTAGAATAGGTAACCCCCGGCGGTGTGGTTAAAAACTCCGGCAAAATCCCCCGTACCGATATAGTTGGTCCACGAAGCGGGGATATCGATCCGGTCGATCACGTACTCCCGGCGGGCCCGGTCAAAGTATCCGTATTTCATGGTTTTCATTATACCACATTTTTTGTATTGACAAAAGTACGTTTAGGGATATAATTAACGGCAGTGTATTAACTTTTTTATGGAGGAATGTGAGGATGAAAAAAGTACTCTACGGCCTGTTGATCGTCCTGATCGCAGCCGGGATTCTTGGCGCCTGTAAAGGGCAGTCGTCAGACAAGATTGAATTGCGGGTATTGAACTACTACGACATGACCGCCGCCAGCGCCGCCGATGAAATTCCTGTGATATGGGAAGCCTTTGAAAAGGCCCACCCGGACATCAAGATTATCCGGGAGGATCTGTTTAACGATCCCTTCCATAACAAGGTGGAATCCTATGCCGCGGCAAACCAGCTGCCGGACGTAATGTATGCCTGGCCTTCGGGACGGTCCACCACCCTGCACACCAAAAAGCTCCTTAAAGATCTGGGGCCCCTGGTCCAGAAAGACGGCCTGGCATCCCAGTATACCGCCGCTGCCCTGGACCCTTCCGGCCAGGCTTCCGGTTACTTGGGAATCCTGCCCCGGGCCATTACTTCCACCAGCGCTTTTTACATCAACCTGGAGGTGCTTCGGGATTGTGGACTGGAACCAGCCAGGACCTATGCAGAGCTCAAAGCCCAGGTTCCCGTACTCAAAGCCAAGGGTTATGACACCATCCTTATGGCAAACCAGGATACCTGGGTAATGCAGTCCTGTCTCTTCTCTTTGGTGGCAGGCAGGTTCTGCGGCGAAGGCTGGGAACAGAAGATCCTTGCCGGCGCAGCGAAATTTACCGATCCCGACTTTGTGGCGGCCCTTTCTTTTATCAAGTCCCTGTACGATGACGGGGTACTCAGCAAAACCACCCTGACCACCGGGTACGGCGACGTGGTGGGGCAGTTTGCCACCAATAAGGGAGCCTACTACATTGACGGCGACTGGCGGGTTGCGGCCTTTGTAACCGACAAGTCCACCGGTCAGGCCCTGATTCCCCCGGAGAAGCAGGGGAATGTCCGGATCACCGTGTTCCCCGACATCGAAGGGACCAAATTCAACCGGTCCGACTCGGTGGTGCTGGGAACCGGCTGGGGGATCAGCGCCTCTATTCCCGCGGGTTCTCCCAAAGAAGAGGCCGCCTGGAAGCTGGTACAGTGGCTTTCCGGCAAAGAGATCCAGTCGTGGCTGCTTGAGACCGGCGGTATCGCCACCCCAACCCGGAATGATATTAATGTGGGAAGCCTTAAACTGGAGCCCATGCAGGTGGCGGTAGGCAGCCTTACCAAGGAATACGACAAATCCACAGTGGTTATCGACGGCGCCTTTGACGGGGCGGTCCATGTGCCGATCAACGACGGCCTCCAGGCTATCGGAATGGGTACTCAGACTCCCCAGCAGGTAGCCGCCACCGCCCAGGCCGCCCTGGAAACTTGGCAGGCCGCCCAATAAGAAAAGTCCGCTGCCCCGCGCCGGAGAAAAGGCGCGGCCTGCGGCGTTAAGCCGGTGAACAAGGAGGGGCCATGACTTCAAAAAGGGAAGAACGGTTTTCGTATGCGGCGCTGGTACTGCCGGCGCTGATCATTTACCTGGCGGTCATGGCTTTTCCTACCATCTTTTCCATTCTCTTGAGCCTTACCAACTATAACGGCGGCAGGATTTTTGGAAATCCCGACATCAAATTTGTGGGCCTTAACAGTTACCGGTGGATGCTCACCGAGCCCACGGGAAATTTCTGGATTTCCCTCAAGAACAATATGTTTATCGTAGCCCTCTCGGTGCTTGGGCAAATTCCCCTGGGTTTTACCCTGGCCTATATCCTTTCCCGGAAACTTGTCAGGGGATCGGGGTTTTTCCAGGCCATGATCTACCTGCCTAACATCATTTCGCCGGTCATCATTGGCATCCTTTTTAAGAGCTTTTACCTGAGTCAGAATTCGGTATACATGGAGATTGTCCGGATCTTCAAACCCGGTGCGGAATTTACCCTGGGCAGTCATCCCATGGCTCCCGTACTGGTGGTGATGCTCTGGATGTATACGGGGCTTTATGTGGTGATCTTTTTGGCGAACCTCCAGAGGATTGACACGTCGATCATCGAGGCCGCTAAAATTGACGGCGCCAGCGAAGGCCAGGTACTGCGGCATATTGTCCTGCCCGCCCTTTCGGGGGTGATTGTTACCTGCGCCATCCTTGCCATTTCCGGTTCCCTAAAATCCTTTGATCTTATCTATACCATGACCAACGGCGGGCCGGCGAACCAGACCAGGGTGTTGTCCCTTTATATGTACTTTATGGCCTTCCAGGGGGCCCCGAACTATCCCTTGGCCAACGCCATTTCCACAGTGATGGTCCTGATCAGCTTTGCGCTGATTGTCCTGACCCGGCGGGTGGAAAAGGTCTTCGGCGGTAAAGAATAGCCGCGGCGTACTGCGCCGCCGCTTATAGGAAGGAGTAAATTATGGATGTCCGCGGAGCTTCACCGGTTTCCAAAACCGCCATATACTTTGTGATGCTGCTCTTTGCCGCCTTGGCGATATATCCTATTTTTTGGCTGGTGATTCAGTCCTTCAAAACTACCCAGGAATACCTTACTTCGAGCAAACTGGCCTTTCCCCAGCGGTGGTTTGCCGGAAATTATCCCTATGCATGGAAGCTGGGAAAATTCGGTATCCTGCTTTTAAACAGTATTTTTTACAGTGTGGTTACCGTGGCGGTGGTGGTGGTACTGGGTCTTATGGCGGGCTTTGCTTTTTCAAAAATCAAGATGAAGGCTACGCCGGTCTTGCACGGCCTTTTTATCATCGGCATACTCCTTACCCTGCAGTCTATCATGGTGCCCCTGTTCCTCATGGTAAACGCCGTGGGTCTTTACAATACCCGGCTGGGGGTGCTTATACCCTACATCGGCCTGGGGCTTCCTATGGGGGTGTACCTGGGTACGGAATTTGTTAAAAGTATCCCCGATGCCCTTATTGAATCCGCCCGGCTTGACGGTTTGGGTTATCTGCGGACCTTCAAGAACATTATTTTTCCCATGTGCGCCCCCGTGGCGGTAACCATTGCGATCCTTACCTTTACCGGAACCTGGAATGAATTTATGCTGATCAATATCCTTACCTCCAACGATGCGATCAAGTCGATCCCTGTGGGGATCAACCGTTTCTCCGGCTCCCTGGCTTCGGATTACGGCAAGCAGTTTTCCGCCCTGGTGATTGGCCTTATTCCCATGCTGATCTTCTATGTGATCTTCCGTAAGCAGATTACCAAGGGGGTCGCCGCCGGAGCGGTCAAGGGCTGATGACCCGCCTTGAGCTTGGCGGGCGCTGGATCCTGGCGGAATATTCCGCCCCGGCGGAAGGGGGCGGGCCCAGCAAGGCCGGAGAAATTTCCGCCGGGGTCCCTGGCAGTGTCTTGGGGGAGTGGATCCGGGCAGGTCTTGCGCCGGATCCCTACTATGGTGAAAATGAAAAACAGATAACTTCCCTCTTTGAAAGGGATTTTATTTATTCCCGGGCTTTTACCGCTTCGCCGGAGCTTTTGGCGGAAGACCGGGTAGATCTGGTATGCCTGGGGATTGACACCCTGGGGGAAATTTTTCTTAACGGAAAAAGCGCCGCCCGGGTAAATAACATGCACCGGGCCTGGCGCTTCCCTGTCAAGGAACTTCTTGTTCCCGGAGAAAACACCCTCCACATCGTTCTTTTTTCTCCCATCGCCTATACCGCCAGGGCCTACCGGGAAGGGCCGGTGGAGTACATCAACACCGGCAATATGGCCGGATCAGGCTACCTCCGCAAGGCCCACAGCCAATTTGGCTGGGACTGGGGACCCATGCTTCCGGATGCGGGGATCTGGCGGGACATCTGCCTGGAGGGCTGGAGTACCGCCCGGCTTGCCGATGTGTACCTTATCCAGGAACATCCCGTGCCGCCCGGCGGCGGTCCGGTCAAACTGCGGGCCAGGGTGCGGATTGAAACGGCAGATCTAAAGCAGTTTTGGGCGGAAGACCGCCGTCTCTTGGTCCTGCTGCGGATTATCCCTCCCGGGGAGGACGGCCCGCCGCCACGGGATATAACGGCGGAAACGGCTGTCGCCGATGTAACGGCGGATACCGGGCTTGTTCTTACTGTGGAAAATCCCCGCCTCTGGTGGCCCAATGGTTTGGGAGAGGGGTACGGCCAAAGCCTCTACCATGTGGAAGTGGATTTAAGGGAGGCGGACAGCGGCGGAGCAGATGATACGGCGGATGGAGTTTTCCTGGATAAATGGAAACGGCGCATAGGGCTGCGGACGCTGACGATCAGTACGGAAAACGACCGGTGGGGCCGGGAATTTACCTTGACCGTCAACGGCGTAAGGATCTTTTCCATGGGGGCGGACTATATTCCCGAGGATTCGGTTTTCTCCCGGATTACCCCCGGACGGACCCGCCGCCTCCTGGAACAGTGTACAGCGGCAAACTTTAACAGTATCCGGGTCTGGGGGGGCGGTTATTATCCGGAGGATGATTTTTACGACGCCTGCGATGAGCTGGGTCTGGTGGTCTGGCAGGATATGATGTTTGCCTGCAATATCTATGTATTAAGCGATGACTTTGCCGCCAATGTCAGGGAGGAAATCCGGCAGAATATGGTCCGCCTACGGCATCACCCTTCGCTGGGCCTCTGGTGCGGCAACAACGAAATGGAAGTGGCCTGGACCGAATGGGACAATGTGCGTTTACATTCCCCGGCCCTCAAGGCGGATTACATCAAGCTTTTTGAAGGGATTATCCCGGAGGTCTGGAAAGAGACTGATCCCCAGACCTTCTACTGGCCCGCATCCCCTTCCTCCGGCGGCGGCTTTGAGGATCCCAACAATCCGGATCGCGGCGATGTCCACTATTGGGAGGTCTGGCACGGGCTTAAGCCCTTCAGTGAATACCGAAGGTATCTTTTTCGTTACTGTTCCGAATTCGGTTTTGAATCCCTGCCGGACATTGAGACCATACAGACCTTTGCCGGTCCGGAGGATATGAACCTTTTTTCCCCGGTGATGGAGTCCCACCAGCGCTGTCCCGGCGGCAACGGAAAGATCCTGTACTACCTTTCGGAAACCTACCGCTACCCCAGGGACTTTGCTTCCCTGGTTTACATCTCCCAGATTTTGCAGATGGAAAGCATTCAGTCCGGGGTGGATCACTGGCGGCGGCACCGGGGCCGCTGCATGGGGGCAATTTACTGGCAGCTTAACGACTGCTGGCCTGTGGCATCCTGGGCAAGCATCGACTATTACGGGCGCTGGAAGGCCCTCCACTATGGGGCCCGCCGTTTTTTTGCCCCCCTGCGGACTACGGTATTTGTTGACGAAACCGGGGCGGCTCCGCCGGGTTCCCTGGCGGGGCCCCTCAGGCGGACGGTCCGGGTTTTTGTTCATAATGATACGATGAAAGCCGCCAGGGGCCGGTTGACAGTCTGCCTCCGGAACCGGGATTTTGCCGTCCTTGCGGAAGAAACTGTGGAAGTGGAACTGCCTCCCCTTTCCGCCGCGGAGGCGCTGGTTCGGGATTACCGGGGCCTGGTCAATTCCGTAGAACTGGAACGCTCCTGCTTTGTGGCGGTGGAACTGCGGATTCCCCCGGTGGAGGGCGGCTTTGGGGTGGATGTATCCGGGGGAACGGGCATGTCCGCCGGGGCTGACGCGGTTCAGATATCCCGGGAGACGGCCCTTTTTGTACCGCCCAAGTATTTTTCTTTCCGGTCTCCGGGGTATGTTCTGGAACTACAGGATTGGGGAGACCGTTTTGGGATCATGATTAGGGCGGAAACTTTCTGCCGCTTTGTCCGGGTAAAAATACCCGGCGAAGATCCGGTATTTTCCGATAACTACTTTGACATTTGTTCTCCGGAAGGAGTAACCATTCACGTGAAAAAAAAGGAATTGCAAAAGGACTATACGGTTCAGACGCTGAAAGAGGCGCTTACCGGAGGAGTCTTCAGTGTGGGGGACAGTTACTAGGCGTATCCGTAACCGCGGCGCGCCTTAGGGAATATGTATGGGTTTTAGGGATGATTTTGTTTGGGGCGCCCGGAAAAGGCACGCGAGACATCGAGCGTGTTTCGGCTGCATTGTAACGCGGTGTGCCCCGGGGAGTATGTATGGGTTTTAGAGATGACTTTGTTTGGGGCGCCGCTTCGGCGTCTTACCAGGTGGAAGGGGCCGTCAACGAAGGCGGCCGGGGCGTAAGTATTTGGGACATGTTTTGCAGGGAACCGGGACGTATCCTGGACGGTTCCAGCGGAGACTTTGCCTGCGATCACTATCACCGTTATAAAGAAGACGCCGCCCTGATGAAAGAACTAGGGATCCGGGCCTACCGTTTTTCCATCGCCTGGCCCCGGGTTATCCCCAATGGAGACGGGGAGGTAAACGAAAGGGGTCTGGATTTTTACGAGCGGCTCCTGGACGCTCTGGAAGAGGCGGGGATCACTCCCTATGCGACCCTTTTCCACTGGGATTATCCCTATGAACTATTCCGCCGGGGCGGCTGGATGAACCGGGAAAGCCCTAAATGGTTCCTCCGTTATGTGGAGGCCGTGATAAAACGGCTTGGAAAGCGGCTTCCCTTTGTGTTTACCTTTAACGAACCCCAGTGTTTTATTGGGCTTTCCTGCGACCGGACCGAACATGCCCCGGGTATTCATTACCCGGTGTGGGATACCCTTTTGATGGCTCACCATGTACTGCTGGCCCATGGACTGGCGGTCCGGGCCCTGCGGGATCTTGCCCCCGGCGTAAAGATAGGATATGCCCCCACGGGGAGCGCCCACTATCCGGCTACGGAAAATCCCGAAGACCGGGAAGCGGCCCGCCGGGCCTACTTTGCTGTGGAGGACTGGATCCACTGGTCCGTGTCCCTCTGGAGCGATCCGGTGTTTCTGGGCCAGTACCCTGAGGAAATCTGGCGGAACTATGGCCAATATATGCCGGAGATCGGGGCTGAAGATATGGCAATCATCAGTTCCCCCTTGGATTTTCTAGGGCAGAATATCTACAACGGCGCGCCGGTCAAGGCAGTGGACAATGGGGCTGCTGGCCGGGGGTACGAATATGTCCGGCGGAAAACGGGCTATCCCTTTACCGCCGCCAAGTGGCCTGTTACCCCCGAGGCCCTTTACTGGGGACCGGTGTTCCTCGCGGAACGCTACAAAACCCCCCTCTATATTACCGAAAATGGCCTTTCCTGCGCGGACGTGGTTTCCCTGGACGGTCAGGTCCATGATCCGGCGCGGATTGATTTTCTCCACCGTTACCTTCGGGAACTTAAACGCGCCGCCGCTTCGGGCGCCGATATCCGGGGTTATTTTCAGTGGAGCCTGACGGATAACTTTGAATGGGCCAAGGGATATACGGACCGCTTCGGCATTGTGTACTGCGACTTTGAAACCCAGCAGCGGATCGTCAAGGACTCGGGACGCTGGTACAGCGGGGTGATTGCATCCAACGGCGAAAATCTTTAGGGATGCCTCTCAAAGGTTTTTCCGGTGAAAGCTTCTGAAGGGAGCCTGGCCGTTTACAGGGGCCGCCCCGCCCTGGTTACCGGAACTGGTGGTAAAATCAGCATCACCATTGGTACAGGCAGGGCCAGCGAGACCTTGAAGGTCCGGGAAAAGGATCTGGAGATCCTCCACCCTGGACCGCTGAAAAGCCTGGAGGATCTGGGGGAGCCGCCGGACAGCGCGCCCGCCGGTTCCGGGGCGGCGGACCTTTCCGGCCAGGCCGATGTAAGGGGCGCCTGGGAATTAATTGAAAGCGGCGGGAATCCTGTGTCCCTGGAAGAACTGGCAGAACTGATCTTTAACGAATTTACCCCCCAAAGCGCCTGGGCCGCCTGGGTGCTTCTTGCGGAGGGGCTCTATTTTACCGGAACCGCCGATGCCATTGCGGCTAGGGGTATTTTGGAATTGCGGGCTGCGGAAGAAAAGCGCCTGGGCAGGGCCAGGGAAAACCGGGATCGGGACGTGTTTCTGGACCGGCTGCGGGATATTCTGCGGAGCGGCAGCACGCCGGATCCTGCGGATCCCGCCCTGGATAGGCGGTTTCTGCAGGATGTGGAAGCCCTGGCCTACGGGCAAACAGGAAAAAGCCGGACCATGAAGGATCTGGGCCGGAGTGAAACCCCCCAGGAAGCCCATCGCCTTTTGCTTGAAACAGGATACTGGGATACCCGGATCAACCCCCATCCCCGGCGTTTCGGCGTTTCTCCGGTCCCTGTAGAAACGCTCCTGGAGGAATCTGCCGGAGGATTCATAGAAGAACGGCGGGATCTTACGGGAATGCCGGCTCTTGCCATCGACAGCCCCTGGAGCAGCGATCCCGACGATGCCCTTTCCCTGGAATGTCTGCCGGAGGGCCGCCGAATTTTGTATGTTCATATTGCGGATCCCGCCTCGGCGATATATCCCGGTTCGCAGGCGGATCTGGAGGCCCGTTCCCGGGGGGCGACTTTGTACCTCCCTGAAGGAACCTGGCCCATGCTGTCCAAAGAAACCCTGTCCCGTTTTGTCCTTGGTTTAGGTGGAACATCCCCCGCCCTGACTTTTAAGCTTTTTCTTGATTCCTCCGGAACCATAACGGAAACGGAGATTTTCCCTTCTATAATTAAAGTAACCCGGCTTACTTATGAACATGCGGACCGGCTGACCGAAGGCGCACCGCCGGAAAACGGGGGATCCGGCGGAGACAGCGGCACGGGGGCCGTGCTGAGGGAACTCTTTACCCTGGGGAATGTGAACTTTGCCCGCCGCCTTGATGCCGGAGGGGTACATATCGCTCTTCCCGAAATTCATATTTCGGTTGATACGGCGGCCCCTTTCCCCGTCGTCAAAATCAAGCCCATCCCCTCTTTCCGGTCCGCAGACATGGTGCGGGAATGTATGCTCCTGGCCGGCGAAGGAGCGGCGGCCTGGGCGGCCCGGCGGCGGCTTCCCTTTCCCTACGTCACCCAGGAAACGGGGGATCTTCCTTCTAAAATACCAGAGGGCCTGGCGGGAAGTTTCCAACTTCGCCGCTGTATGCGGCCCCGTTCCATATCGGCCAGGCCGGGCTGGCACCGGGGGCTGGGGCTTGAAGCCTATACCCAGGTTACCAGCCCTCTTAGGCGCTACAGCGATCTGCTGGCCCACCAACAGATCCGGGCGGCCCTCCAGTCTTTGCCGGAAGAAGGGAGGGCAGTTCTGGACGAGGAAACGGTGCTTTTCCGGCTTGCCGCGGGGGATGCCGCCGCCCAGGCCCTTACCCAGGCGGAGCGTTCATCCCGGGCACACTGGATTGCCGTTTATCTGGAGGGACGGCTTAAACAGCGGAACGGACCCGATCTGGTCTGGGAGGCGACGGCGGTGGAAAAGCGGGGAAACGCCCTGGGAATCTTCATTCCCGCCCTGGGGTTGGAAACATATCTGGGAAACGCCTCCATTCCTCTTAACGAAACAGTTACGGTACGGCTTAAGGCAGTCAGAATCCCTGAAACCGAGATCATATTCGTTGAGGAAAAGTAATCCCCTTTTTTGGGGGAGGGGTGTAATTATCCATAGTTATAGTAAGGATAACAACCACGGCAAAGCCCTAAAGAAAGATCTGCTCGAACGATGCTTCTGCCGGATTTTGCAACGCTGCCCAGATACCCCGCCGGTTTCCTCCCCGCGTTCCTACACCCCATAAGCGTTTACTTAGCAAAACATAGAAACACTGATAAGCTGAAGGGATGGGAAGGGAAGAAGCAGGATTTAAGCGGCTGCTGTCAGTGATGCCCGCCGGCTGGGAAGACAA
>JAITHE010000031.1 GCA_031280125.1 Treponema sp.
GGTCGCGGTTATATCCTCGCAAAAGCACACTAAAATCTTATTGACCTTTTGTGCGCTTAATCTCTTATACAGCATAGACTTACATCATCTCCTCGCCGGAGATGATGGTCTAGAGCCAAGCATAAATAAAAGCCTCATCCGCTGAAATATCGGCTAACGCTCCGTTAAAACATGATCTAATTCCTTATATGGTAAGGAATTATGAAACAAAATGAAAGATAGTAAAGCATAAAAAAGCCGCCCCGAAAGGCGGCTAAAAGCTCCCCCGCGCGGGTTCGAACCACGGACCCAGTGGTTAACAGCCACTTGCTCTGCCAACTGAGCTACAGGGGATAATCAACTCCCTAACTATACCGGGTTGTCGAAAAATGTCAATACCCCCGGCATGTTTTTTTTCTCTGCCCCGTCCTTGCACCTCCTTCCCCCGCACGTATATGATAAACTAACATGTACAAACCATATATAAGGCCCGTTTCAGCCGCCACGCCGGATACCAAAATGCCGGAGCCCCATATTTCTCCCCTGGTCCTGTGGGCGGCCCGCCTTTTGGGAAGAATCTACCTCTTTCTGTTCCTGGGCATTACCCGGGTAGTACTGCGAAACGGACGCTTTCTTTTTGACGCCTACCGGCGCGCCCTGGACGGAAAGAGCCGCTGTATCCTGGCCTTCCGGCATCCCAACGGAGGAGAAGCCCAGATCCTCATGTGGTTTATCCTCTTTAAGCTCCGGTCCCTGGCGCGGAAGGCCGGAGTCTCCTTTTCCCGCAGACCCCACGTTTCCTTCGTATACGGCTACGAAGTAGCCCGGTGGGGCGGCAGCATCGCCCGGTGGGTCATGCCGGGCCTGGGAGCCATGCCCGTCCACCACGCGCAGATCGACACCGCCGGCCTGGCCCGGATCTCCCGGGCCATCTACGAAGGCCCCTACCCCCTGGCCATCGCCCCGGAGGGGCAGGTAAGCTATACCACCGAATCCATCCCCCGGCTTGAACAGGGTACCGTCCGCCTGGGCTTTCAGGCGGCGGATCGCTTTGAAAAAGAAGGAAAAACCTGCCCCGTGGAGATCCTCCCCGTGTCGATCCACTTCCGCTACGGTAAAATGGGCGCATGGTCCCTCCACCGGGTGCTGCGGAAAATAGAAACCCACACCGGTTTCAGCAGCAAAGACGGCGCGGGTTTTGTGGAACGCCTGGTCAGGGCCAGGGATCGCATCCTGGCGCTGAACGAAAAACGTTACGGCATCGGCCAGCCTGAGGGCGATTTTGCCCGGCGGATAGGGACGATCATGGAAGCCGCCCTGGGAAAGGCTGAACAGATCCTGGGCATACATCCCAGGGAAAAGGACCAGGTGAACCGGCTGTACCATATCCGCCACGTATGCTGGGACAGAATGATCATCCCCGGCGTTACCAGCCTGGATCACCTCACCCCCCTGGAACGGTCCCTGAAGGACCTGGAAGCCGGTGAAGCCTGGCACGCCTCCCGGCACATGGAACTGGTGGACCTCATCTGGTATTTCCGGGGCCCCGTGCCGGAGGAAACCGGCCCCCTCTACAGGAAGATCGAATATGTCCAGAACCTGTGGGATTTTGCCAACCGTACCATGGGGGGCGCCTATTCCAACCGGGTGCTGAACGTCCACCCCAAACGGGTCCTCATCCAGGCCGGCCCCGCCATCAGCCTCAGCGCCCGGCTCAAGGAATACCGGGAAAACAGGAAGGAAACCGTGGCCCGGACCATGGAGGACATGAAAACCGCCTTCCTGGCATGCATCGGCGAGGCGGCGGAATACCGGATCTAGGGGAAACCGGTGTCCACCCTCCAGGAACTGCTCGCCTGGGGCACGTCCCTCCTGGCAGAGGGAGGAAACCCCTCCCCCGCCCTGGATGCGGCGCTGTTTTTGGCGGAAGCGTCGGGGATCCCCCGGGAAAAACTCTACATCAGCCCCCTGGTCCTGGGGGAGGACCAGCGCAGCCTCTTTTTTTCGTTCATCGAAAGACGGCGGAACCGGGAACCGGCGGCGTACATCCTGGGCCGCAGGGAATTCTGGGGCCTCGACTTTACCCTGGGCCCCGGCGTCCTCATCCCCCGGCCCGACACGGAAACCCTGGTGGAAGCCGCCCTGGCCGTCATCCGGGCCGGATTCCCCCCCTCCGGGAGCCCTCCCCCGCCGGGAGGCGGAGGCCCCTCCCTGCTGGACCTCTGCACCGGATCCGGGGCCGTGGCGGTGGCCCTTAAACATACCTGGCCGGCGCTGGAAGCCTGGGGAACCGACCTGTCCCCCGAAGCCCTGGGATGTGCCCGGCGCAACGCCCGGCGTCTGCTGGGGGAAGGGGCGGTCCGCTTCCTGGAGGGGGACCTCTTTGAAGCCCTCCGGGGAAAAGCAGCGGGGGAAGACCCCCCCCCCGCCCCGCCCCGGCGGTTTACCCTTATCACCGCGAACCCCCCCTATATCCCCCGGAGCATGATCCCCGCCCTGGAGGCGGAAATCCGCCGCGAACCGGTCCTGGCCCTGGACGGCGGCCCCGGGGGCCTGGACCTGATCCGCCGCATCATCGCCGGCGCCCCCCCCCGGCTGGAAGCCGGAGGGACCCTCCTCATGGAGGCGGACCCCTCCCAGATGGCCCGGACCGTCCGGCTCATGGAAAAACGGGGATTTGGGACGCTCCGGATCCACCGGGACCTGGCAGGCCGGGACCGGGTAATCCAGGGAACCCTGCCCTCCCCCGCCCCCCCGGAGGCGGACCGGCCCCCGGGGAACCGCCGGGGAGGGCCCCTGGAACCGGCGTTTTCCTAGGCGATGATGACGCTCATTACCTTCGACCAGGGCCCCCGGTCCCCCCGTTCATTCTCGTAGGCCGCCGCATAATCACAGACCCTGCCGTAATCCGCCTCGGACCAGTGGAAATCCCGCACCGTTTTTGTCTGGAAGACCGAGGGCATGTCGAAGGGGGAAGCCTTGGGATCCTGGAGATCCCGGATCCGGTAGGCAAAGGCCACCCCCCGGACCAGGCTGGGCCGCCGGAAGCTCCCCGTCTGGGGATTGCTCACCGTAACCCGGTGGGTTCCCTGCCCCACGGGATACGCGTGGGTCTCCGGACGCACCGCCGGCACGGGGTGATAGGTGGGAATGGTATCCCGGTTGGGGATGCCCATGGCCACCCGGTCCGCCCCGGTTACCGCGGGCTGATCCTCCCGTAAATAGATGTTCACGAAGGGACGGAGGAGGGCCTTGGCATCCTGCTTGGCCTTGTTTTTAAGGGAGGTTTCCACCGGTAAATGGGCAATCCGGGTCTTTTCAAAGGAATCCCGCCACCGGGGGAGGATCTCCGCCAGCTCCTGCCGGGCCGCCGCGGGAATGTGGGTCCACTCCGGGGAAGGGCCGCCGCATTTTTCCTCCATGTAGGCCATGAGGTTGTTGAAAAAATTGTTAAAATCATGATCGGTTAGGTTAAGATAGTCCCTTTTCATGGTTCCCTCCGGGGATACGCCCCGCCGGGCCGCTTCGCCGGGGCAGGCCCCTCTTGATCCGGGGCGCGCCCGCATTCCCCCGGTCCAGAGGGCGGCCCTTCTACGGTATATCTACGGCCTTCTATTACATAAGGCCGCCCTTATAGAGTATATCTACGGCCTTTTTTTGTACAGGGCTGCCCCTCTCTCGTATATCTACGGCCCTTTATTCTAGAGGGCTACCCTTATACAGTATATCTACAGCCCTCTGCCATATAAGGCTGCCCCTGCGGGATATATCTACGGCCTTCTATGGTAGAAGACTTCCCCCATGGACTATATGTATAGCCCTATACTACAGGAAGACAGCGGTCTAGTCAAGGGGCTCCTTCAGACAGGGTTCCCGCTCCGGCCTTGTGGGGCGGGGGCTCTGTCCAGATAAACCAGATACAGAGACAGAAGGCCGCAGTGGTGATCGCTCTCTAGGGCAGTCCCGTCTTGAGCCGCCGGACAAAGCCCCTAGTAACCCGCCGGCGGCGGAGGATCCCCCGGGCTGCCGCGCCGGCGGAAGCGCCTGGGGGGGTGAGGTTCCCCCCCAGGCAGGATCCGGTCAAGAGGCCGGCCCTCTACCGTTCCGGCCCTGGGGAAAGGGACCAGGCTCAAGCGGCGGCCGCCGGGGCTGTTACCATCCATATCAACGGGCATGAAAACTCCTGGTCCCGGAACCGCCGTTTACTTCTCCTCCGTTAAACCATATAATGCGGTGAAGAAAAAGGCGGGGCCGCGGGAGCCGGACCCGCCGGAGGGGCGGGGATGATCATCGGCATAGACATTGGCAGTACCACCACCAAGGCGGTTTCCATCCGGAAGGGCCGGGTGATCCACCGGATTAAAACCAGGGCCGCGGACGCGGTAACCTCCGCCACCGGGGCCTTCGGCAAGATGATCGTGGAAAACGGCATCAAAATGGAGGATATTAGGCGGATCATGATCACCGGCGCGGGGGCCACCAAGCTGAAGGAGGATCTCTTCGGCATCCCCACGGGGAAGGCCGATGAGATTCAATCCATCGGTACGGGGGGGATGTTTCTGGCCAACCGGGAGAATATTATCATCACCAACATCGGCACCGGGACGGCGATCATCGACGCCCGCCGGGACTGTATTGCCCACCTGGGCGGCTCCGGCGTGGGGGGGGGCACCATCCTGGGGCTGGCGAAAAAACTGCTGTCCCTTTCGGAGTTCGGCGGGATCATGGACATGGCGGAAAAGGGCCGGCTGAACCAGGTGGACCTTTTGATGGAAGACATTATGGAAACGGACTTGAGTTTTCTTAACCGGGAATCCACGGCGTCGAACTTTGGAAAGATGCTGGACAGCGCCCGGAACGAAGACATTGCCATGGGCCTATTGAACATGGTCTACCAGGTGATCGGCATGCTTTCGGTGTTCGCAGCCAAAAGCATGGACACCGACAAGGTGGTGGTTACCGGCAACGGCAGCGGCAACCTGATTGGACGGCGGATTTTGGAGGACATTACCGCGATGTACCGGGTGTGCTTTGAATACCCGGAACACGCGGAATACACCACCGCCATTGGAGCGGGCTTGATCGGGGCCGGGTAAGGGCGGCGAGTTCGCCGGCTTCTCCCGGCACAGGGGGGGGGCGCCCCGGCGCCGCATTACAGATACCGTTTCGGTTCGCCGCCCTGCAAAACGGCGTAGAGTTCAATGCAGCCCTTGGCGGTGCCGGAGGCTATTTTAGTGAGGAGTACCTCTTCCACCTGGAAGAGGCCCACTTCGCTGGTCATGTCTACCCGGATGCTGATGGGTTTTTCCCTGCCCGCTTCTATGGTGAGTTCTTCAATGGCATGGGCCGAATACTGGTGGATGTCTCCTATCCGGGGGCCTCCGGCCATGGCCAGGGGAATCCTGGCCCGGCCCTTTTTCATGTCGCAGCCGTCGGCTATCTGGACAATCCCCGCTTCCAGGGAATGGATGGCGCGGTTTCCCATGTGGCCGGAAATTGCCTCCAGGGCCAGGGAACGGATCATCACCTGTTTCTGGATATTTTTTTCATATACCCCGGCCAGGATGCGGCTTATTAGGGGAAAGGCCATGTAGGCGCTGTGCAATTCGTGATCCTGCCGGCCTATGCACATCCCCGTATCGTGGAGCAGGGCGCCGGCAAGAACGGCGGACAGGCTGTCTTCAAAATCGCCGCATTCCTCCGTTTCCAGGCTGGTTTTAACCGATGCCTGCCGGAGCAGGTCCATCATGATCAGGGCGTTGAGGGCTACGATCCGCATGTGGACAGGACCGTGATCGTTGTACTTGAGCCGGACAATGGAAACCGTATTGGCATATTCCTGCATGGCCTGGATTTCTTCATCCCCCAGGAGGATCTCCGCAAGCCGCTCGGCCTTTCCTGCAAGGCCAAAGGCCCTTACCCTTTTGAGGATCCGCCCGTCCAGGGCAAGTTCCTTCGCCGATTTCATGGTTTCCTCCCTGGGGCAGGCCGTTCCCCATCCGGGGCAACGGCGCATCCGCTAACCGGGCCGCCGGGCGGCCCGGCGGCCATGTCTACTATAATGCGTCCCGGACCCGGGGGCAATACGGTCCCGGAGAACTGCCTGCGGCGGTACGGCCCCGGTGCCGGCGGTGCCGGGACAGGTCCTTTATGCCTCACCTCTCAACCCGGCGATTCCCCCAATGATGTCATGGGGATCGTCCCCCAGGCGGCGGTGCTGTACCGCTTCCAGAATGTGATCGGCCCCAATGGCATCCTTCTCTTCCAAATCGGCGATGGTCCTTGCCGTTTTAAGGATCCCCTGGCAGGCTCTGCCGGAAAAGGCGAGGGTATCCACTGCCCGGCGAAAAGCCCTGGCTGCGCCTTCCTGCAGGGGGCAGAAACGTCCGGTATGGCCGGGACCCATGCGGGCATTGCGGCGGGGCCTTCCCTCCCGGGCGGGGATGGACGCAAAACGGCGGCGCTGGATCTCCACAGCCCGCATAACCCTCAGGCGGATAACGGCGCTTGATTCCTCCGGCGGGCCTGTTCCGGCGGATCCGTTCCTTCCGGGGACCCGCAGTTCCACCCGGTCCAGCAGGGCTCCGCCGAATTTTTTCCAATGGCGGCGAATGTCATCGGCGGCGCACAGACATTCTCCCCGGCCTCCCAGCATCCCGCAGGGACAGGCATTGGCCGCCATGATGAGCTGGAATTCCGCGGGAAGGTGGACGGGCCCTTCGGCCCTGACAATGGTCAGGCAGCGGTCTTCCAGGGGTTCCCTCAGGGCCTGCAGCACATTGACCCGGAATTCGGGGGCCTCGTCCAGGAAGAGCGCTCCAAAATGGGCCAGGCTGATCTCCCCGGGCCGGACAGACCGGCCCCCGCCCAGAATTCCCTCCAGGCTGGCGGAATGATGGGGCGCCCGGAAGGGACTAGCCAGAGAAAGGCCGCCGTTTCCGGCAAAACCCCGGTCCTGGCCCGCGAGACTGTAGATGCGGGTTACCTCCACCGCTTCTTCCATGCTCAGGGGGGGCATGATCGAAGGCAGCCGCCGGGCAAGCATGGTTTTTCCTGACCCCGGGGCGCCAAAGACCAGCAGGTTGTGCCCCCCGGCGGCGGCAATTTCCAGGGCCCGCTTGTACCGGCCCTGGCCCCGGACTTCCGCAAAATCCCCGCAGCAGGGGGGAATTTCCAGGGCCGGAACCTTCCGGAAGGGGGGAGGGAACGTCCCCGTTCCGGTCAAAAGTACCAGGGCGTGGGCGGCCTCTTCCAGGCTGGAAACAGAACAAAACTGCACAGCCTGGATACTTCCGCTCTTTCCGCCGTCCGCCGCCGGATTCGCCCTGGATCCCAGGAGGATCGCCGCCTCCGTCTCGTTTTCCTTGGGCACGATAAAAAAACGGATTCCCTCGGCCAGTCCCGCTGCCGCCGCGGCCAGCACTCCCCGGACGGGCCTGACCCTGCCGGAAAGTTCCAGTTCCCCCAGGACCATGAGCTGTTCGGGAAGGGCCGCCATGCCGGGTACCAGCCCCGCGGCGGCCATCACCGAAAGGGCCATGGGAAGATCCAGGGCGGCCCCTTCTTTCTTTATCCCCGCCGGGGCCAAGTTGATCAGAATCCGGTCCAGGGGAAAATCAAGCCCCGAATTACGAAAGGCCGCCCGGACCCGTTCCCTGGCCTCCTTGACCGCCCCTTCGGCAAGCCCTGAAATATCAATGCCCGGTATGCCCCGGCGTATATCCGTTTCTACCCGGATAAGGGTTCCCCCGTTTCCAAAGGGAACATGCCCTGTGATGTACATCGCCGCTCCTTGGGAAACCCCCGCGGTATCCGCCGGGGTTCCTCCGTTTATATGGAGCGGGAGGGCGATCTTGCTTTAAGGGGACGGGGTGTTCCGTTTCCCTTTCCCAAAGACGCTTACCTTTCCGGGTACTCCGCAGCCGCCTCTTCCAGGGCTGCCCGGATCCGGTGCGCCTCGTTTTTTCCTTCCCGGCATCCGGCGATGATCCGGCTTACCCTGTCGTAACCCAACAGGGGGGTGTAGGAAGCGGCAAAGGCCAGGGAGGATGCGAGGAGTTCGCCGCAGCGTTCTTCATTGGCCTTGAGGGTTTCGATGCACCGGGTACGAAAAAGAAAACAGCCGTCTTTAAGGAGGGAAAGGCTTTCCAGCAGGGCATCGGCGATGAGGGGGATAAACGCGTTAAGTTCCAGTTCCCCCCGGGAGGCGGCCATGGTGATGGCGCTGTCGTTGGCGGCGGCCTTGATTCCCAATTGGATGATCAGCTCGGGGATAACGGGGTTGACCTTACCCGGCATGATGGTACTCCCCTTCTGGAGTGGGGCCAGCCGGATCTCCCCCAGGCCGCCCCGGGGGCCTGAACCCATGAGCCGCAGGTCTCCGGCGATCTTGGAAAGATTCACCGCCAGAGCCTTGAGAAGCCCCGATACTTCCACAAAGACATCGCAGTTTTGGGTCAGATCCATGGGGTACTCCGCCGCCGCCAGACCCATGCCGGTGATGGAACGAAGCTCCTCGATAACCGAGTAACGGTACTTGCGGAACAGCGCCGCCGGCCCGTTTACTGCCGGTCCGCCCACCGCCGCGCCGCCCAGGTTTACCTGACGGAGCCGCTCTTCCACCTTGTAAAGCCGCCACCGGTCCCTGGCTATGGCCTGGGCATAGGCTCCAAATTCGGATCCCAGGGTAACGGGCACGGCGTCCATAAGCTCGGTACGGCCCAATTTGGGGATCCCCTCGTATTCGTTTTCCTTTTTCTGCAGCGCCTCCTGGAGGGCGGCACATTCGGCGGATAATTCCCGGATCAGGCCGATGGCGGCAATCCGTAGAGCCGTAGGGTATACGTCGTTGGTGGATTGAAAGCGGTTTACATCCTCCAAGGGATGAACTACGCCGTAATCGCCGCCCTCCCTTCCCAGGATACCCAGGGCCAGGTTGGCGATTACCTCGTTAACATTCATGTGGGCGGACGTTCCCGCCCCGCCCTGGAGGGCGCAGGTGATAAAATCACCCTCCCCTTCCCCCGACAGGGCCCTGCCGCAGGCTTCCGCCACCACCCGGAATTTTTCCGCCTCCCCGGGGTAGAGTTTTACAAAGGTCAGAGCGGCGGCCTTTTTTACCATGATCATGGCCAGGATAAGCCGCCGGTGAACCCGGTGGTAGTCCAGGGCAAAGTTGTCCCGGGCCCGGGTGCTTTCAATGCCATAGAGGGCTCCGGCGGGGATAACCGCCTCGCCCAGTTCGTCCCCCTCAATACGCCGCCGGTCTCCGCCGGCCGTTTCAAGGGCGGCGGATTGGTTTCCCACTATTCATCCTCCAGTTCCGAAAGGACATGGGGAAAAACTTCCAGGCTCCGCCGGAGTATTCCCTGGATATGGGCGATGGCGATTCCATAGTTGGTAAAGGGAATTCCCTGATCCGCCGCGCAGTCCCGGCGGTATTTCATTTCCCGTTCACCGAGCATACAGGCCCCGCAGTGGAGAACCAGGGCATAGGAAGAAAGATCTTCCGGAAAATCTCCACCGGAAATAAAAACAAATTCCGGCTGTTTCCCCGTATGCTGGCGGATCCACCGGGGAAGCTTGACCGTGCCAATATCATCGCACTGCCGATGGTGGGTACAGCCTTCGCAGACCAGGATCCTGCCGCCGTTTTCAAGGCGGTCCAGGGCCCGGACCCCCCGGACCGCCGGGACGAGGAAACCCTTCTGCCGGGCAAAGAGTATTGAAAAGGAGGTAAGGGGAATCTCCAGCGGGGTATCGGCGGAGACCTTGGCAAAGACCTGGCTGTCGGTGATTACCAGGGAGGGTTTTTTCCCCAGCCCTTCCAGGGTTTCCCGAAGTTCAAATTCCTTGACCACCACCGCCGCGGCGTCTGCTTCCAGGATATCCCGGATTGTCTGCTGCTGGGGCAGGATCAGGCGGCCCTTGGGGGCCGCCTTGTCGATGGGGGTAACGAGGACCACAAAATCTCCGGGACCGGCAAGGCCCGCCAGTATCTGTAGCTTGGGTTCTTCGGTCTTTACCAGGGCGGCGATCCTATCCTTTAACCCGCCGATACCCAGGCCCGTTTTGGCGCTGACCGCAAAAACGGCTTCCCCCGGTTCCGCCGCCCCGTACCCGGGAAGGTTGTCTCCTGCGGCCAGGTCGATCTTGTTACGGACAATGATAAAGGGAATCTGTTTTTCCCGAAAAACAGCGATCAGGTCTCGTTCCGCGGCGGAAAGCCCCGCGCCTGCCGCGGCCTCCGTTACCAGGACCGCCACATCGGTTTTATTAAGGATCTGCCGGGTTTTGCGGACCCGCAGTTCCCCCAGGGCGCCTTCATCGTCGATGCCGGGGGTATCGGTGATCACCACCGGCCCCAGGGGGAGGAGTTCCATCGCTTTGGAAACCGGGTCCGTGGTGGTACCCCTGACTTCGGAAACCACTGCCAGGTCCTGACCGGTAACGGCATTGACCAGGCTTGATTTACCGGCGTTGCGGCATCCGAAAAAACCAATGCGGAGGCGGTTTGCAAAGGGGGTGTCGTTCATGCCCATGGCTGATTACAATATACTGCATTTTTATCCGCGGGGAAACACCGGGGATCGTAAGGTCAGGCGGCATCATGTTAAGCGGGAGTTTCCTAGGCTTCTATCCTGGCCCCCTCCCTGGCCATCACCACCTGCATAGGGGTTTTATCCGCAATACGCTTCCGGTAATCCCCTTCCAGAATTTCCAGTTCGGCGTCGGTACGGTTCGGATCGTGGTGAAAGAGGACCAGCTTTTTTGCCCCCGCTTTGTTCGCCGCGTTGATGGCGTGTTCAAAGGAAGAATGACCCCAGCCCAGGTGCTTGCTGTATTCACCGGCGGTATACTGGCTGTCGTGGATCAGCACGTCGGCGCCTTGAAAAAACCGGAGGAGTTTTTCATTTTCTTCCCTGGCCGCCGCTTCCCCTTCCCGGGCGGCGTCTTCATCGTAGCTGGGATCGCCGGGATCTGTGGGAAACAGGTTGCGGAAGGGCTCGTTATCGTAGGCGGTAACGATACTTTTTCCCCGGTATTCAAAACGGTACCCCAGACAAAGTATGGGATGATTCAAGTACTTGGTGGTAACCCAGAGGCCTTCCCCCAGGTCCAGGGAAGTTTCCTTGATCTGGGCGTATTCAATGCGGGCGGAAAGTTCGCTGATTCTGACCGGCCAATAACGGTAGGTAAGCTGGGAGCCGATAATTTCCGCCAAGGTTTCGTCCTCATAGGACACAGGCCCCCGGATGCGGAGACGGCTTGAGGGTATAAATAGGGGGGTAAACATGGGAAACCCCATGATATGATCCCAGTGGGTGTGGGTAATAAAAATATCCGCCTCGATGGCCCCTCTTTTCAAGTCGTTGGCCACAAGCCAGTCTCCTAGAGGCTTGACCCCGGTACCAAAGTCGATGATCACCAGTTTTTCGTCCGCCCGGATTTCCAGGCAGGAGGTATTTCCGCCGTATACCACCGTATCCCTGCCGGGACAGGGAATGGATCCCCTGGATCCCCATATACGCACGCTCAACATCGGCTTTACGGCCCTTTCCGGCACCACCGGCGGCCTCTCCTTGACTTTTTTGGGTAAATTCATTTTACTTGAAAAGTGAACAATAATCTACTGGAAATTTTCCGCATCGGCATTTTTTATGACGGTTACTATTTCTACAAGGTCAGTAATTATTACAAGTACGAACATGAAAAAAAAGCCAGAATAAGCATTTCAGGGCTCCACGAATTTATTAGAAACGAAGTGTCCCAGCTTACGGGAACCGACATAAGGCAATGCCAGATTATCGATGCCCATTATTTCAAGGGCCGTTCTTCCGCCAAAGAAATGGGAGAAAAGGTCCAGAGCGAGCGGGTCTTTGAAGATATCCTTATGCGGGAAAACATTGTTACCCACTACCTGCCCCTGCGGTACAACGAAAACAATATTGCCCAGGAAAAGGGAATTGATGTCTGGCTGGCCCTGGAGGCCTACGAGCTTGCCATCTACAAACACTTCGACATTCTGGTTTTGGTGGCGGGGGACGGGGACTATGTTCCCCTGGTCCGTAAGCTGCATACCCTGGGAACCCAGGTACTGCTGATAAGCTGGGACTTTTCCTGCCACAACGAATGCGGGGACATTGTAGAAACCAAAACGTCCCGGCAGCTTCAGGAAGAAGTGTTTTACCCCGTCCCCATGCACCAGCGGATCGAACAGAACGGCGGCGAATATGTAAAAAATCTCTTTGTTCCCGATAAAAATATTGACCGGCCCCAGCCCCAGTTAAGTTTCAAGCCCGGCGTTCCGGAACAGGAGCAGGAAGAAGAAGAAAAGGCGGCGGAATTTGTTTCCACTATTTTCAGCCTTAACGTCAACGGTTTTGGCTTTATCCGGGACGAAAGCCAGAACAACCTTTTCTTCCACTATAGCACCCTTACCAACAGGGATTTTTCCGAACTTCAGGCGGGAATGGGAGTACGGTACCAGCGCGAAGAAGATCCTGAACGTTCCCGGCGGGACGGCGAACTCCGCTACCGGGCATGCAGGGTTACGGTGATCGACTAGGGGCGGATCGCCGTTTTACGGACCGGCCGGGGCCTTTCCCGGGAATCCATGTTTCTTGGAGGCAAAGGTGTTTTTCGCAAAAAAAGAAAAAGTTAACGTGGAACAATTCTGGAAGGAGTATGAAAAAAAAACCGGTGAAATGGTGCTGGCCAAATCCCTGGGCTGTTATATAGGCGGCTTGCCGGAACAGCCCGGCCCCCTGTGGGGCTTGGCCATCGCCACTTCCGGGGGCTTCCGTTTTCACCACTTTCCCCACGAAGGCTGGCTTATGGCCCTGTCCAGGATCAGTTCCGGCGGGGAGGCGCCCAAGGAAAAGACCTTTTTTATTCCCCGGGATAATATCGCCGCCGCCGAACTTTCGGTGGAAAAGCGCTGGTGGAAAAAGATTCTTGCCCCTTCAAGCCCGCTCCTCCGGATCAGCCTCCGTTCCGGCGGCGGGATGGAGGGTGATCCCCCCGGTACAAACGGCGGCCCGGTATTAATCGAAACCGGCCTGGACGCCGGGGCGGTAGCGGAGGCTCTGAACGGGAAGACCTAAACTTTCTTCCGGGACCGGCCTCTGCGGATCCCCGGCAAGACCCTTAGGGAAGCACTGATTTATTCAACCGAGAATAAATCAGTGCTACTTTATTGTGGTTTTCCGCAGGAAAACGAGAAAAATAAGAGGGCAACACTGATTAGAGTCCATTTAATCAGCGTTGCCTTAGGTAACCAGGTACTGCCGTTCCTCTTTTAAGAACCGCTTAAGCCCTGCCAGAAAAAAACCCATATAATTGAGGAACGCCGCATGGTTCATCCTGACAAAGTCCATGTCCCCCGCAAGGGCGGCCTTTTCCAGTTCCTCCGACCGCTTTGCCGTTTCCAAAGCCAGGATGCCGCAGCTTGCGGTCCTGATGCCCCAAAGGGTGGATGCATAGGGAAGCAGGGGATTTTCATCCAGCCCGCCGGGATCAAATGGCGGCGGTTCTAGGGAATTCCCGGTTTCCCTTTCGGCGGAAAGGAGCTGGAACTCCAGATCCCGGAGCATCAGGGCGGTACGGCGGATATAGCCTCCTATCATCTCAATATAGTCCGCTGCATCGACGGCGGGAAAACGGGTAAGGCAGGAGCCGGGTAAAAACCCCCGGGGACGTTTCTTTTTTGTCCAACCGCCGCGTCTATAGATCGTAAAGGTACTTCCCTCGCCATTAAAACTGCCCAGGGTTTCATGGTGGTATGGAAATAAGTTCCTGACAGTATTCATAGTTCCTCCTAGAATAATCATCCCGCCGGGAGCTAAATCAAAAAACACCAAAAAGGGTGAATTGAAAAAAATTCGGAACGCGCCCCGCCAATAACCGGCTAATTGGCTGTATCCGCCTGCTTCCCCATAAGCGTTTACTTAGCAAAACATAGAAACACTGATAAGCTGAAGGGATGGGAAGGGAAGAAGCAGGATTTAAGCGGCTGCTGTCAGTGATGCCCGCCGGCTGGGAAGACAA
>JAITHE010000057.1 GCA_031280125.1 Treponema sp.
CTTTCTATGGTGATGTTCCCCGAATTGACCCTGGCATAGATCGTGTGCCGGGGGTTTTGTCCGATGGGCCGGATCACGCTGCTCCGGTTCCGGATTTCGTAGCCTTCGGTGGAGGAGGCGATCTTGATGTTGCCGCTGGAAGTTTCAGCGTCCAGGTTAAAGGCCTGTCCCCGTGGAAGGGAAAGCCGTATGGTTCCGCTGTTTGCCCGGAAGCGGAGGTCCCCGGACAGTTCGGCAAAATCAGCGGTGATTCCTCCGGAAATAACATGGGCGTCCAGGGTTCCCGAAACCCGGCCGAGTTTGGCGCTGCCGCTGGTCATGCTGAGCCGGTGGGAAGGACCCGACAGTTCGCCGCAGCTGATGCTGCCGCTGGTCAGGGCCATGTCCGTTTCTCCCCGGAGGGTCTCCGCCCGGCAGCTTCCGCTGGTCAGCCGCAGGGTTATCCGCCGACCGCTCATGCCCCGGACAGTGACGCTGCCGCTGGTCAGGGCCATGTCGATGTTCCCCCCAACGGCAAAATCACTTTCCCCCGTAAGACTGCCGCTGGTCAGGTTGACCCGCAGATTCCCCTGGAAGGAACGGGGAATGGCGATGCTGACATCGTTCTTCCACCCCAGCCAGAAGGGAGTCCACCCTTCCTTTTTACTGGTGATGCTCAGGATTCCCTGTGAATCCGGGGTTCCCTGTGAACCCGGAGTTCCCGCTTCGATTTTCACCTCGGCGTTCTTCATCCGCTGGAGGTTTTCCCGCAGTACGAGGCTTTCACTGTCAATGACGTAAAAGCGGATCTTTCCCGCATCGTAGTTGATCGACAAAGTGTTGATCCCCGCCATGGAAAAACGCCGTTCCGTTTCTTCGCCCCGGGCAAAGCACAACGGCAGGGTTGCGAGGATCGCCAAAATGATTCCCCGCAAGACCCCGGCGCTCCGGTTGTTGTGATGACGCTGCTGATACCGTTTTACGGTGTTACTTTTCATGTTACGCTCCTTCATGCTTTATGCTCGTGTATGCGGCCGTTACCGGCCTGGTTGTTCCGGGATTCTCCGCTCAGGAGGCCCTGTACCACAAGCTGGATCGCCACGGCAAAGATAAAGACCAGCCAGGAAAACCGGAAACCCAGAACAAAACCCAGGGCGATAAAGAGCCCCGCCGCGCCGATCCAGATCGCCCCGGAAAAGAGGCCGAACCGGGCCGCCTGGGCGGGGTCCGCCAAAAAGGCTTCGCTCCTTTGCTGTTCTTCCCAGTAGTGGGCGATGGCCCAGGGTTTGAGGCGGTTCTTTTCGGTGAGGCAAAGAAAGGCCAGGAGGGCCGCTCCGGGAATGAGGAAGGGTATCTCCGCCGCCAGGGCCGGCATAAGGGCGGGCAGGATCCCCGGCAGTTCCGCCGCGCCAAAAAAGGGCCCCAGTTGATCACGGGAAACGGCAAAGTAGGTGAGGGGAAAAAGGGTGATTCCAAAGGCGATGAGCCCGGAGGCCAGGGTATACCAGGCGGCCCGTTTTTTTCCCATGGGGTAACGGGCGGCGCTTTCCTGGGTCAGGACCAAAAAGGTAAAGCCCATGACGGCGGCGGTAAAAAAGATCATCAGGGTGCCGAAGGCGGCGATCCGGGCTTCTATCTCCATGGTGCTGGGGGTGCTAAAACTGCCGCCCACGCTGAGGTACGCCACCAGGGCGCAGATGATCCCCAAAAGGAGCGCCGCCCCAGAGATCACATAGGCCGCCACCCGGCCGATCTTCATGTAACGCCGGATTCCCAGGTAGGCGTCCTGGATTGCTTCCTGCCGCCGTTTGAGGGAAAGTTCGTCCGCCAGGGCGCTGATGTCTCCCAGCTCCGCCGAGGCCTTGGCAAAGGCGTCGGATTCGGGCAGGCCCTTCTTGACCAGATGGGCCACCCGGTCTTCCAGATTGCGTTCCAGTTCTTCCATAAAATCCCGCAGTTCCGCCGTTTCTTCATAATCCCTGAACAGGGATTTGACAAAATCGCTTGTTTTCATATCCACTCCTTGATTGTTATGTGCCGCCTGTCGAGTTTGATCCTCCGGTCAGGGCGTATCGATCCCCATACTCATGAGGCTGTCGAGGATCTTCCGGGTAAACGCCCAGTCCTCCATGTTTTGCCGGTAGGTTTTCCGGCCCTTCCCGGTGAGGCGGTAGTAACGCCGCCGGGCTCCCTGGGTTTCGTCCCCCCAGTAGGAAGTGATGCACCCCTCCTGTTCCAGCCGCTTGTAGCTGGAATAGAGGGTGGTTTCCTTGAGTTCGTACTGTTCTCCGGTCCGCTCCAGGATCGTGTTGTAGATTTCAAAACCGTAGGCGTCCCCCCGGTGCAAGATTCCCAGCACGATGGTTTCCGTGTGGCCCCGGAGCAGGTCCGGGGACAGCTTCCGGCCGCCCCCGCTTTCGCCGGAACTGTTTTTTTCTCCCATCAATCGTACCTCCTGTATGTTCAAACCGCATTTTCAAATACTTTGACAACCGGTAATATGCTTCTGTCAAGTATTATCATATATCATATTACTACGACTGTCAAGTATATTTTGAAAAAAAAGGGGAAAAAAGACTAAAAAAGGCAAAAAAACCGTAAAAAAGGCAGAATCACGCCCCCCGCCGCAGACCCCAAAATCTGGTAATGGCTTTTTCTGGTTGTGTTGCCCCGTTTATTGTTATTACGGGCTGGATATTGCCTTTTTACGGGGCTATGGTAAAGCTGTCGAAGTGCCGGATCAAAATCCTGAAAGCGGGGGATCGAAAAAATTTAAATATCTTCAAGCCTGACAAATGCTTCCGGATGCAGAGAG
>JAITHE010000062.1 GCA_031280125.1 Treponema sp.
GTAAAGGCCGGAGACCTCCTCATGGAAGCGGACCTGGGGGCTATCGCCGCTTCGGGTCTTGAAACCGTTACCCCCGTGGTGGTTCTCAACACCGCCGATTACCGGGATGTGGTCTGCGCCTCGGGAACGGTAAAACCGGGGGATCCGCTCTTAACGATCAAAGTGTGATACTTCTGCCTGACCACGTCCGCAAAACGTGCGGC
Source organism: Treponema sp. (assembly GCA_031280125.1). Lineage (GTDB taxonomy): Bacteria > Spirochaetota > Spirochaetia > Treponematales > Breznakiellaceae > JAITHE01. Next base: position 204 of record JAITHE010000062.1, read on the forward strand.
GCCGAATTTCCCCGGGCCAAAGTGCCGGCCCGGTAATCCTGGACGGCGGAATTGTTTTTTTTCCCTGCCGGGGGTATCATAATCCGCGGATGGCTTGGCGCGGGGGAACTCACCGCGGCGCAGACTCTCCGGAGACTGCCCGTCCTGGCAGGAGCGGTTTCCGGATAATTCCAGCCATACAAACGGGGAGGGGCGGATGCCGGATACGCTGGTTGAATGGAGCGATGATTTCCTGGTGGGGAACGCGCAAATTGACGAACAGCACAGGGAACTGGTCAGGATCACCAACGATTTCTGGGCCGGGTGTCAGACGGGGGGAATAATCGCCAAGGTTTCCTTTTTGAACACCATCCAGGGGGCGGTACATTATATGAAGACCCACTTTGCCGCGGAAGAGGCGATCATGCAGCGGGCCGGATACCCCGGCTATGGGGACCATAAAAAACAGCACGAGAATTTTGTTGCCGAGGTACTCCGCCAGGCAAATCGCTTTGAAGAAGAGGATAATCCCAATCCGGGGAAATTTTCGGAATTCCTCATGGACTGGATTGTGGGGCACATCGCCCGGTCGGATAAACAATACATCCCCTTCATTGCCGGCCTTGAAGGATAGATCCCGGCCCGCTGTCCCCGTAAAATATCCGTAATCTGTAAATATTACTTGCCCAGTCAACAATTATTTTATTATACTTTACATGGCATGAACGACACGGTAAACCAGCGGATCAAAGGGCTCCGGAAGATCCTGAAACTTACCCAGACAGAATTTGCCCGGGTTATTACCGTTTCCGCGGGCCAGCTTGCCTGTATTGAAACCGGAAAACGGATTGTAAACGGCCGGACCGTTAAGTTAATCTGTGATTCCTTCAAGGTCAACGACCGGTGGCTCCGGCTGGGGGAAGAACCGGTATTTACCAACAAGGAAAACCGCTATGTCAAACTTACCGCCCTCTACGATGTCCTGAAACCGGAATACCAGGAGTATATCCTGAAGGCGATCAACAATCTCCTTGAAATACAAGACGGCGAAGGAAAGGGGATGAACAATTCCCCCCCACAGCAGGTAACCGGCTAGGCCGCGGTATTTCACCGGAAGTTTTACCGCCCGGGAACAAGGGCCGGACCCTGCCCAACTTAGGGCGGGTATGGACACCGGACTTGAAAAACTCCCCCGGGGCGGCTATACTAAAACAGAGGTTCCTGATGTCCGACGCCGGTAATCCCTACGCCAGTCCCGAAACGGAAATAAACGCTGTCAAACCCCTGGCGGAACGGATTTTAACGGAAAACACCCTCTTTTACCTCAAGGGGGCCTCCTTTTGGCTCCGCCTGGTGGGAATCGCAGGTTTTGTTTTCCTGGGGCTTATGGCGGTTAATTTTATAACCCTCATCGCCGCTTTTAAAAACCTGAGCATTCCCGGCATGGAGGCCCTGGGATCTTCCCTGGTTTTGGGGATTTTTCTGGTTGCCGAGGTGGTGTCTTTTTTCCCCGTGGTTTTTGTTTTCCAGTTTGGAAAGAAGCTCCGTTCCTACCTCCACTCCGGAAATGACGCCGATCTGGAACATGCCTTTAGGGCCAACAAGTCGCTGTGGACCTTCATCGGCGTGTTGACCCTTATCTCTATGGGTTTGTTTGGAATTTCCATGCTGATCGCCATAGCGGGCAGCGTGATAAGCGCCGCGCTCGGATGACGGAGAGGGCCCTGGAGGATACATCTCTGCAGGTTCAAACACCGGAGGGTATTGAGTATGTCCTGTATCCGGCGGGACCCTTGGTCCGGGCCTGTGCATACGGCATTGACCTCTTTTTCCAGTGGCTCCTGCTGGGGGTTCTGGTGATCCTCTACGGCATGATTCTCCATACAATAACCGGGGTGTGGTTGATTTTTCTGGCCCAGTTTATATTGGACTGGTTTTACCATATCTTTTGGGAACTCCTGTTCCGGGGTCAGAGTCCGGGGAAACGGTTTATGGGGATCCGGGTGGTTTCGGGCGGCGGATCGCCGGCCGGTTTTGGCTCCTCCATGATCCGTAACTTGCTGCGTTTTGTGGACAGTTTTATGGGGCTTTTTTTTATCGGGTTTCTTTCCATCACCGTGAGTCCCGGTTTCAGGCGGCTGGGGGACTGGGCCGCCGGTACCCTGGTGATCCACACCTGGCAGTCCCAGGCCCCGGAACGGCGGGAACCCATGGCCTGGCTTGGGGAGATCCCTTCCGCCGTTCCCGGGCGGACCCTTTCCGGTGAAGAAAAGCAGGGTATTCTGATGTTTGCCCGGCGTTACCCCCTGCTGGGAGCCGCCCGGGCCGGTGAAATTGCCCTGCCCCTGGCCCACTCCCTGGAAGGGGGAGGACGGATTGCCGTTACCGGTGCAGCGGCGGCGGATCCGGCAGGAAACCCCGCGGAGTACCTTTTGGGAATCGCCCGCACCCTGGAGACCCCGTGACCCAGCGGAGCTTTATCGAAAAGCGGAAAAAAGACTGGGAAGAGCTGGAGCGGATCACCGTCGGCAGCCGGAGCCTGCTCAAGGAAAAAGCCGCCTGGTTTCCCCAGGCCTGCCGGAAACTTACCGGGGATCTTAACACCGCCCGTTCCTGCGGGTTTGATCCCTCCCTGATCGACAGGCTCAACCGCCTGACCATGGAGGGAAACCAGATCCTCTACGGCAGGGAACCCTGTTCCTGGCGCGCCCTGTCGGAATTTATATTCCGTACCTTTCCCCGGGCGGTTCGTTCCCAGTGGAAAAGTTTTTCGGCCTGTTTCCTTGTTTTTTTCGGCCTGGCCCTGTTCAGCGCCCTGATCTGCCTCCGTTCTCCCGGGTTTGTGTACGAGTTAATCTCCCGGGAAACAGCGGCGGAACTGGAAGAGATGTACGATCCCGGGGCGGAACATTTTCTAAGACCCGGAAAGGTCAGTACCAATGCGGACATGTTTGGGTTTTACATTTATAACAATGTTTCCATCGCCTTCAGGACCTTCGCGGGGGGAATCCTGGCAGGGGTGGGGAGCGTTCTGGTGCTGGCCTTAAACGGCGTATTTCTGGGGGCCGCTGCGGCCCACATCATCCACAGGGGTTACCGGGATACTTTTTTTTCATTCATCATCGGTCATTCGGGGTTTGAGCTTACGGCGCTTGTCCTGGCCGCCCAGGGAGGGCTGATCCTGGGGTACCGGCTCTTTGTTACCCGGGGACTCAGCCGGGGGGAATCCCTCCGGGAAGGGGGAAAAACGGCGCTGCCGATCATCGCCGGCAGCGCCCTCATGTTGACCGCCGCGGCCCTTATTGAGGCCTTCTGGTCTTCCAGGCATGAAATTTCCCCCCATATCCGTTACGGCGCCGGGGCGGGGATAATTCTCTTGCTTGTGTTGTACCTTCTTTTAAGCGGCGCTTCTTTGGGGCGGCCTTCCCCCGAAGAAGGGGAGGGCCGGACTGGATGAAGTTTCCCGGGGAGGCGGGGGATCAAACCCCGGGGGAAACGGGAGGGGCCCTGAAGGACCGTCCGGACCGGATACCTGTAACCCTCCGCAGACGCAGCGGCTGGGAGGCGGCGGAAATGGGGATACTCCTCTGGCGCTCAAACTGGAGGGCCCTGCTGCTCTTTTTCGGTATTCCCCTGGGGCTGTGCGTCCTGGGGATCAAACTTCTGCCCGGTGAATTTTCAAGCCCCGCCGGTATAGCCCTGTGGTGGATCCTGCCCTTAATGGACCGCCTTGCCCTCCATATTGTTTCGGTCCGTTTTTTTGAACCCCATTGTCCGGCGGGGCGGCTCTTCAGGGGCCTGTGGAAAAGCATCCGCCGGGGTCTTCCGGGGGACCTCCTCTGGCGGCGGTTTTCTCCCTGCCGTTCTTCCCGCATGCCCATAAGGGTACTGGAAAAGCTCGAGGGCGGTCAGTTTCACCGGCGGAAACAGCTTCTTACCAGGCACGGTCTGGATTTTGGCTTTACCCTTACTTTGATCTGTCTGGGCCTGGAACTTGTCCTGGGGATGGGGGAAATGGTCTTTATCTTTTCCCTGGGACAGCTTTTTTTTCCCTGGTACTTCACCGATATGGTAACTTTTATAGAACGGGGAACGGGGATCCTGGCGGGGGTAACCTGGATAAACCAGATGCTGATCGAATCTCTCTATGTTTGTATGGGCTTTGGCGTATACATCAACAGCCGGGTTGAAACCGAAGGCTGGGATTTGGAACTTCTTTTCAGGGAACTGGCGGAAAGGGGGGCCCGGTCCAATCTGGCCCCGTTCCGGCGGATCTCTCCTTCTTCCCTAACCCCGCTGCTGGTTGTGCTGATTGCCCTGGCCGTCGTCCCCTCCGTTCCGGCGAAGGAAAGCGCCGCCGGAACGGAGGTCTATGCCCCGGAGGCCATGGATCCTGCCGCCGCGGCCAAACTGGAGGAGGTTTTGGACTCCCCGGACTTCGGCGGCAGTAAGCCGGGCTGGGAGATCCGTTTTAAGAAGGGCGCCGAAAAAGAGGGAGATGCCTTTTCCGGATTCAGGGAATTCCCCGAACTACAGGAGATCGCCGGCGCGGCGCTCAGGGCGGCGGCGGCCAGCATGGCCGCCGCCGCCCTGGGGGTTTCCGCCTGGCTGGCCTGCAAAGGGCGGCAGCATTTTTTACCCCGGAACAGGGGAAAGTTTCGCCGGGAATCCGCTCCTCCCCCGGTGGAACCGGATATCCTGCTGGAGAAGGCCCGGGTTCTCCACCGGGAGGGGAGGATTCGCGAGGCATGGGCCTTGTGCCTTCGGGCTTTTATCGCCGCCTTTGCCCGCAGGGGTGTCGTCTTCCCCGAAAACGCGACGGAGTATGAAGCCTTGGCCATGGCCGGGAGCGCCGGGGATGCGGCGGAACCCCCTGGGGATGCCGCCGTTTTCGCCCTTTTTGTGGGCCGCTGGATTTCTCTGGCCTACGGCGGCAGAAAGCCCGAAGAGGGCAGCTTTGAGGCTTCCCTTCGGGACTGCGGGACTCTCTTTTTCCGGACCGGACAGGCCGGCGGGGCGAAAATCTAGGGGCCCCTCCGGCGGGGCGTTTCAACTCGACAAAAACAAAAAAGCCCCTTATTATTTATACTGCCATGGGGGAAGTGATAAACGCCGGGTATATCAAAAATTTTTTCCAACTGGGAGATACCCGCCTGGACTACAAGGTGCTGGAGGCGATCATCCAGGTCCTGATTCCCCGGCGCTGTTCCCACAACGCCGTCATCTGCCGTTACGGGGTAATGGCGGAAAGCGTTTTTTTTATTGATTCGGGGGTCTGTTCGGTCCTTGATAAAGCGGGCCGGATCCTGGGGCAGCTGGGGCCGGGTCAGTGCTTTGGGGAATACGCCGCCCTTTCCGGGGAAAAGCGCCCTGCCGCGGTGGCCGCCCAGGGAGAGGTAACCCTCTATGAACTGCGGAAAAAGTATCTCTTGAAGCTGGTTGCCCGCTTTCCCGGCCTCTACGGAGTTTTTCTAAAGCGCGTCTACGACAGCGCCTCTGGGAATCACCGGCGGCTCACCGCCATGCTGAATTCCCGCCGGGGCATTGCCCCGCGGACAAAATCACCGGAGGGTTCCTCCGGGCGGAGCCTCCCTGTCCTGATCGTTACTTATACCCTGGTGGCGGCCCTGTTTGTTGCCGCCGGCTGGTACGTTACCCCGGCGATGAGGAACGATCCCTGGGTTATTGCCGCCCCCTTTGGGTTTCTTCTTTTATATGTTATTGTTTCCGGACGGATCCTTGAATCCCTGGTTCTGTCGGTCTTTCTTGCCCAGATTATCCGGGCGGGCCGGGACTGTCTCCCCGCTTTTTACGAAAGCATCACCGGAGCTTTGACCGGCGGCAAAACAGCGGAGATCATCGTCCTGATGGCTTTAATGGGCGTGATGATTCAGCTTTTGACCGCTTCGGGGTCAATCGACTCCCTGGGGGCCTTGGCGAAACGGCGGTTCAAAACGGGCCGGGGGGTGCTTTTGGCCTCGCTGTTCAGCATGATCCTTATCTTTGTGGATGATCTGTTTGCCCTCCTGATCACCGGCGCCTGTTTTGGCGCCCCCGCGGATGCCCGCCGGATACCCCGGGAAAAACAGGCGGTACTCATAGGCCTTTTTCCCTCCGCCGTCTGCGTACTTAACCCCCTGTCGATTTGGGGGATCTATATCCTGGGGCTGATGGGCGCGGAGGGCCAATCCCTGTTTGCCGGTTCCTTGGGCTTCAATTTTACCGCTCTGCTTATCATCCTTTTTTCTCTGCTCCTGACCCTTGGTTTTCCCTGGGCCGGACCCCTGGGCCGGGCCCGGAAACGGGTCGCCGGAGGGGGCGCCCTCTGGCCTTCCGGTTCGGAACAGTACGGAATCCGGACAGGGGAATCCCGGCAGGGAAAATGTATCCACCTCTTGCTTCCTCTGCTGGTGCTGATCGTGTCTTCCCTGGGGGTAGAAACCCTCCGCACCGGTATGTTCCGGATCAGCTTCACCTACGGGCTGCTGATTACTCTGGGGTTTATGTTTTTTCTCTACTGTTTTCAGCGGTCCATGAGCCCGGAACAGTTTTTCGGCCACGTTATTCACGGCATTGAAAGCATGCTGGTTCCCATGGTGCTTCTGGTGATGGTTAGCGCCTTTTCCCGGGACATGGACAGTCTGGGCCTTTTTTCCCGGTTCGAGGAGCTGATCCGGCTTTATATCGGCGCCACGATATGGCTTCTCCCCTGTCTGCTTTTTGTGTTCTTTTCCCTCCTGGCGCTGTTTTTTGGCAGCGCCTGGATCATGTATGTAATCGGTATTCCCATGGCGGTGCAGATGGCCGCCGCCACCGGAGGGAACGGCCCCCTGTTTCTGGGGGCGGTCTGCGCGGCGGGACTGGCAGGGGCGAACCTTTCCATGCAGGTGGGCGATCTTTTTATCGTGGGAGCCGCCGCCGGCATTGAGCCCATGGCCTATTACAGGGCGCAGTTTCCCTATACCCTGACGATTACCCTCCTTTCCGCCGGGGGTTATGCGGCGGCGGGGTGGCTGCTGGCTTAACGCGGCCGCCGGGATAGCAGGATCAGTTTTTTTACAAGGAAAGTAGGTATGCCAATAAAGAAAAACAGCCAGGTCCATGGCTTTGACATCCTGGACGTGGTGGAACTGGAGGAACTCAAGGCCCGGGGAATCTGGGCCCGCCATGAAAGCGGCGCCGAGGTGTTCCATGTTTTGAACGACGATTCGGAAAATCTCTTTGCCTTTGCCTTTGTTACTCCGCCCGGGGATTCCACCGGGGCGGCCCACATTCTGGAACATTCGGTACTCTGCGGATCGGAGCGTTACCCCCTTAAGGATGCTTTTCTTATTCTGGCCCAGGGAAGTCTCCAGACCTTTCTTAACGCCTGGACCTTTCCGGATAAAACGGTGTACCCCGCAAGTTCGGTGAACAAAAAGGATTACTTCAATTTGATGTCGGTCTATGCCGATGCGGTGTTCCGGCCCCTCCTTTCCGAATGGACCTTTATGCAGGAGGGCTGGCGGCTTGCGCCGGGTAAAAAGGGTCCCGGCGGCACGGGTCTGGAATATACCGGGGTGGTTTATAACGAAATGAAGGGGGCCTACTCTTCCATGGATGCCTATGCAGGGCTTTGGTCTGTCAAGGCCGTCATGCCCGGTACGCCCTATGCTTTTGAATCCGGGGGCGATCCTGAATGTATCCCCGGTTTAAGCTGGGAGGATCTGAGGGCCTTTCACCGCTCCCGCTATGTCCCGGCCAACTGCCGGATTTTTCTGGCAGGAAACGTCCCCACGGAAGAGCAGTTGGCCTTTTTGGACAGTCAGTGTCTGGCAGGGCTGGAGGGGGGCGCCGCCGCTCCACCCATTGTGCGGACGGAACGCTGGACCGGGCCGCGAAACTTCCGTGTCCCCTGTCCCGGCGGCGATGGTGAGCAAAAACCCCAGGCCTTTATATCCTGGCTTTGCGCCGACAGCGCCGACGCGGAGGAAACCATGGCCCTGGCCTGCCTGGCGGAGATCCTCCTGGGCCACGATGGTTCCCCCCTGACCAGAGCCCTCGTTGAATCGGGGCTGGGGGAGGATCTTTCCCCCAGTACGGGTCTGGAGGGGGAACTGAGGGAGACCCTGTTCTGCGCGGGCCTGCGGGGAATTCAGGGGGAGGGCGAAGAAAGTTACCGCCGTATGGAAACCCTGATCATGGAAGAGCTGAACCGCCTGGTTAAAGAAGGTATTCCCTGGGAGGAGGTCGAGGCGGCCCTGCTTTCCATCGAATTTTCCCACCGGGAAATCAAGCGTTCCCACGGCCCCTATTCTTTGGTGTGGCTGCGCCGTTCCCTCCGGGGCTGGCTCTACGGCGCAAAACCCTGGGAGTCCCTCCTGTTGGAGGAGCGGTTTTCCGCCCTTAAGCGGCGGATTGCGGAATCCGCTTTGGCCGCCCGGGATCCCTCCGGCGGATACTTTGAATCCCTCATCAAAACCTGCCTTTTGGAAAATCCCCACCGGGCCCTGGTTGCCGTGGAGCCCCAGGCGGATTACCTTCCCCGCCGGGAGACGGCTTTGGCGGCCCGCCTGCGGGAAAAAGAAGCGGTCCTGGACGGGGTGGAACGGAAACGGCTGGAGCAAAAGGCAGCGGAACTGGGGGCGTTTCAGGCCCGGGAAGACAGTCCGGAGGCGCTGAAAACCATTCCCCACCTTTTCCGGGAAGATCTCAAGGCGGAAATAGAACCGGTTCCCACCAAAATCCGCGACGCCGCCGGAATTCCCTGTATGGCGCATCCCCTCTTTACCAACGGCATAAGCTACGGAGACCTGGCTTTTCCGGTGGACGTGCTGGAGCCGGAGGATTATCCCTGGCTTCCCTTTTTTGCCAGGGCGGTGGTCTCCATGGGGCTTCCCGGCATGGACTACGGTGCTGTGTCGAGCCTCCTGGCCCGGACCGCCGGGGATTTTTGCGCCCTGTTGGAAACGGGTTCCGCCGCGCCGTCCCTTGCACCGGAGAGATCGGCGCCGGCCCGGGGCGCTTTGCCTAGAGACGGCGAACACGAGCCGTGGACGTCTTTCATCGCCAGGGACTGGATCATCTACCGGATCAAGGCGCTGGACGAAAAATTCCCCGAGGCCCTGGATCTGGCAAGGCGGCTTATCACCGGAGCGGATTTTTCCGATCTCCGCCGCCTGCGGGATCTGGTAATGGAAATGAAGAACGACGGAGACGCCAGCCTGGCCCCGTCGGGGCATAGTTACGCCTCGGGGCGGTCGGGAAGGAGTTTTTCCCGTTCCCGGGCGGTGGAAGAACTGTGGAACGGGATCTCCCAAATTCCCTTTACCCACCGTCTGGCCGCCATGGATATGGGAGAAGTCCGGGACCGGATGATCCGCCTCCGGGAGGGCCTGCTCCGGGGAGGGCTGGTGATCAACGTTACCGCCGGAGAAAATGTGCTGGAAGGGGCGGTAAGGGCGGTGGAGGGTTTTGCTCCCCTGGGAGCGCCCGGACCGGCCAATCCCGCCTGTGTGGGGGCGGAACGGTTTGTTTCCCTCCTGGGCCGGGACGGATCCAGCGGGGACCGGGCGGAGGTGTATGCTTCTCCGTCGCTTCAGGTGGGTTTTGCCGCCATGTCCCTTCCCGCTGCCCCCTACGGATCGCCGGAACAGGCGGCGGAACTGGTGCTGGCCCATGAACTTTCCACCGGAGCCCTCTGGGAATCGATCAGGATGATGGGAGGGGCCTACGGCGCTTTTGCCCACCCGGATAATCTGGAGGGAGTTTTTTCTTTTTCCACCTACCGGGATCCGGATCCCCTCCGTTCCCTGGCCGCCTTTCCGGAGATTCTGGTAAAGCGGGGTTCCGCTTCCGTGGACGGGGACACTCTGGAAAAGACGATCATCGGCGCCTTTGCCAGGGAAACCCGGCCCCAGACTCCGGCGGGCAGGGGTTTTTCAGAGTTTCTCCGCCGCCTCTACGGCATCAGGGACAGCAGCCGTCTGGCAAAACTAAAGTATATTACCGCCCTGCAGGACAAGGATACCCGCGCCGCTGCCGGACGGCTTGCCGCCGCCGCACAGGCTCCGGGGACCGGCGGAATCCGGGGGGCGGACGCTCCCGCCCGGCCGGAGGGGGCCTTCCCGGTGATCATCGCGGGTAAAGCTGCGGCGGCCGGAGCTGCCAAAAAACTGGGAGTGGAAGTACGGGAACTGCCGGTATAATCCCGGCGGAACCCTTCAAAATCCGGCAGGCGTCTTGCCTAAACAACCCCCTTTAGAGTAGGATGATAACCATGAAGAAGGGTTGTTTTTTAGCGGTGTTTATAGCCCTGGGGGGGGTGTACCTTGCCCAGGCCCAGGAAATTCTTACCGCTGGCCGTTACCTCGATCAGGTTTCGGAGAAGTATGCCGCCATCAAAACCTACATTGCCCATATCAATATACAGAGCGGCGGTACCCAGATGTCCGGTGCGGTGTACGCCATGATGCCGAATTTTCTCCGTATCGAATTTACCTACCCCGCGGGCCAGGTTATTACCTACGACGGGGAAAATCTTATGGTGTTTCTGCCCGGTGAAAGGGCCATTTTGAACCAAACCGCGGGAACCCAGGGAGGGGCCGGCATCGCCACCGCCCGGGGGCTCAATATTCTCAGGCGTAACTATGTTCCCGCCTTTGTGGTAGGTCCCTCCCCGGTACCCATCGATCCCGGTTCAAGCGAGATGGTGGTAAAACTTAAACTGGCCCGCCGTTCCAATTCCGAAGGTTTTACGGAGATTATTCTGGACATTGCCCCGGATACCCAGCTTATCCGGCGCATAACGGGCAAGACCATCACCGACATAACGGTACGGTTTGACTTTTCAGGGGTCAGCCTTAACACGGGAATTCCCGAGCGGCTCTTTGTTTTTGAAGCGCCTCCGGCCTCCAACATGTACAACAATTTTCTTTTACGGGGCGCCGATTAACAAACAACGCCCAGGAGCAGACAGGTGGAATCCCTTGGAGATAAATTAAAAGCGGCCCGGGAGAGCAAGGGCTATACCTACGATTATGTGGGGCGGGAAACAAATATCGCCCGCCGTTACCTGGAAGCCCTGGAGGGGGAGGATTTTGCCAAGTTTCCCGGCGAGCCCTACCTTTTGGGTTTCTTAAGAAACTACGGCGAATACCTGGGCCTGGACGTGGGGGAACTCCTTTCCCTTTACAGGGCCATCAAAATTCAGGAACAGCCCATTCCGGTGGAACAACTCCTGAAATCCCCCCGGTCCTTTCCCAAGGCGCTGATCCTTCTTTTTATTATCCTGCCCCTTTTACTGGGTGCGGGTGCGGCCTGGTACTTTTTATTTTTCCGTCCTCCGGAAGAACCAAACCGGATCAGCACGGTCCACTCCCCCGCGGAATACACCCTGGAGGGATCCTTTTTGGAAGAGCGTTTTTACCGGGGCGATACGATCCTTGTGCCCGTAAACAACGAGCGGTTCAAGGTGGAACTGCAGAGCATGGACGATCCCCTTACCCTCATCCTCCCGGGGGGCAGCGTGGCGCTGAACCTCTTTGAGTCTGCCAGCGTGGATTTAAACGGGGACGGAACCGCCGACATGCGGGTTACCCTTTCGGACTATGACAGAAGTTCCCCCGCTTCCGGGGCGCTGATACGGTTTGATACGGGTATTTTCCCCGTTCCCGATGCGGCCCTTAACCCGGCCCAGGGGCAGAATGTGGGGGCCAGTACGGTGATCTTCACATCCACCAACACCTATCCCTTTACCCTGGAAATTCAGTTTCAGGGCTACTGCATGTTCCGGTGGGATGTGGACCGCCGGGAGCGGACGGAACGGTATTTTTCCCGGGGAGAAAGGCTCAGTATACCGGCCCAGAACACTATCCGTCTGTGGACATCCAATGCCGCCGCCGCGGTGGTAACCCTTAACGGGGCGGGCCGGGAAGTTTCTCTGGACATGGGCGGCGCCGGGGAAGTGGCGGTGATCGATCTCCGCTGGATCCAGGACAACGACAGCCGCTACAGGCTGACCCAGTACAGGCTTGAATAGGCATGCATGTATTATTTGCCAATGCCTTGATCACCTTCGGCGCGGCCATGCTGCCCTTGTGTGCCTTCAGCATTGTTTCTCTTGACGCACAGGAACGCACCCCCCGGCGCATGCTGAAACGGCTTCTCTTTGTGGGCGCGGCCGGTAATTGTTTCCTGTTGTTTTTGTTTTCGATATATAAGACGGTAACAAACGAATCCGTGGAAAGTATTGCCGGCTTGTTCCTGTATTTATGCGGGAACCTGAGCATAGAATTCCTGCTGGCCGCCGCGGTCCTCAATGTCCTTGCCGCCGGCGTATTGAAATACGGACACATTGACGTAAAAATCGG
>JAITHE010000085.1 GCA_031280125.1 Treponema sp.
GCTTACCGTTACCTTTACCACGTCCACCGTCCTGGACCGGTTGCTGATCATTATGACGGCGCTGGTAACATCCGTGGTATCCAGTTCCCCGGTTATGTTGGCGTCAAGACTGATTTTAAGATCGGGATTGAAACCGATTGGATTTAAGCATCCCGATAAAAAAAGTACCGCGATCCCCGTAAGGACCGTTCCAAACAGAATCTTGCGTTTTGTCATAGCCACTCCTTATTAAAAAGCCTGGATGTCCATGTACCCTGCCATATCCAAGGCACAAGCCTAACGGTGATAGTATAGCACAGTTTTCTAAATTTTTCAATATTTTTTCCGGTTTTGTGTACATTTCCGGAGTTTTTTAGTTTTTTGGGGGAAATATGCAAAAAACCAGCCGGCGGCGGGGAGACGCTCCCTAAACCCCGGAATTAAGCTTGGACCGGCCTCCCCGGCGGGGTATACCCTTCCAGGGAAGCACCACCCCCAGGCTTATGAGGGCCGAGAATCCCGCCTCCAGGGTCCCGTTCAGGGAAAGGAGGAACAGAACCATGGGCCAGGTAATTTCCGGAACCAAAAAAGCCAGGGCAAAGAGGACCAGTGTGGTATTGACCAGGGAACCGCCGGCGGCGGCGAGGATCACCGCCCAGGTTTCCCGGATTATGGAAAATCCTGCGGGGGCCGCCCCTGTTTTTTCCTGTGCGTCCACCGCCCCTTCCGGGGGCCGGTTCCCTTTCCCGGCGGTTTGTTTCGAAAAAACAGCCTTTCCGGCAATGGAATAGATAAACCAGGCGGCGGGACCTATGAGGACCCGGGGCAGGATGGCGATGTAGGGGTAGTGAAGAAAGGCCAAATCCACGGGGGTGGTTCCCGCCAGCGCCGCCTGGACAATACTGAAAACTCCAAAGAGGAGTCCCACGAAACAACCCGCGGCAGGACCCGCGAGGATTCCCGTTATGATCGCCGGTACCTGCAGTATGGTAACCGCCCCCACGGGCAGGGGGATAAAACCAAGCTGGGTCATGCCCAGCACTATCACCAGGGCGGAAAACACCCCGGAAATCACTATCTTTTCAACATTCCGTTTGACCATGACTTAACTGTATAAAACAAGGAGGGGTTAGGTAAAGCACCCGCCGGTTAAGCCCTTTTCGCCGGCCTTTGCCCATAGCCCCGGAGCAGCATGGCCTTTCCCAGGGTCCCGGCCCGTTCCAGTGCCCGGAGGAAAAGGGGGATTACCAGGGAAAAGGCTATGGAAAGGCGTCCCTTCTTTCCACCCCGGGAAAGCTGGGCCTCGGCAATTCGTCCGGCCTCTTCCGCTAATATAGGAATAAACCGAAAGGTAATGCCCGCCGTCAGGGAAAGATCCCGGGCGGGAAAGCCAAAACGGCCCAGGAAAGCAAGACCCCTGTTCACAGTCCGCAGGAATTCCCCCAGGGGCAGGGCGGCGGAAAAAAAGGAAACCAGCGCCATAAGAGCGGCGGCCCGGCAGAGGAGGGACAGGGGCCGCAGAAAGTCAAAGGGAGGCCCGGCATACGCCAACTGGAGCATCCCGAGGATCAGCATCCAGGGACCAAGAAATACAAATCCCCGGAGCAGCCGCAGGGGCCCTATTCCGGCGGCGATCCGGCCCGCGGCCAGGGTAAGGATCAGCGCCCCCAGGGGGGAAAAAGGCTGGGGGCCCGCCAGGGCCAAGGCGGCCACAAGAAAGAACAGCAAAAGCTTAAGGCCGCTGCCCATATTCCGCAGAACCGGAGAAGAGGGGTCCGCGAAAAAATCCGGCGGGAGCCGGCGGAAAAATTCCAGTCCTGTCTTTCGCCTGGGTCTGCGGGGACCAGGCGGCGGGAAACCCCCTTCCGTCTCCGGCGGCGTCTCCCCGGACCAGGACGATCCCCCCCTGGGGTTTTGCACTTCCCGCCGCCGCGGCCCTTCCGCCCCGATACAGTTCAGCAGTTCCTCCGCGTTTAGGGGAACGGAAAAGGGTGAAGCAAAACCTGCTCCAGCCAGACGGCGGGCGGCGGCGGCGGTCCAGGGCAGCATAAGTCCCCAGCGCTCATCCCAGCGGGGACCGAAGATTTCCCGGGGCGGGCCGAAGGCAGCCAAGGTCCCTCCGGCCATAACGGCGACTTGATCCGCCAGGGCGGCGGTTTCCATGGAATGGGTGGAAACGACCACCGTTTTTCCTGCCCGGCGGAGATTCCGGATCAGGGCGAGGATCTTTGCCTGGTGGAAACCATCCAGCGCCGCCAGGGGTTCGTCCAGCAGGAGGAGATCGCTTTCCATGGCGGCGCTTCCGGCAATCGCGGCCCGGCGTTTTTCTCCCCCAGAGAGGGTCCTGGTTTCCCGATCGGCGAATTCATCAAAGGGAAGTCCCGCCTGTTCCATGGCATCCCTGACCCTGCGGATCAGATCCTGCCCGGCCAGGCCGCCGTTCTTTGGACCAAAGGCTACATCGTCGGCCACATAGGGTTCAAAAAGGGCGCTTTCCGGATTTTGTACCGAAAGGGAGGCGTTCATCCGCAGGGAAGCGAGGGACGTCTTTCGGCTCAGGGTATCTTTGCCAAAAACCAGCACCCGCCCTTCCGTGGGGAGCAGCAGGGCATTGATGTGTCTGAGGATCGTGGATTTACCCGAACCGTTTTGTCCCACCAGGGCTATAATCTCCCCGGACCCCCGGCGTATGTTCAGATTCACCCCGCTTATACCAGCGGCGGGACCGGGACCGGCATACCGGTGGGATACGTTAATAAAGGAAACCGCCGCCTTGACAGGGGCCGCGGCAGAATTTTCATCCCCCCCGGCCCCTCCTGATTCGGAAGAGGCTGCTTCGCCGGGGGCCGGATCCTCCGGCGGATTCCTTTTCAGCCAGGCGGTGAGCCTGTCCGCCGTTTCCTCCGGCCCCAGGCCCGCTGCCGAAAAACCGGGAAACCGCCCCGCCAAGAGACGGACCGCCCGCAGCGGCCCGGGAAGAATAAAGCCCCAGTCTTCCAGTTCCGGTTTTTCCAGAAGTTCCGCCGGTCCGCCGTCGAAGACCAGGCGGCCCCGGTACAGCACCAGACAGCGTCCGCAGCGCAGGGCTTCCTCCAAGGAATGGGTAACCTGGATAATCGTTTTCCCTTCCGCAGAAAGTATGTCCAGTAATGCAAGAAAATCTTCCCGGCCCCGGCGGTCCAGCATAGACGCCGCTTCGTCCAGGACGAGGATCGACGGATCCATCGCCAGGGCCCCCGCCAGGGCCAAACGCTGTTTTTCGCCCCCCGAAAGAACGCGGGAGGACCGGCCCTGGAGCTTCTTTAGACCGCATTTTTCCAGCGCCCGGCGGACCCGTTCCCCCAGTTCCGCGCCGTGGAGCCCCAGATTTTCCGGGCCAAAGGCGGCGTCCTCCGCCGCCGAAGAACCGATGATCTGATCGTCGGGGTTTTGCAGTACCACGGCGATGAGGCGCCGGATCCGTTCCAGATCCGCGCCGTTGTCCGGACAAAGGGCACGGCCTTCGCGGCCGTAAAAAAGCACCGGAGGCTCCCCGCCGCCGCCCTGGGGCGCAAGCAGGCCGCTAATACAGCCCAGCAGAGTGGACTTACCCGATCCGTTGGCCCCCAGGACAGCCAGGCGTTCCCCGGCATGGAGGCCGAAACTTACCCCGTCCAGTACAGGCGGCGCGGAAAAACCGGGGGAACCTCCATAAGAAAAGGAAAGATTCCGGATGCGGATGAGAAGTTTCACCTAGTTCCTAAAACTATGGATCGGCGCGGGGATCCTTCCCCCCCGGCGGATAAAAGCCTCGCTTCCCGCGGGGTTCACCGGCATGATCGGGGCCCGTCCCAGGAGGCCGCCGAATTCCGCCCAGTCCCCGGCTTTTTTTCCCGGGACGGGAATTACCCGGACGGCGGTGGTCTTGCCGTTCACCATGCCAATGGCCATTTCGTCGGCGATGATTCCGGCGACGGCGGCGGCGGAGGTATCGCCGGGGAGGGCGATCATGTCGAGCCCCACGGAACAGACGCTGGTCATCGCTTCAAGTTTATCCAGACCTATGGCCCCGCGCCGTACCGCCTCTGCCATACCCTCGTCTTCCGACACGGGAATAAAGGCCCCGGAAAAGCCTCCTACCCTGGCGCTGGCCATGACTCCGCCCTTTTTTACCATGTCGGTCAAGAGCGCCAGGGCCGCGGTGGTACCGTGGGTTCCCGCCGTTTCCAGGCCCATCTCTTCCAGGATCCGGGCCACCGAATCTCCCACCTCCGGGGTAGGCGCCAGGGAAAGGTCCAGGATCCCAAAGGGCGTCCCAAGCCGCCGGGCCGCCTCTCTTCCCACCAGTTCCCCCATACGGGTTATCTTAAAGGCGGTTTTTTTTATGATCTCCGCCAGTTCGTCAAAAGACGCTCCCCTTCCGGCCTCCAGGGCGGCCCTAATCACCCCCGGGCCGGAGACCCCCACGTTGAGGCAGCTTTCCCCCTCCCCGGGACCGTGAAAGGCCCCGGCCATAAAGGGGTTGTCCTCCGGGGCGTTGCAGAACACCACCAGTTTCGCACAGCCCAAGCCGTCCTGATCCGCGGTTTTTTCCGCCGTTTCCTTGATCACCTCCCCCATACGGCGGACCGCATCCATGTTGATCCCGCTTTTGGTACTTGCCGCGTTCACCGAGGCACAGACCCGGTTCGTAGCGGCCAGGGCCTGGGGAATGGAATCGATGAGCCGCGTATCCCCTCCGGCAAAACCCTTCTGTACCAGGGCGGAAAATCCCCCCACAAAGTCAACCCCCAGTTCCCCGGCAACATCGTCCAAAAGAAGCGCATAGGGGGTATAGTCCGTGTCTTCCGAGGCGGCGGCCACCAGGGCGATGGGGGTTACCGAAAGGCGCTTGTTGATAATCGGTATGCCGTATTCGGTTTCGATCTCCCGCCCGACCCCGGCCAGAGGACCCGCCAGACGGAGGAGTTTTTCACGGATCCGGCGGCGGGTTTCTGTACCCGATGCCGCCCCACAGTCCAGGAGAGACACCCCCAAGGTAATGGCCCTGATATCGAGCTTGTAACGGAGGAACATGTCCACCGTTTCGGTTATTTCATGGGCGGTAAACAGCATGACCCTTCCTTGTACCGGTAACCGGCTATATGCGGTGCATGGCGGAAAATACCTTTTCGTGCATCAGACTGATGGAAACCCCCAGGGAATCCCCCAAACCGGCCAGTTCTGCCTTGACCTTTTCCAGGGGAGCGGCGGCGGCGGAAAGATCCGCCATCATCATCATCACAAAGTTCCCCGACAGGATCGTCTGACTGATGTCCTGGATATTGATGTTCCGTTCCGCCAAAAAGGCGCTGACGGCAGCGATGATGCCGATCCTGTCGGCTCCCACCACGGTGATGATAGCATTCATGGGTTCCTCCGGTCCGCGGGCGCAGAAAACCGGTCATAGCGTACAACTGCGGTTTGCACGCATCCGGCGCGGTCCCGACCCGTCCTAGTCCTGTTCAAATTTATGCTCCGTAAGAAAAAGATCGAACACGGTAAGAAAAAGAATTACCACCGTGGGGCCCAGGATAATCCCATTAAATCCAAAAACGCTGATCCCCCCAAGGATCGCAAAAAAAATGATGAGGGGATGAAGCTGAATCCGGTCCCGAAGAAACACGGGGCGGATAAAATTGTCCAGGGTGGAGATGACGAGACCCGAAACGGTTAAAAAGAAAATTCCCCCCCAGAGATCTCCGTTGAGGATCCGCAGCAGCCCCAGGGGCAGCCATACAAACCCTGCCCCAAAAATTGGAATAAAGGCACAGAAAAAAATGAGGGCGGAAAAGACCAGCACCCCGGAAACGCGGAAAAAGGAAAAAACAAAAAAACCCAGCACCGCCTGGATCAGGGCCACCATGATGTAACCCAGCACCAGGTTCCGGGTAATTTCCTTGAACTTTCCCACCAGGGCCTTGAGGTACTCCCTGCGGATGGGGATAACCCGCAGGGCCAGGCGGGAAAGGTAGGCGCCGTCCATAAAGAAGAAAAAAAGGCTGAAGACCATAAAGATCAGTCCCGCGAAAAAGGACCCTACATTCCGGGCCACGTTACTGGACACCTGAAGCAGGTTCTGGAGCCCCGAGCTGAGATAGTTGAGGATCCGCTCCTGTAGATCCGCGGCACTGATCGTAACCTGGCCCGAGGTAAGTTCCGCGATGATCCGGGAAATATCTTCAAGGACGCCGCTGTCCCGGATTGAATGAACCGCCAGGTAATCCCTGGCCTGGCGGATCAGTACCGTTACCTGGTTAAAAAACTGAAACCCCACAAAAGAAAGCGGAAGGAGAATAAGGATCACCGTACCCAGGGAAAAAACCGCCGCCCAGACATTGCGCATTATCTTGCCCTTGAAGGCGGCGGGATCCAGGGAGGCGGTAAGCCGTTGGTGGACGGGCCCCAGGAATATGTAAAACAATATGGACCAGAGGAGGACCGTAAAAAAGGGGGCAAAAAGGCGGCACACCAGCAAAAAGAGGAGTACCAGTATGGCCCCAAATACGATATTCTGAATGCGCCGGGATTCTCCGCTGGTACTCATAGGCTTGCGAGGATCTTCTCTGCCTCCGCCTTTCCGTTGTGGCCGGGGCTTTTTTCCAGCAGGGCCGCCAGATAATGTTTGGCCGATTCGGTATCCCCCAGCCCCGCGCAGGTCTTGCCCAGTTCAAAGAGGGCGTCGTAATTGGCCGGCGCCAGCCGTACCACCTCCAGGTACACTTCCTTTGCCCGGGGCAGGTTCTGGGAACCCACATAGGCCCGGGCCAGGTTCATCCGGGCGGTAACGTTCCCTGGCTGGGTTCCCAGGGCTGCCTCATACCGTTCCACCGCCTTACCCCAGCTTTCCAGCCGGACATAAACGTTACCCAGATTGTTGTTGACCTCAAAGGAATTGGGTTCAGCCTGGTAGGCTTCCATAAGGGAACTCAGGGCATCGTTGGGCAGTCCGTTCTCCAGGTAGAGCAGCCCCAGGTTGATCCGGGGACGGACATAACCGGATTTTTTCGCGGCCGATGCCTTATAGGCTGCCAGGGCTCCGTCAACGTCTCCGGCCTTTTCTAAGGCCAAACCCAGGGTATAGTCGTAGCGTTCGTTCCGGGGATCCGCTGCGGCGGCCTTCTTTGCACAGCTTACCGCTTCACCGTATTTCCGCAGGCCTATCTTAACCAGGGCCATGTTTTCGTTGGTCTGAGGATCGCCTGGTTCCGCCGCCAGGGCCCGGTCAAAGGCGGCCTCTGCCGCCTGGGTCTGGCCCAGTTGATTCTGGGCATAGCCCAGGGCCCGCAGGGCGGCCAGATCCTTGGGATTATATTCCAGGGCTTTACCGTAGTTTTCCGCCGCCCGGGCGTAATCTTCCCGGGCCGAATAGATCCGCCCTATTTCCCGCCAGGCCACGGCATAATCCCCCTTAAGGGCCACCGCTTTCTGGTAGGCGGCCAGGGCATCGTTGGGCCGGCGCAGGACCCCAAAGGTTCCCCCCAGATTGTACCAGGCCGGCTCAAACTGGGGATTGAGTTTTACCGTGGTTTCAAAGGCACTGAGGGCCTCGTTGTACTGGCCTGTTCTAAACTGGCTGCGGCCCAGCTCATAGGAATAGAGGTAGTTATTGGGATCCAGCCGGGCCGCTTCCTTAAAAGCCGCCGCGGCATTGGGCCAGTTGCTCCGGTCCCGGTTGATTCTTCCCAGGGTATACTGGGGCAGGGCCAAGGAGGCGTCTTTCCTCAGGGCCTCCTGGGCAGCCTGGACGGCGTTTCCGGCGGCCTGATTTCCCAAGGCGCTGCCGCCGTTCCGGGAAAAGCCATCGTACCATGCATCGGAAATATCCGCCTGTTTCTGGGCCTCAAAGCGGGTTTCCCCGGGGGGCGCCTTGGCCAGGGCATCCCTGAAAAAATCTTCGGCGCTTTTAAAATCGTTCCGGGAGACGGCGCCCCGCCCCTGGGCGACCAGTTCATTCGACTCCCGCATCCTGGTCCGGATCGACGCGGAAGCCCTGGCCATTTCTTCCGCCTCCGCCCGCGTCCTTGCCTCCGCGGCCTCCGCCGCCGCCCGGGCTTCTGCCGCCGCGTTGGCCTCGTCGGCCTGAAGATTTTCCCCGTCCCCGGCGGCCTTTTCTGCCGCTGAAGAAGCGGCGGCTCCTTCCCGGCCTCCGTTCCGGGCGGCGAGGATCCGTTCCACATCCTCCACCGAAAGGGCCCCACGGCCGGAACGGAACTCTTCCAAAAGCCGGGCTATGTCTTCTTTGGTCAGGGCGCTGCCGTCGGGACGGCGCAGGTCAGCCAGCCGTTTCCCTTCGATAGCCTCGTCCCGGAGAACCCGGGCTTCCTCATCGTCGGGGTTTTCGATTAAAAGTTTGTCCAAAAGGTCCAGGGCCCGCTGGTACTCGCCCTGTTCTATGTATTCTCCGGCCAGCCGCAGGGTATTGTTCCGCAGGGCCAGGCCCCTGTCGTTTCCGTTTCCCCGGAACAAAAAGAGGAGCAGCAGGGCGATTGCCGCCGCTCCCAGAATTCCGCCGCCGATCAGCAGTTTGGTTTTCGTTTCCATCCTGTTTTCCTCCGTATGTTTCCCATAATGTTACGCCCTATCCCCGTACACCGGATGATCTGCCAGCCAACCGGGTTCGTAAACCAGGCTGCTAGTCCGGGGCGCCGCCCTTTGGGCGGAAATCACTCCAGTTCAAATTCGCCTTCGTATCCCGAAAGATCCTCCGCGCCGGCGGAAACCCCTTCCGCGTCTTCGGCCTGGGCCTGGAGGGATGTGGATACTTCCTCCATCAGCCTGCGCCGGCGCTCCGCTTCCGCCCTAGCCGCTTCTTCTTCCACCCTGCGCCTTCGTTCTTCTTCGGCCCGGGCCGCCTCTTCCGCCCTGGCTTTTTGCTCCGCCTCTGCCCGGGCTTCCGCTTCCGCCCGGATCTGCCGTTCAGCCTCGGCTCGGGCGGCCGCTTCTTCCGCCCTAACCCGGCGTTCTTCCTCCGCCCTGGCGGCGGCCTCTGCGGCCCGGACCCGCCGCTCTTCCTCGGCTCGGGCGGCGGCCTCTTCCATAGCCTTCTGTTCCGCCGCGGCCCGGGCGGCCTCTTCCGCCATGAGCCGGCGGATCTCGGCGGCGGCGAATTCCTCCCTGATAAGTCCCACAAGCTGTTCGATCCGGGACCGTTTCGGGGACTCCGGTTCCAAGGCCAGGTAACGCTCGTAGTCCGGCAGGGCCTCCCGGAGGGCTCCGGCTTTAATCCTGCTGTTGGCCCTGTTAAGGTACGCCGAAGCGTAGGAAGGATCCGCCCTGATCGCCTGGGTATAAAACTGTTCGGCAAAGGAAACGCTCCCCTGCCGGAAGTATACGTTACCCAGATTACAGGCGATCAGGGCCGTCCGGTCTCCCCCGGAGGGGAGGATCTTGCGGTATACCATGACCGCCTCGTCCAGCTTGCCCGTTTGTTCATAGCACATGGCCAGGTACAGGGCCGCCTCTAGGTGGCCCTGATCCGCCACAAAGGCCTTTTCCAGGTACGGGAGGGCTTCGGCGCTTTTGTTCCGGACAAAAAGTTCCTCCCCCCGCTTAAAATCGGGGTTTTCTCCCCGGGGATACGCCGGGGCCGTTACGGCGGAATCCGCCGGAAGAGGGACCGGACTTTCCTGGGCGGCGAGAGGAAATACAAGGCAAAGGGCGGCCGCAATCAGCGGTGCAGCCTGTTTCAATCATCCCCTCCTTTGACATAATAGAAAAAAACCATTATAAAAACAACAAACGCCAACGGACCCGGCAAACCGGAAAAGGCATGGCCTGGTGATCCCCCGTATTCTCCATCAAAAAATGCCGGTTTCGCTATTTTCTTTATCGTCAAATCCTGCTCCTTACCTAAGGGGCGGGGTAAACCGGGGATCCCCGGGAAGGGCAAAGTCCGGGGGTGATCCAACAGTCCGGACGCGCCGCCCTGGCCGGGCGCGGGAAACTGATTATACAGACCGCAGGGAGGCGGCTGGGACATGAAGATCCTTTGCATAGCCGATCAGATTGATCCGCTGGTGTATTCATCGTCAATCAAAACCCGGTACAGGGATGTGGATCTGGTCCTCTCCGCGGGGGATCTGCCCCTGGATTACCTGGACTTTGTCGTTTCCAGCCTTAACTGCCCCCTCCTGTTTGTGTTTGGCAATCACCATACCAGTGAATATAATTCCTACAGGAATCCCGCATACTTTCTGCCGGGGTTTGCGGAAAAAACCCTGCCCGGCGCGGGGCTTATCCATGTGGGATCCTCTGTGCGGAAGGAGGGAGGGCTGATCATCGCCGGTCTGGGGGGGGCGATGATGTACAACGGGGGAACCAACCAGTACACCGAGGGGCAGATGCTCATGGAAATATGGAAGCTTTTTCCCCGGCTCCTTTGGAACCGGATTTTCCGGGGGCGCTGGCTGGACATACTCCTTACCCATGCCGCCCCCCTGGGGATCCACGACAAGGGCGACCCCTGCCACCGGGGGTTCAGGTGTTTCCTCTGGTTTATGAGGACCTTTAAGCCCCGGTATCTTGTCCACGGCCACATTCACCTCTACGATCTTGCGGACGTGCGGAGCACCCTCTACGAACAAACGATCGTCATCAACGCCTACGGCCAGTATCTTATCCAGACGGATGAATAAGGATGGGGTGGTTTTATGAAAGAGCTTAAGCATCAGGCGGCGGAAGATTTTTCAAAAGCCCGGACCAGGGAGATATTTTCCCGGATCATGCACATCATGGACGCCGGCCGGGACAGGCTGCTCTCCCTAGCAGACGTGAAGGAACTCCTCCGGCCCCGGGGCGAAAGCTACCGGGGCATGCAGGCGGTACCGGTAAACCTTATCGTCGGCAGCGAAGGGCGCTACCATGATTTTAACAAATACTTCCTTCCCCGGTCGGATCATCTCCGTTCCCGGTGGGAACGGGTGGACGAGGCCCGGCTCAGCGATATCACCCTCCCCCCCATACAGCTCTATGAAATCGGCGGAGTTTACTTTGTCCGGGACGGAAACCACCGGGTTTCCGTGGCCAGAACCCAGAACATTGAAATGATCGACGCCGAGGTAACGAGCCTTTCCACCGGACTGCGGCTTTCTCCCAGCATGACCATCGATGAACTGCGGGGAACCCTGCTGGAATATGAGAAAAAAACCTTCTACGAAAAAACAAAGTTCGGGGAGCTCACGGGCTGCAAAGACCTGGATTTTACCGTACCGGGACGCTACGACCTGATCTACGATCACATCCTGGGACATAAGTATTTTCTGAACCTCCACCGGACCGGAGAAGTTCCTTTTTCAGACGCCCTGGTTTCCTGGTATACCAAGGTCTACGATCCCATCATCAGCATTATCCGGGAAGAAAAGATCTATTCCCTGTTCCCCCGAAGGACCGCGGGGGATCTTTATGTATGGATGGTCAAACATTGGGATCTGCTGAAGAAAAAATACGGCCACTATGCCCTTTCCGATGCGATCCACGATTTTACTACCCGTTACGGCGGCGTTAGGCCAGGCTTCTTCCGCTTGATTAAATCATTCCTGGCCGGTATTTTTGATAAAGACTAAGCAGGAGGCACTATGGCGGTTCTTTCCATACAATCCCACGTGGTATACGGCCATGCGGGGAACAGCGCGGCGGTCTTTCCCCTTCAGCGCCTGGGCAGAGAGGTCTGGGCGGTCAACACTGTGGAATTTTCCAACCACACCGGATACGGCTCCTGGCGCGGGGAAGCCCTAAGCCCTGCCCTGGTAGAAAGCCTGGTCCTGGGCCTGGAAGAACGGGGGGTTCTGGCAAACTGCGAAGCCGTGCTTTCAGGATACCTGGGGGATCCCGCCACGGGGCGGGCGATCGCTGCGGCGGTCAAAAAGGTCCGTTCCCTGGCCCCCGGCGTCCTTTATTGCTGCGATCCCGTCATGGGAGACACAGGGCGGGGCTTCTACGTAAAGCCGGAAATCCCCGGTATTTTCAAAAACGAAGTGATCCCCCTGGCGGATATTCTTACCCCCAACCAGTTTGAATTGGAAGCCCTGACGGGGATGCACTGTGAAACCCTGGAGGATGTTCTTGGGGCGGTGCGAAGCCTCCACGCCCTGGGGCCCAGGATCATCCTGGTAACAAGCCTCCGGGTAAAGGATAAGAACGGCGCCGGCGGAAACAGCGAACAAGGGGCTGGAGAGCCCGCCATAGGAATGCTCGTTTCCGACGGAAAGGCCGCTTGGCGGATCAGCACCCCGGAACTTTACTTTGAAAACTTCGATTCCATGGCGGGATCCGGAGATCTGACCGCGGCGGTCTTCCTTTCCCGGTATCTGGAAACGGGGGACATCCGGCAAACCCTGGAGCTGACCGCCGCTTCGGTCTACGGAATTATGGAAGCGACCCACCGGGCGGAAAGCGGGGAACTGCTTTTGATCACCGCCCAGGAGGTTCTGGCCTGTCCCGGTCTTCCCTTCCGGGCGGAAGAGTGCCGGTTATGAGGCGACGTGTCCGGAGGCGGCGGAGGTTTTTCGTCCCCCGGACCATCCGGCGCAGGATTCTCCCGCAGGGGATGATCGTTTCTGTAAAGCCCCCCGCCCTGTGAACGGCCCCGCCCGTTTTGCGGAATTTATTTCCCCCGGGGCGGACCGTTTTACCCTGCTCCGTTCCGTGTTGAAGGAAAACGGCCTTTCCTGCCGTGTCCTGGCTTTGGCGGGAAAACGGCATATTGTTCTGTCCGGCGGGCCGCCGGGGGACGATGGGGAGGATCCATGGTCAACGGCGCTTTCGCCGCAGACCAGAACCATCTTTACCGCCCACTATGACCGGACGGCAAACAGCCCCGGGGCCAACGACAACGGGGCGGCGGTATTCCAGCTTGTGGAAACGGCCCTGATTTTAAGAAGAAAGCGCCGGGAAGGCGGGAAGGATCCCCTCTTTATCTTTACCGACGGGGAAGAACTTTCCGGGGGCGAGAGCCTGAAAAACCAGGGATCCTACAGCCTGGGGATCTACCTCAAGGAAAGGGGCCTGGGGAACGGAAGGATCTTTACCTTTGACGCCTGCGGGACCGGCGATACCTTGATCATCTCCACCACGGCGGAGGAACTCCTGAAAAACAAAAAAGGCCGGGGGGCGGAATCGGCCCGGCATAGGGCACGGGTCCTCCGCGGCGCCGCCTTGGAAGCCGCCCGCCGGGCCCGGCTGGAACAGGTGATGCTCCTCCCCACCCCCTTTTCCGAAGACGCGGGGTTTCTCCGCTCCGGCATGGCAGCCCAGACCATCACGGTGCTGCCCCGGGAAGAGGCCGCCTCCTTCGCTTCCCTGGTCCGCCGCAGGGGGGGGGGCCTGGCGTCCCTTTTTTCCGCCGCCGGAACACCGGAGGAGCGGCCGCTTCCGGAAACCTGGCGCATTCTTAACGGGCCGGGGGACAGCCCCCTGCGGCTCACCACCGAACACTGGAAAAAGATAACCGCCTTTGCCGAGTCCCTGGCGGAATGATGATCCCCGCCCCCAGGGGCGGATCAAGGACGCCGCCCAACCCGGCAGGTCAACGCCGGATCCG
Organism: Treponema sp.; assembly: GCA_031280125.1. Lineage (GTDB taxonomy): Bacteria > Spirochaetota > Spirochaetia > Treponematales > Breznakiellaceae > JAITHE01. The sequence goes on from JAITHE010000085.1 coordinate 13,538, forward strand.
CAGACCCAGGATCTTGCCGGCGAACATCCGGTGGTAGTCTTTTTCAGGATAATGCTGTTCAATTTCTTCCGGCAGGATAAACCGGGCGGGATCAAAATCATGGCTGTACATCTTTTGGCAGATAATTACCTCCCGGGCTTCCCTAAAACCAAGCGCCCCCGCCCCGGCGCCGTCTTCAAACACCACCGGGGTAAGCCCCGCGGCCTCCGCCTTGTCCGTATCCCGGCCCGACAGGGCCCCGCAGATTTCCAGGGCCCTGTGATGGGAGGAATCAAAAAAGGACAGGCTAAAAAGGGAAGCTTCGTTGGCAAAACGAAAGGTCTCCCGGCAGGGCCTGATAAAACAAAAGGCCGTCTCGACGCCCCAGAGTACCCCCAGGCCGCCCCAGGAAGCGGTCATGGTGTTCCAGCCGCCCCTGTCTGCCGGAAGGTCTCCCGTTCCCGGCCCCAGAACGCTGCCCGCGGTGATCAGCATCCAGCCGTCGCCGATCCGTGTTACCGGGGACCCGGAAAATTCCCGGATACCCGCTTCCGTCCATTCCGGTCCGGCCCGCACCGCCTCCCGCTGCCGCATCATACCCCCAGAAGGGCGCCGTAGGCGTCCAGGGCGCTGTCGCCGGAACCGCCGCCGGCCAGGACCTTTTTGGTGAGGAGCTTGCCCAGCTGCACCCCCTCCTGATCAAAGCTGTTAATGTTCCATACCAACCCCTGGAACAGTACCTTGTTTTCAAAGTGGGCCAGGAGACTTCCCAGGGCGGCGGGGGTAAGGCATGTTCCGTGGATCAGGCTCGAGGGCCTTCCGCCGGGGAACAGCTTGTTCCTGTCGCCGTCCTCCTTGCCCTTGGCAAAGGCGGTGATCTGGGCCGCCAGGTTTGCCTTGAGCTTGGTCTGGCTGGAGGAACCCTCCACCTCCACGTCGTCGTTCCGCTGGCTTTCGGCAAACCCCGCAAACTGGAGGGGGACAATGTCCGTTCCCTGGTGGAGGAACTGGTAAAAGGAATGTTGACCGTTGGTTCCCGGCTCGCCGAAGATGAGGGGCCCCGTGGCGTAGGAAATATCCTCCCCCGCCCGGTTTACCCGCTTGCCGTTGGATTCCATATCCAGCTGCTGAAGGTGGGCGGGAAACCGGGCTAGAGCCTGGCTGTAGGGCAGGACCGCCGTGGCGGGGTACCCCAGAAAATTCCGCTCCCAGACCCCCAAAAGGGCATCCAGCAGGGCCGCGTTGCTGCGGATATCCCCCTCCAGGGCCAGCTTGTCCGCCCCGTGGGCGCCGCCAAGGAATTCCCCAAAGACGCCGGGGCCAAAGGCCAGGGACAGAATCACCCCTCCCACGGCGGAACAGGAGGAATAGCGGCCTCCGATAAAGTCGTCTATGTAAAACGAATCCAGGTAGGCCGGATTATGGGCCAGCGGGCTGGTTTCGCTGGTAACCGCCGCCATGTGCCGGCTGGGATCCAGCCCCGCCCTCTGGAGTTTGTCCTTGATCAGGAGTTCGTTGGCCAGGGTTTCCTGGGTTACGCCGCTCTTGGACACCAGAATAAAGAGGGTCTCCTCCAAAGAGAGGGACGCCGCCGCGGAGGAAGCGTCGTCGGGGTCCACGTTGGAGATAAACCACGGGGTAAGTTTTTTAAGCCCCCGCGCCGACGCCCAGTTGTCCAGGGCCAGCGCCAGGGCCCGGGGCCCCAGATCGGAACCGCCGATGCCGATCTGCACGGCGTTTTTGAAGGGTTTCCCCGTGGACCCGGTGATCTCCCCTTTCCGGACCGATTCGGCAAAGGCGGAAAAACGGTCCCGCTCGTTCCGGTAAAAGGCCCCCAGATCCTTCCCCCGGTACAGCACCGGCTTCCCCGTGGCGGACATTCCCCCGGGGCTTCGCAGGAGATGGTGGAGCACCATGCGGCCCTCCCCGGTGTTCATCACCTCCCCCTCCACCAGCAGCCGGTACTTGGGGATCAGGTTCTGTTCATCCGCCAGGGCCTGCAGGGCCCCCAAAACCGGTTCGTCCGCCGCCTTGGCAGCCCAGTTGTAGGAAAGCCCCGCCGCCATGGGAACCGAGCAGGTTTTAACCCGCTCCGCGTCCAGACGCCGGATAAAATCAAAGGATGTTCCCGCCGGAGCAAGGGACAACAGCCTGGCCCATGCAGCGGTGGTATCGGGATTGGTATAGATCATAAACGCCCCCTGGGTGTACAGGGTATCACAGGGCCGTAAAAACCGCCACCCCGCGGCGCCCGCCCCCGCTCCCTTCCCCCGGGCGGCCTTCCCGGCGGAACCCTCTTCCGGTCCGGAGGCGCCTTCAGCGAAGCGGGCCCCCCGGCGCTTCTACTCCTCCAGGCCGGGGATACATTCCTTGAGGCGGGCCAGAAAATCCTCCCCCGACGCCCCCTCCCGGAGGGCCACAAAGACCGTATTGTCCCGGCCCGAAACGGTGCCCATCACTTCCTCCAGGGCCAGGGTGTCCACCGCCAGGGCCACCGCGTCGGAATGTCCCGAATGGGTCCTGATCACCGCTAGACTGCCCGCCCAGTCCAGGGACACGTACCCCCGCAGAAAATCCCCGGCGCAGGTCCGTTCCGTTTCCCGCCGTTCCTCGTCCCCCGGCAGGGTATAGGCATAGCCCTCCCCTCCCCCGGAGATCTTCCCCACCCGGAGCAGCTTCAGATCCCTGGACAGGGTGGCCTGGGTAACGGCGAACCCCTCCTTTTCCAGATACCCCAGGAGGGTTTCCTGGGAATCCACCCGGCGGGTCCTGATAATCCCCCGGACAGCCTTCAGCCGTTCCACACGTCCCTTCATGGGGCACCACTATACAGGAACCGGCCCCGTCCCGCAAGCCTTTCCCCGGGGGGTTCCGGCGCGCCCCGGGGCGGGGGGGATCCGCCGGAGGGCCCTGGGGATCGCTCCCCCGGGGCTGGGGCCCCGTCCGAAAGGAGTATGGCCGCCTGGGGGAGGATTCCGGTTCAAGAACGGGGTGATTCTGATCAAGAACGGCCTGTTTCTGATCAAGAACGGCCTGTTTCTGATCAAGAACGGCCTGTTTCTGATCAAGAACGGCCTGTTTTTGATCAAGAACACGTTGTTTTTGATCAAGAACACACTGTTTCTGATCAAGAACACGCTGTTTCTGATCAAGAATGACATGGTTCTGATCACAAATACCCTGTTCTTGATCAAGAATGAAGCGGCGGCGGCGGGAACGGGGGCCGTCCCGGACCGGGCCGGGGGGGATTCTCCGGATCCGGTTTGCACTTTTCCTCCCCCGACGCCGATACTTACCAGAGAGGGTATGAAAAAACAGGGGCCGGAGACGCCGGGATACAGACAGATACGGGAACGGACCTGGGACGAGGATACCCGCGCCGTCCTCCTGGCGGGGGATCCCCAGGACGCCGCGGTGTCGGTGATCGTGTCCGGGGACAAGCTGGAGATGAGGGCCGATTTGTATCCCCCCGGGGCGGAGGGCAGTCCCCTGAATCCGGAAGGGATCCGCGCCGCCCTGGACCGGATCAACGTGATCCACGGCCTCTTGTGGGAAAACATCCGCCGGGCCGCGGCGGTGTGCAACCTGAACCGGAGGATCCTCCGGAACGTCCCCATTGCCCGGGGGGATCCTCCGGTTACGGAGGTGCTGGAGTATTTTCAGCTTAACCCAAACCTGAAACCCCCGGCGGCGGAAACCGGCGGCGGGGGCCGGATCGATTACCGGACCCGGTCTCCCTTTATCATCGTAAAACGGGGTCAGGCCCTGGCAAAACAAAAGTCCCCCCGGGCGGGGAGAACCGGCAGGGACATCTACGGGGAAGAGATTCCCCACGACACGATCCGGCCCCAGGGGGTTTCCCCCGGAGAGAATACCCGCAGTGAAGGACGGTATATCTACGCGGCCATCAACGGCCAGCTGGTGATCCGCCAGGGGGTCCTGGACGTTCAGAACTCCCTGGTTATTAAGGGGGCGGTGGATTACCGGACGGGGCACATTATCTTCCCCGGGGATATTTTTATTGCGGGACCGGTGTCGGACGGGTTCAAGATCTATTCCGGGGGATCCCTCACGGTTAAGCAGACCCTGGACCTTACCGACGTGATCACCAGGACGGATCTTACCGTGTCCGGGGGAATCATTGGCCGGGGGAAGGCCGTGATGAAGGTGGGGGGAAACCTCAGCGCCCGGTTTATTGAAAACTGCCGGGCGGCCTGCCGGAAAACGGTGCGGGTGGAGTCGGCGATTGTCAATTCATCGATCTATACCATGGAAACCCTGGAGATGGGGGACAAGGGCCGGATCCTGGGGGGAGAGATCTACGCCCTCCGGGGGGTCCGGGCGGGGGGGATCGGCAAGGAATCGGGGAGGCCCACCCGGATCCACTGCGGAGTGGACTTTACCGCTTTACAGGAACAGGAAAAGTACGGCCGCCGGATGCGGATTATCCTGGGCCAGATGATGCGGCTGAAACAGCGGGCGGCGGAAGAGGCCGGCCGCGGCGCCGGTTCCGGCGGGGGCGCCCCCGGGGGAGGGGGGCCTGCGCCCTTGGAAGAGGCTCTGGCCCGGCTGGAGGAGGAACGGAAACAAACCGGGGACAGGATCGCCGCCGCATCGGGGAGGATCAACCCGGGGGAAGACGCGGTGGTGGAGGTACGGGGGGAGATCGCCCCGGGCACCCTGATTGAAATATGCCAGATTGCCCTCTTTGTGCCGGAACCCATCAAACACTCCCGGATCCGGCTGGATACGTCCCGGGGACGGCTGGTAACGGAACCCCTGTGAGGTCCTCCCGCGGGGTTTCCGGCTCTGGCGCAGGACGGATTTATCCGGTATACTGGCGGGCATGTACAGTGTGGGTCTGGCGTATCTCCTGTGGTTTTTGTCGGGGTTCGGGGCGGCGGGGTTTCACCGCTTTTACCTGGGAAAGATCCCTTCGGGGATCCTGTGGATGTGCACCGGAGGGCTCCTGGGGGTTGGGGCGATCTACGATTTCCTTACCCTGAGAAGCCAGGTCCGGGAGGCAAACTACCTGGCGGCCATTACCGGGGCGGGACATCCCCGGGCGCGGGGCCATCACCCCTGGCGGGAGGTCCACGACGGCGAAGCCCGGGTAGTCCGGGAAGAAAAAAAGGAAAGTCCCGAAAAGGCCATACTGCGGATGGCCAAAACCAACCGGGGGGTTATTACCCCGGCGGATCTGGCCCTGGAAACGGACATGACCATGGAGGACGCGAAGAAGAACCTGGACGCCCTGGTGCGGAAGGGTTTCGCGGAGCTCCGGGTCCGCACATCCGGGGGTCTGGTATACGTGATCCCCGAATTCGCCGACAGCGGTTCCCCCCTGGAGGATCTGTAGCCGGAGCCCGCGGCCCCCTTCCCCGTTCTCTCCTAGCCCTGTAAGACCACTTCGGTTCTGCCGGAACCCCCCAGTTCGGGCCGGGCAAAGTAAAAATCCGCCACCGCCCGTTCCCCCGCCAGGTAATCCCGGACTCCTCTTTGGAGGATCCCGTCTCCCTTGCCGTGGATCACGGCGAATCCCCCTAGTCCCGCCAGCAGGGCCCCGTCTATCTGCCGCCGCAGGGCCTCCAGGGCTTCCTCCAAGCGCATCCCCAGCAGGTTTAGTTCCGGTTTGAGGTCCGCCGGGGCCAGGTCCGCGGTCCAGGATCCGCCGGGGGAAGGGGCGGAGGGGGACCGCCCCGGACCGGGGAAGGGCCGGGCCGTTCCCGAAGCCGGAGCGCCGCCGGGGAAGGCCGGAACCAGTTCCGTTTCGGGAAACCGGACCCGGACCGATCCGGTTTCTACGATCCAGCTTCCCCCCGCCTTGCGGTCCCGGCGCAGCGCCCGGCCCCTGAGGCGGGAAGGACCGGCCAGTACCTCCATGCCCGGGGCAATAGCGGGACTTTTCCCCGGCGGCGCGTCCCCGGCCCGGTCTGCCAACTCCGCCAGGAGGGCCCCCTCTTCCTCCAGGGCCGTATCCATCGCCGCCGACTCCCCTTCCAGCCGCCGGATAAACTCCTTTACCCGGAGGGTCTTTTCACGGGTAAGCTCCCCCTCCCTGATTTCCCTGACCAGGTTTTCCAGGGTCCTCCGGCTTTCCGCCAGGAGCCGCCGGAATTCCCCTGCCCCTTCCCGTCCGTTCTGGTGTTCCCTCTGGCGCAGGGCCAGTTCCCTTACATCCGCCCGGCGGCGGTCTTCCCGGAGTTCCCGTTCCCTTTCCCGGGCCAAACGGGCGGCCCTGTCCAGTTCCAGATGTTTTTCCTTGAGCCCGGTGATGAGAGCGGACAGGCCGGACCGTTCCCCGTCCAGACAGGCCCTGGCCCGGGCCACCAGCGCCGGGGGCAGGCCGTTCCGGGCGGCTATATCCAGGGCCCGGCTTTCTCCGGGGACGCCCATAACGATTCTGTAGGTGGGAGACAGGGTCCGGCGGTCAAATTCCACCGAGGCGTTTTCCACCCCCTCCCGGCCGTACCCGTAATTCTTGAGGATCCCGTGGTGGGTGGTGAGGATCACCGTGGTTCCCTGTTCCAGGAAATGATCCATGACGGCCATAGCAATGGCGCCGCCCTCCTCCGGATCGGTGCCGGCCCCCAGCTCGTCCAGGAGTACCAGGGACCGTTCCGACGCCTCCTTAAGGATTCCGGCGATGCTGTTTATGTGGCCGGAAAACGTAGACAGGGACTGGCTCAGGGACTGTTCATCCCCGATGTCCGCATAGACGCCGTCAAACACCGGAAGCAGGGTTTCCTCCGCCGGCAGGGCCAGCCCTGTCTGGTTCATCAATACAAAAAGACCCAGGGTTTTAAGGCTGACGGTTTTGCCCCCCGTGTTGGGACCGGTGATGATCACCATCCTGACGGGGGAATCCAGTTCCAGATCGATGGGGACCGCCCCTTCCCCCAGCAGGGGATGCCGGGCCTGTTTCAGGCGCAGGGTCCCGCCCTCCGCTTCCAGGGCAAAGCGGCCCCGGCTTTCCAGGGAGTACCGGGCCTTTGCCCGAAGGCACTCCAGGGCCAGGACCGTTTTGTGGAACACCCCCAGATCCTCCCGGCGCAGGGACAGGCGGGCCGTCAGTTCCCCCAGGAGCCGCCGGATCTCCGCCTCCAGGGCGGCCTGCTCCAGAAGGATCCGGTTGTTCTTTTCCACCGATTCTTCGGGCTCCACGAAGATCGTCTGCCCCGTGGAGGATACTTCGTGGACTATCCCCTTGATACGGCCCCGGAAATTGGCCTTTACCGCCAGTACCATCCTGCCGTCCCGCTGGGAGGGCAGAGGGGACTGGAGTATGCGCCGGGTGTTTTCACCGGAACCATACCGGGCCGCGGTATGTTCCAGATCCCTGGTGAGATCCCGGATACGGCCGCGGATCCTCTTTAGTTCCGGCAGATCCTTCACCGTCCCGTCCCGGTCTATGAGGCGGAACACCTCCTCCGCCAGGGCGGAACAGTCCGGAGCGGCCCCGGCCACATTCCGCAGCTTTTCCCCCGCCGGAGAATCCCCGGCCCCCCCCTCCGGCGCGGTCCCGGCCAGGACAAACCGGCGGAGGGCTTCCCCCCGTTCAATAAAAAGGGCCAGGGCCAGGGCTTCGTCCGTATTCAGCCGGGCCCCTTCCGCCGCCAGGGCGGGCAAAAGAAAGCCCACCGAGGGAAGTTCCTGCCGGGGGACGCCGCCATTCCCGGCAAGCCCTGAAAGGCCGGCGAACGCGGCGCCTAGTTCCTTCCGGGTCCTGACTTCCGCCGGATCAAAAGAGGGGGCCTCCCCCCGGATAAGCTCCGCGGCCTCGGCGCTCAGGGCCAGGGAAGCCGCCGCTTCCCTGATACGATCAAATTCCAAAAGTTCCAGGGTCTTTTCAAAGCGCCTCAAGGTCATCGCGGATCCTTAAAAAACTTTCGTAGCGATCCTCATGGATCACCCCCGCCGCCACGGCCTCCAGGATCTTGCAGCCCGGCTCGGTGCGGTGGGAACAGGAGAGGCCGTAGGTACATTTCCCCGCCAGGGCCGCGAATTCCTTCATGTACAGGATCAGGGTGTCCCCCCGGACCCCCCAGGGGACCATGCGGCGGATCCCCGGGGTATCGATCACCCGGATCCGTCCTTCCGGACCCTCCCAGGGGGATCCGGCGGAAAATTCCAGCAGCTCGGAAAGGCTGGTGGTATGGTTTCCCCGGTCGTACTTTTCGTTGAGGATTCCGGTACGCATGTTAAGTTCAGGACAGAGGGAGTTGATGAGGCTGGACTTCCCCACCCCGGACTGGCCCAGGAGAACCGACGTTTTTCCCGCCATACGGGCCCGCAGTTCCCCAAGCCCTTCGCCGGTCTCCGCCGAAATCCGCAGCACATCGTAACCTATGCGCCGGTAGTCTTCCAGGCGTTCTTCCGTATCGGGATCCGGCCCGTCCCGGCGGACCAAATCGTACTTGTTGCAGAGGATCAGCGGAATAACGCCGGACACTTCCGCCTGGATGAGGATTCTGTCGAGGAAACGGGGCCTAAAGGGGGGGGAAAGGGGACTGGTTACGCAGAGGACCCTGTCCGGGTTCGCCGCCAAAATCTGGGGTTTCTGCCCCTTCTGGTTAAAACGGACCAGCAGGCTGCGCCGTTCCAGGACGTCGAGGATCTGCCCCATTCCGGGAGAGCCGGCCTCCACGGCGACCCGGTCCCCCGGCGCCAGGGGATTGTAGTAACCCTCCATGCCCTTGAGGATCTTGCCCTTGAGCCGGCATTCCAACCCTTTCTCCTCCGCCGGGGCGTCCTCCGGGCGGATTGTAAATACGTTCCGGGAACCCCGTATGACAAGGCCGGTCATGGTGTGCCCGCCCTCCAGACCGGCAGCAAGCCCAGGGTCATCCCATATTCCCGGGCCCGTGCTTCCCAGAGAGGCCCCGGCGGCTCCTCCCCCGAAAGGAGGAGGAGCCGCCGGGGGACGCTGTCCCCGTCTCCGCCGACGGGGACAGGCGGCCTGGGGGAAGGCCGGATTTCCGCCAGCAGCGCTTCGGCCCGGGCGCAGACCCCCTCCAGGGAATCGTAGATCTTCACGGCGCACCCGCCGGATGCGCCGGCGGCCCTGAATTCATCCACCAAAAAGAGAAAGTGGGTGCAGCCCAAAACCACCGCGTCCACCCCCAGGGAGCGGAACCGTTCGATGTAGGTCCCGGCAACACGGAGCCGTTCCTCCCCGGAAGCGGCGGCCAGGCGGCGTTCCACAAAGTCAACCAGTTCCGGGGCGGCACGTTTATGAACGGCGCAGTCCGGGCCGTAACGGGATGCCAGATCGCCGATGCTGGGATCCGCCAGGGTCCGTTCCGTTCCCAGGATCCCCACGGAACGGCGGAGGCTTTCTTCCACCGCGGGTTTGACCGCCGGAACGGTTCCCACAAAGGGAATGACCGGGAACCGCTCCCGCAGTTCCGCCAAGGCGCTGACCGAAGCGGTATTGCAGGCCAGAACCGCCAGAACCGGACTACAGAAGGCGGAAAGGTGTTCCACGTGGTCCCCCAGGATCCGGATCAGATCTCCCTTGGTTTTTGTGCCGTAGGGAAAATGGGCCCGGTCCGCCAGGTAAACAACCGAAGGAGCATGGGGACGGCTAAAAAAGCGCCGGCAGTAGGGGAGCCCTCCTATGCCGGAATCCATAAAAAGGACAGGACCCATATCAGACAGCCCGCGGGATCACGCAAAAAGATCCTCAAAGGCAGACCGCGCCCGGCTTTGATCGCCCCGGGCCTTGTGCGCGCCGCCGCCGGCTGAACGGAAGCGGAGGTCCAGGGAAAACCAGTCGCAAAAGTTTCCCCGCTCCTTGTCCGCCTGGGGTTCGGCGTTTGGTTCGGCACAGTCTCCCCGGAAACCGGGAAGGTAAAACCGGCAGTGGCGGCAGCAGCGGAGATCCTTTCCGCAGAGGCAGCGCATACTCCGGCCCAGGGGATTGCTTTCCGTAACGGGGCTTCCGCAATACCAGCACATAAGGAAAATGATACCCCCGGAGCATTTTTTTTTCAATGGAGCCCTCCGGAAGCCCCAGGGCTGCCGGACGCCTCCCTGTGGATCACGGTTTTTCACATTTTTTTACACACCCCTTGACACTTTCATCTGAACGTGAAATACTAAGCTATGCTCTTGACAACGGCAGGTTTACAGACAGGATACGCCCAACGGCTCACGGCTCACGGCTCACGGCTCATATGATACACACAACCGGCAAAAAAGTCGAGGCAGTTGCAAAATTGCAATTTTGCAACTGCTACATCTAAAAAAGGCATGTTTCGCAGCCGTTAGGCGAGAAACTGCAAGAGCCAGTGCAAAAATAACCGATTTTTGCAACTGGCTCAGTCTACTAAACAAAACTACTACACAACAAGCTCTTGTGGAGTTTTGCCCCGCAAAACTCCGAGGCAAAGCCGCAGACTTTGCCCGTCTACTAAACAGAACTACTACCCGCACTTAATTTTATCACTTTTGCCCATTTTTAGGTAGATCCGCCTTATATTCAGGCAGATATACCTCATATTCAGGCAGATACGCCCTGTATTCAGGCAAATATGCCCCGTATTCAGGCAACTACACCCCGTATTCAGGCGAATACGCCTCATATTCAGGCGAATACACCCCACGTTCAGGCAACCGCACTCCGTATTCAGGCGAATACGCCGCACATTCAGGCGGATACGGCCCATCAAGACATACAGGAGGAACGATATGTCCATAACTCGAGACTGGCTGCCCCACACCAGGGAAGGGCAGCTTGCCATGGCCCGGGACTGGATAACGCTTTTGGGCGCCACGGGGGGGAAGGCCGCCGCCTGGGGGATACCAACGACTGTCTTAACAGAACTGGGAACGGTCTGGAGTACGGCACAGGGGGCGCTGGATACAGCGATGAATGAAACCACGAGAACCCCGGTAACGACGGCCCAATGCAGGGAGGCGTTTGCCGCGCTGGTTGACAAAATGCGGGACCTCAAAAAGCGGTACTTTTTAACCCCGCCCCTTTTGGATTCGGACCTCGTAAGCCTGGGCCTCAAACCCCACGACACCACCCCCACCCCCAGCGG
>JAITHE010000117.1 GCA_031280125.1 Treponema sp.
GCCGCGGACGTCCGGTTTGACGACACTGCGGGGACCGTATTGCCCTATTTGAGCGCCGTTACTATTACCGCGGGGACCAGCGACATTAGAACCAGCGACATTAGAACCACCGGAAACCAGACCTACGCCGGAGCAGCGGTGCTGACCTATGACCTTACCCTGGAATCCACCACCAACGGCGCTATTGCCCTAACCGGAGGCATTGACGGCAGTACCGGAGGCTATAAAGACCTTACCATTGTTACCGGAACGGCCAGCGGAACCGTTACTTTGGGGAACGCCGCAAGCGCGGGGACGGATGAAACCATGGGCAGCCTGACCATCACCGCCTCCGTGCTAACGGTTAACCCCTACGGCGATGTCAGACCCAATGGCCTTATGACCGTTACCGCCAATGTTACCAATAACGGACAAATCACCGCCGGGCCCAATCCTTCGGCGGGCTTGTCCTATGACACCATATACTTTAACAGGAACTATACCGGCGGGATTTCCGGCACATTGAACGGAAACGGCGATACTTTTACCCGGGTTGTGTTTAACGGCGAAACAGCTGCGGTGGGAACATTTACCCAAAACAATACTGTTCTGGTGTTGAAGGGGGCATCTATTGGTTCCCCCTCCACGGTCCAGAAATTCAGCCAGGATACATCCTCCACCCTGGGGCACATCAAAATTGAAAACCGGAGTGGAACCGTACAAAACAAGGTGGAACTTCGTTCCGATATTTTGCAGGATAATGATGCCGTCCTGGAACTGGATAACAGTACGGTCATGGATCTGTATGACAGCGGCGCGGGCATTTTTAGAAGCTGGAGCGTGGGCGGATCCTTGGCGGGAAGCCAAGGTTTTTACGGAAACCACGGGACTTTGCAATTCAACACCGTCGGGGGTATTACGGCGGTTCCGGTTCCGCCGCCGGCGCTCAGATGCGGAGACCTCAGGCTGCAGGGCGTTTCAATGGCTAATAGATTCACCGTCAACAACGCCGGCCCCGCGACGGTGAGCGCCCAGGGTAATGTGGTCATCCAGGGGGCTATGGATGCCGCCGCTCCGGATCCGGATTATACTATTGACATGTCAAGTACCTATGTGGCGTTTACCGGGGATCTGCCCCAACTGGTCCTGGAAATGACCGGAACCGGGACCCTGCAAACGGGCCAGCCCTTAGGGATCCTGTCCGTGGCCGAAACCGCGGTTACCACCCTGCAAAACGACTTGAGCCTTCGGGGGGGGGTAGCAATAAACCACAGATCCCCCACCCAGGGGGTACTTGCGGCGGGGGCCTGGGATATCGCGGTCTACGCGGGCCTTGAGGGAAAACGGAATCTGGGGGCAAACCGCCATGGAACAAATACCTCCGTTAATTATGCCCGCTGGGAGGTGATCGACCATCCCTCGGTGATCCGCAATCCCCCTCCCTTTGTAACGCCCCCTTCCATGGACGCGTTGGTGCAGGATCCGGGGGGCCGGGTTGTTTTTAGGCGGGATCCCAACGGTAGCGTCTCAGCGGCGAACCCCGTATTTTTTGAGATCCTGGGGAACACGATCTGGCGCAACCTTGACTGTACCGAACGGGGTGATTCCAGCTTGTCCAGAGGCCCGGGGGTGCTGCAGTTTTCCCGCCATCCGGATCAGCATACGGTGCTTGAAACGTTTACCGTTAAGGTGGATGTGCCCTCCGCCGCCGCCGGTTCGGTGCCCCCCGAAGATTATATTACCGTTACCAGGTACGACCGGGCCCCCAACGCGGCCAGTCTGTACAAGTATACCTACTATGACACGGGGACCGGTGTTTTTGTTTCCCCCGTGGTTCCGGCGGGGGCGGAGGATCTTCCGGTGAGTCCCGCGCCGGGAAACCTTAAGGGCGCTGTGGAGGCGGAAAAAAGGAAATACTGGAACATCAACCTGGTACCCCCCAGCATTCCCGGTCAGCCCATACTGGACATACAGTGCACGAACATTTACTTTAGCCACGCCTACAATCAGCGTATTCCCATCGACACCGCGAAGATGTTCCTCAAGGCCCTGCCCTTTTACCGTTCCAGTCCATCGCTGGAGGGCTATTTTAACTACGACTGGATAGAGCTGCGGAAGATAATCTACAGTTTTACCGAAGATGCGGACGGAAACGGCAGGATAGACCGGATCAGGGTCCAGTCTAACACCGCCCTGAATGGCGATTTTAGCGACTTTGAGATCCGTGTCCACGGGTATGTTATTGACACCAGCCGGGGAAGACGGACCTTATTGGATCTTCCCAATTCGGGGGGGGGCTTTGAGCTGGTCAGCGAAAAAACCAGCCATCCCAGTGATCAGGATTCCTTCTATATGTATGTGGAGGAGCAGCCCTTCCCGGACGGCGGAAATACTCCCGTCTGGGATGTGATCCGCAACACTTCCCTCAGGGATACCATAACCCAAAACTCTACCATAGGAAGTCCCGATCAGGACCAGGGGGTACAGAGTTTCGACACCGTGCCTCCCCGGATAAGCCATGCCCTGACTCTGCCGGGGCATCCCCAGACCTATGTGCGTATGTCCGAACCGGTGGTGTCCCAGGATCCCCGGCTGCCTCCCTTTACCGGAAGCCCCCGGATCGATCCCTCCAATCCGGCGGAGGCGGTTGAAATTGTTGAGCAAAGAACCTTTGTCTATGAATACAAGCCGCCGGAGAACAGCGGGCGGCAGGCCAAGGATCTGCCCGTTACGATTCCCCGGGGAAACCTGTCCTACCTTCTTAGGCTGGTTACTGCCTACGGCGCCGCGGAACTGGCCCGGCTTCCCTCGCTCAACAGCGGCGGACAGCCCGCCGAATCGTTTACCGTAACGGGCCTGGTGGATCAGGGGGTTAGGGCCATGGACTGGCATGATCCGGCGGTGGATCCCATAGACTGGCTGTACTATCCTCCCCCCAAATATCCGGTGGACTGGAACTATTCCGGCTATGCCGCCGTATTTGGCAACGGTCATCTCCGGTCCCTGGGGGGCGCATACGCTTCGTTTGCCGCCGACACTCCCTTTGGGGAAAAAGCGGACGGTTCCCCCATTCCCCTGGCGGAGGTGTTCCTGCCCCCCCACAAACTGCTAAATACCGGGATGATCCGGGATCTGTCCCTGGGCTTAGGTATAATTCCCTCTTCGTTCCCCTCTGTCAACACGATAAGCCGCCGGGTAACGGATGTACTGGTTTCACTGCCGCCCCTGACCAGCCGCGACGCCGGTTATTTTGCCTGGCCGGTCTGGGCCCGGTACGACGATTCTTCCATAAACCCCGGTTCCGAATTTGGCGGCCAGCAGCTTACCGATACGGGGATTATCTGGGAATTTTCCGGGCAAAAATTCCTGGAGGAACGGGATACAACCCTCCAGGTTAGGCTTAATCCCTCCCTGGCGGGGGGTGTCGACCTATTTTTCGGCATCGACGTACCCGCCGCCGTCCGCAGTCCTCCGGATCTTTCCGCCAAAGGCAAGGGAAGCGGCGGCCTGTGGCTGCCCCTGCCCCAGCCGCCGGATCCGCATCTTTTTAGCATGGTTCCCGGTTTTGGCGGTGCAAGAATAAAGTACGGAACCCCCGCAGGGCCCTCCCTCTTTAACTTTAGCTTTGGTAAAACCGATTCGGGATACGAAAGCGGAGCCCGGCTGGACTTTGTACTCCGCTTGGCGGATCCCCTCTATCCCGATCAAAATCTCTTTATCGCCCGGCTGGATGCTCCGCCGGGACAGATCCCCTTTGACTGGTACCGGATGGTAAGACCCTTTACCTTCGATATTCAGGATGTGATACTCCAGAGGGGGGGTGTAACAATCCTGAACAATGTGATCAACTCCCTTACCGGAGAAAATACCTACATCCGTTACCGGCTGGCCAAGGCAGGCCGGGTTACCATCCAGGTTTTTACCCTGGACGGCAACCTGGTAAAGGTGATCCGGCGGGAATACCGGGATGCGGGGGAATGGACCGATACCTGGAACGGCACCAATACGGGGGGCCGCCCGGTGGCCCGGGGTATGTACTTTGTCCGGGTGGTGGGGCCCGGCATTGACGAGATCCGCAAGATCATGGTGGTCAAGTGAACGATGGAAACGCCGAAGGCGGTAAAAAGGCGGCCTTTGCCGCCCTGGCCGGCCGGCCTTCGGCGGGAAAATCCACCCTGGTGAACCTTCTCTGCGGTCAGCCGGTGGCTATTGTAAGTTCCGTGCCCCAGACAACCCGGAACGCCATTCGGGGTATCATAAACCGGAAAGAAGGGCAGCTTGTACTGGTGGATACCCCCGGGCTCCATCTTTCCCGGCGGGAATTCAACCGCCGCCTGGCGAAAACGGCGCTTCGGGCCGCGGGGGAGGCGGATATTATCCTTTATGTGCTGGACGCCAGCCGCGCCCCGGGCCCTGAAGAAGAGGCGGCGGCCCTGGAACTGGCCGCCTGCGCGGGCTCCGGCTCCCCGGAGATTCCCCTGGTAGCGGCGGTAAACAAAATGGACCATCCCCAGGCGGATTTTGAGCGGACCGCCGCTTTTCTTAAGGGCCATTTTCCTTCCCTGGACAAAAGCCGTATCCTTCCTGTATCGGCCCTGAAAAACGAAGGTACGGAACGGCTCTTGGCGGCCCTTTACAGCGCCGCCCCCCGGGGAGAACCCTTTTACGGCGAAGAATACTATACCGATCAGGAAATTGATTTTCGCATCTCCGAGATTATCCGGGGGGAGGCCATAATCAGGCTTAGGCAGGAGCTGCCCCACGCCCTTTATGTGGAAGTGGCCGACATGGAATGGCGGAGAACCGGGGGAAAAAAACCGTCCGGCCAGGAACCGGAGGCAGTGGACCAGCGATCCGCCGGAGAAGGCGGTCCGGGATGCCGGCGTTTGTGGGTGCGGGCCTTTATTGTCTGTGAGCGGGAATCCCAGAAGGGGATAATCGTTGGCCGGGGGGGGAGGGGGATCAAGGCCATCGGTGAGGCGGCCCGGAAAAAGATGAACCGGATCTTTGACTGGAAGGTGGAACTGGATCTGCGGGTCAAGGCGGGAGGGGACTGGCGGAAAAACGAAGGGACCCTAAGGAAGACCCTGGCGTTTTGATCCGTTTTTAAGAACCCTTAAGAACAGCCTCCCCAGACAGGAGGGCTTCCCAGAAACAGGTCTATCCGGGCCAGCAGTTCATCGTAGGCGTCTACGCAGGGAATGTCCGTACACTGCCTTCTGATTCCTTCGGGGGCGCGGAACAGGCAGCCCGCCGCTGCCTCCCGGATCATTTCCAGGTCGTTAAAGGAATCCCCCGCGGCAAATACTTCCACATTGAGGGAGGCAAAGGCCCTTACCGCCTCCCGTTTGCCCCTTTCCTGCCGGAGCCGGTACCCTGTAACGGATCCATCCGGGGCGCAAAGCAGGGTATTGCAGAAGAGGAGGGGCCAGTGAAGTTTTTTCATCAGGGGCTTTGCGAATTCTTCAAAGGTATCGGAGAGAATCACCAGCCCTGTCCTTTCCCGCAGAGCCCCGGTAAATTCTACCGCCCCCGGCAGGGGGTCCATGCCCTCTATAACCCGCCGGATATCCGGCAGTTTAAGGCCGTTTTTTTTCAGCAGATCCAGGCGGAAGCGCATAAGCCTGCCGTAGTCAGGTTCATCTCTGGTGGTACGGCTCAGTTCGGGGATCCCCGCCGCCTGTGAAAAGGCTATCCATATTTCGGGAACCAGCACTCCCTCCAGATCAAGACATACCAGGCGCATAGTCCAGTCCTCCCTGGTATTCGCGGCGCTTGCGCCGCCGGTTATGTTTTTTCACCGGCCCAGTGTAGCACAAAACCAAAAAAAGGGGAGCTGTGGCCCTGGAGGATAGATTGTTCTGGGGTTCCGGGATACCCTGGATATGGAAATGCGGAATGTGCCGTTCACCAGGGGATCTTAAGGAAAAATGCGCCGGGGAAAAGACGGGGCTCCCCCTGAATTGAAGCTGCCGGGGATCCGCAATCCCTTTGGCGCGCCGGTGTACCGCCGGGAGACCCTGGGCAGCACCATGGACGAAGCCAGAATCCTGGCTGCCCGGGGGGCGGAACATGGCACGGTGATCGCCGCGGATTACCAGACCGCGGGCCGGGGCCGGGGCGGACGGTCCTGGCTTATGAAGGCAGGGGAAAATCTTTCCTTTACGGTGATCCTGCGTTACCCAGGATCCGGCATCCCCCCCTGTCTGACCCTGCGGGCGGGCCTGGCCCTTTCCCTGGCCGTTGAGGATTTTGCCCCGGCGCTGCGGGGAAAGACGGCGGTCAAGTGGCCCAACGACCTTATGCTGATGCAGAGCGGCGGTCCGGGCCGGAAGGCGGCGGGCATTCTGGCCGAAGCCTCCGGGGGTACGGTGTACCTGGGGATGGGGATCAATGTGGCCCAGACCGCCTTTCCCCCCGGACTGGAAGACAAGGCCGTCAGCATCGCCGGTACCCTCGCCGGTCTTTGGGGGAACGATCCGCCTCCGGCGGGGATGGATGCGGCGGCTCTGGGGGAAAAACGGTTCGTCCTGCTGGAGGCGATCCTCCTCCGGCTCCGGGAAGAACTAGAAGCCCCCGGCGATAAAACTGCCGGGAGTCCGCTGTCCTGGCAGGGACGGCTGGAAGAGCGGCTTTATATGAAGGGCCGGCAGGTCCGCTTTATCCCCGGCGCGCCCCGGGACCCGGAACAGGGGGACGTGCCGGGAGGCTCCCCCGCCTCCGGGGAACCGGTCGAAGGGATACTGCTGGGGACCGCCGCCGGGGGAGAAATCCTCATCGCCCCCGCCTCCGGGGGAATTGTTTCCTTTGCCGCCGGAGAGCTCAGGGTATACGGTAATGTCGATCCGCCCCTTGTAGCTTCCGGGTAAACCCACTACAGTAATAGTATGCTGGATTACCGTTTTATCCTGGAAAACCTTGACGCGGTGAAGCGGAACATTGCCGATCGCCACATGGAGGCCGATGCAGACGCGGCGGCAAGGCTCTTTGGTGAACGGACGGCGCTGGTTACTGCCCTCCAGGGTCTTCAGCAAAAACGGAACCTCAACGCCCAGGCGATGAAGGGCAGGCTGGAAGAGGCCGGGCGGGAACAGCTTATTGAAGAGGGGAAAAAACTCAAGGAAGATATAGCCGCCGCGGAAGCCGGTTTGGCAAGGGTGGAGGCGGAACTTGACGCCGAAGGGCGGCGCATCCCCAACATGGCCCACCCGGACGCCCCCCGGGGGCGGGAAGACCAGGACAACCTGGAAGTCAAGCGGGTGGGGGAGATTCCGCACTTTGATTTTGAAACCGCCGATCATGTAAAGCTGGGTCAGGACCTGGATATTGTTGACTTTGATACGGCCACCAGGGTGGCGGGAACAAAGTTCTACTACCTCAAAAACGAGGGGGTTTTTCTGGAACTGGCCCTGATCCGCTATGGCCTGGATATTTTGCAGAAGCGGGGCTTTACCCCCTTTATTACCCCCGATGTGGCCCGGGAGGAAATTCTGGAAGGCATAGGTTTTAACCCCCGGGGGGCGGAATCCAATGTGTACGCCCTGGAGGGAGAAAACGCCTGCCTGGTGGGAACCGCTGAGATTACCCTGGGGGGCTACTATGCCGGCACGGTCCTGGCGAAAAAGGATCTTCCCCTGCGGATGGCCGGGCTTTCCCACTGTTTTCGCCGGGAAGCGGGAGCGGCGGGCCAGTTCAGCAAGGGCCTGTACCGGGTTCACCAGTTTACCAAACTGGAAATGTTTGTCTACTGCCTGCCGGAGGAATCCGGGACGCTCCACGAAGAACTGAGATCCATAGAGGAAGAAATTTTTTCCGGTTTAGGAATTCCTTTCCGGGTGGTTGACACCTGTACCGGCGATTTGGGCGCGCCGGCTTACCGCAAGTGGGATCTGGAGGCATGGATGCCCGGGCGGAACGGAGGTGAATGGGGGGAAGTAACCTCCACCTCCAACTGTACCGATTATCAGGCCCGGAGGCTTAACGTCCGCTACAGGGACGATGACGGCAAAAATAAATATGTCCACATGCTCAACGGTACGGCTGTGGCCGTTTCTAGGGCGATCATCGCAATTCTGGAAAATTTCCAGCGGCCCGGCGGTGAGGTAAAAATTCCTGAGGCCCTGGTTCCCCACTGCGGTTTTGAATATATCAGACCCAAAGCCGCGGATTAACGGTTTGCAGTATTGTACAAAGGGACTGTTTGGCGGCCAGACCGGCGGACAGGTTCAGTTTTTATTAGAGAGGAGACTTTAATCATGAAACGTAAGCCTTGTTTGATGCGGATCCTGCCGGTTTGGTTTTTTGTCCTTTTCCTTGCAGGGCTTGTACTTGTCCTGGGTGCCTGCCGGTCCGTGCCGAATCTGCCGGAGGAGCCGAAAATAAGCATCGATTCCGTGTCGATCACCGAATTCAGCTTTAAGGAGGCAAAATTTCTTGCCAAGGTGAATGTGCATAATAACTATGCCATCGCCATTCCCTTTCCGGAGATGGAATGGGAAATTTACATCGGCCAAAATCCCCTGATTGGCCAGGCCGTTAAAAAGGATATGAAAATATCCGCCAACAGCAGCGCCCCGGTGGAAGTAAGTTTTGTCCTGGATTACGGGTATATCACCAGAATGTGGAAACATCTGGCGGGGGCCGACGCAGTTCCCTACCAGATCGTCGTGGGGGCCCGCTTTCCCATCCCCCTGATTGAAAAAAAGACCTTTACCGCCACCTTCAAGGGCCAGGCCCCCCTGCCCAAGGCCCCGGTGATTGCCTTTAAGGGAATCAAATTTAATTCCCTGAACCCCGCCAAGGTGGAGTTTACCCTTACCTGGTCGGTGGACAACAAAAACATGTTCGGCCTGGTTATTGACAAACTGGATTACCGGCTTTTGGTAAACAACAGCCTCTGGGCGTCCGGACTGGCCCCTGCGGGGATTATCATCGGATCCCGCAAATCTTCTACGATCCCCGTACAGGTAAGCGTCAATTCCGCTGCGGTGATTCAGAAAATTCTTTCCGCCGGAAAGACCATAAGCTATAGCTGCGAGGGAGAACTGGGCTTAAGTTCCGAGGGAATGAAGCCGGGGACCGCCCTGACTTTGCCCTTTAGCTACAGGAATACCGCCGATATAAAGTTGTAGGAAACCCATGATCATTGCGATAAAACAGGGGGTTTCCGCCGAAGAAACGGACCACTTTGCCGCCATGCTGGAACGGCGGGGAGTAAAGGTTGATATTTCCCGGGGGGCCAGCCAGACCGTGCTGGGACTGGTGGGGGATACTTCCAGCTTTGACCCGGAAGCCCTGGCGGCCCACCACCTGGTGGCCAAGGTAATCCGGGTTCAGGAACCCTACAAGCGGGCCAACAGGCTTTTCCACCCCGAAGACACCCGTATTGACATTCTCCGTGGCGGCGGTGCGGAGGGCGTGCAGGGAGCAAACGGCGCAGCAGGCGCGGCCTCCAGTATCGGCGGCGGTATGTTCGCCGTTATAGCCGGGCCTTGCTCGGTGGAAAGCCCGGAGCAGATCATCGCCGTGGCCAGGGTCGTTAAAGCCGCCGGAGCCGCCTTTCTCCGGGGCGGCGCCTTCAAACCCCGGACCAGCCCCTACAGCTTTCAGGGCATGGGCTGTGAGGGGGTAAACCTCCTCCTGGAGGCAAAAAAAGAAACCGGCCTTCCCCTGGTGTCGGAACTTATGGAAATCCACCAGCTTGAACTTTTTGACGGCATCGACATTATCCAGGTGGGGGCCCGGAACATGCAAAACTTCAACCTCCTTAAAGAACTGGGCCGCTCCCGCAAGCCCGTCCTCCTTAAACGGGGCCTGGCCTCCACCGTTACCGAACTCCTCATGGCCGCGGAATATATCATGGCCGGCGGCAACAGCCGGGTGATCCTCTGTGAACGGGGAATAAGGACCTTTGAAAGTTTTGCCCGCAACACCCTGGACATTGCCGCCGTGCCCTGGCTCAAGCAAAAGACCCACCTGCCGGTGCTGGTAGACCCCAGCCACGCCACGGGCATCGCCTCCCTGGTTCCCGCGGCGGCCAGGGCCGCCGCCGCCGCCGGAGCCGACGGCCTTATTGTCGAGGTCCACAACGATCCGGAAAACGCCCTCTGCGACGGTGAACAGTCCTTGACCCCGGCGGCCTTTACGGAGCTTATGGCATCGCTGCGGGCCTATGCGGAGCTTGAAGGCAAACGGCTGTGAAGATCCCCGTTGCAGAATGTACCGTGGGTATTGCGGGCCTGGGCCTTATGGGCGGCGCTCTGGCCATGGCGCTGGGAAAACTAAAGGAGAAAGCCGCCGGTCCGCGGATCCTTGCCCACGACAAAGACAGGACCGTTCTCCGCACCGCCCGTGAACAGGGGATCATCGACGAAGCCTTTGAAGACCCCGCCGCCATGCTGGGCAGAAGCGACATCGTTTTTCTTTGCCTTAACCCCTCCGCCCTGATCCGTTTTACCAAAACCCACATGGCCGCCTTCAAGAGCGGAGCGGTTATCACCGACATGGCCGGAATCAAGGAAAGCGTCGCCGCCCTGGCGGAAGGGTTCCGGGAGGACTGCGACTTTATCCCCGGACACCCCATGGCGGGGGCAGAAAAGGGCGGCTTTGCCAACGCCGCCTTGGTACACTTTCCGGGAAAAAACTATATCCTTACCCCTCTGGCCCGGAACAGGCCGGAGAATATCGCCTTTCTTAAAGACCTGATCCGCCGCCTGGGTTTTGGCCGGATCACCTGTACCACAGCGGCGGACCACGACGGCAAAATAGCCTTTACCAGCCAGCTCTGCCATGTTATCGCCGCCGCCCTGGTGGACTGCGAGACCGATGCCGGCATTACCCGCTACGGCGGCGGGAGTTTTGAGGATCTAACCCGCATCGCCATGCTCAACGCCCCCATGTGGACGGAACTCTTTCTGGAAAACGCCGGCCCCCTCCTTGCCCGCATCGGCGCCTTTGAGCAAAGCCTCCGTGAATTCAAAACCCTCATTGCGGAAGGCCGGGCGGCGGATTTGGAAAAACGCTTATTGGCAGTACGGGAACGGCGCAGCCGGATGGGCTAGAGTGCTGTCCCGGCGGGATGCGCCGGACTAAAACCTTGACAGGGTTTTGAAAATCATTACGATAAAACGATGAACGACGCGATTTCCCGGAACACCTTTGTCGAGGTTGAGTATTTTCAGCTCTGCAAATACCGCCAGAATGCGCCGGGGGACATTTTTCTTTCCCAGAAGAATTCCGCCGACGGCAGAGTGATCACCGCCCT
>JAITHE010000142.1 GCA_031280125.1 Treponema sp.
AGGACCATGAACATGGGCCCCTTGGCAAGGACATAGTCCCGGGCCTTTTTGGTTTCCTCGTAAATCGCCAGCACGTCGTTCCCGTCCAGGGCGACGCCCTTCATCCCGTAGGAGGCGGCCCGGATCGAAATATCGTCGATGTGCATGGATTTGGAAACGTGGGTGGACATGCCGTAGAGGTTGTTGGTGCAGACAAAGAGGAGGGGAAGATTCCAGACCGACGCGAGGTTCATCGCCTCGTGAAAACCGCCGCCGTTGGTGGCCCCGTCGCCGAAGAAGCTCACGGTGATGTTGGGTTTTTTGAAGTATTGCTGGGACAGGGCCGCCCCGGTGGCCACGGGGATACCCCCGCCCACCACGCCGTTGGCCCCCAAGCTCCCCACGGAAAAGTCGGCGATGTGCATACAGCCCCCCTTCCCCTTGCAGTACCCCGTTTCCTTCCCCAGGAATTCGGCCATCATCTTTTTGATGTCCATCCCCCGGCCTATGCCCTGACCGTGACTCCGGTGGGTCTGGGTGATCATGTCTTCTTTTTCCAGGGCCGCGCAGACCCCCACCCCGGTGGCTTCCTCGCCGATGCAGAAATGGGCGGTCCCGTGGACCTTGCCCTCCACAAAGAGCCGGGCGGCGGTTTCCTCAAAGGTCCGGGTCTGGACCATTTTAAGGTACAGGTCCTTGTATACTTCCGTAGACAGTTTCATATTGTCTCCTCTATCTATATCATAATGACATATAAAGAAAAAGTTGTCAAATGCTAAATTAAAGAAAAATTATGATAACATTTGTAAAAAAGGGTAGCGCTTATTCTCTGGTTATGGTATACTAAAGAATATGAGGAAACCATGAGCTGGCTTACAGAGTTGTTTAACGTACCAAAACCGGTTATCGCCATGTGCCATTTTCAGGCTTTGCCGGGGGATCCCCGGTATGATCACCAAAAAGGCATGGCCTGGGTAATAGACAAGGCCCGGGCGGATCTGCTGGCCCTGCAAAAAGGCGGAGTAGACGGGGTGATGTTTTCCAATGAATTCAGCCTTCCCTACCTTACCAAGGTAGAACCCGTTACCTCTACCGCCATGGCCAGGGTTATCGGCGAACTAAAAAGAGACATCGCCGTCCCCTATGGGGTCAATGTCCTGTGGGACCCCGCTGCGTCGATCGATGTGGCTATGGCCACAGACGCCCTGTTTGTCCGGGAGATTTTTACCGGAGTATACGCTTCGGACTTTGGCATATGGAATACCAACTGCGGCGAAGTGATTCGTCATCAATACCGGCTGGGAGCGCAAAAAATAAAGCTCCTCTTTAACATTGTTCCCGAAGCGGCGGCGTATCTGGGAAACCGAAAAATCGAAGACATAGCCCGGTCTACGGTTTTTAACAACCTTCCTGACGCCCTGTGCGTATCGGGCCTTACCGCCGGTTCCGAAACGGATACGTCGATTCTTAAAACCGTCAAAACCGCCGTACCGGATACCCCGGTGTTTGTAAATACCGGGGTCCGTCTTTCCAATGTGGAAGAACAGCTGGCTATAGCCGATGGAGCGGTAACAGGCACCACCTTCAAGAAAGACGGTGTCTTCTTCAATCCCGTTGATGAATCACGGGTAAAAGCCTTTATGGACAAAGTAAAGGCTTTCCGGAAAATCCTCTAGGCCATGGACCCTCGTTGGGAACGGCTGGGCGATCTCTTGGTCAACTATTCCACTGGGGTACTTCCCCGGGAACGGGTGATGATCGCCATGGTAGAAATTGAAACCTTTCCCCTGGTCCAGGCGGTTTACCGGGCGGTGATCAAGGCCGGGGGTTTTCCCCAGGTCCAGTTCCTCTCCGAAACCCTGCGCCGGTCCCTGCTGCGTTACGGCGGCAAGGAACAGATAGGCTGGGTTCCGGAGATTGAAGCCCGGGGAATGGAATGGGCCGATGTTTACATAGGTCTGCGGGGAGCCCATAATCTTTACGAATTGCAGGATATTCCGGCGGAAGTTCTGGCGGCCAACCAACGGGCCATGGGAGCCGTTTCAACCCTGCGCTGGGAAAAAACCCGGTGGTGCCTCGTCCGGGTTCCCAACGAAAGTTTTGCCCAGGCCGCCAAAACCGACGACGAAACGATCATGGACATGTTTTTCGATTCCTGTTTTCTTGATTGGGAAAAGGAGGTCAAAACCTGGGAAGCCTGGGCAAAAATCCTCAACCGGGGCAGCGCCGTCCGGGTTACCGGGGAAAGAACGGACCTTTCCTTTTCCGTGGCGGGCCGGCGCTGGGTTCCCTTCGGCGGAATCAACAACATGCCTGACGGAGAAATCGCCACCGCCCCGGTCAACGGAACGGAAAACGGAACCATCTATTTTGAATTTCCCGGCGTTCTGGGCGGACGACTCGTCAGGGACATTTCCCTAACCTGGGAAAAGGGCGTTCTGGTCAGGGCCGAATCTTCCACCGAACAGGATTTTCTCCGCTCCATCCTTGACCGGGAGGGAGCCAAAGCGCTGGGCGAATTTGCCCTGGGAACCAATCCCAAGGTAACCCGGTTTTGCGGTGACATTCTTATAGACGAAAAAATCGGGGGAACTGTACATATAGCCTTGGGCAGGGCCTATCCGGAATGCGGGGGAACCAACAAATCGGATATTCACTGGGATATCATCAAAGATACCCGGAAAGAAGGAAAGGTTTACCTGGATGACAAGATAATTCTTGAGGGCGGGAACATTACCCTGTATTAGCATTATAAGGAAGAACGATGGACTTGTTTTTGGGCATTGATATTGGTACCAGCGCTGGCCGGGGACTTATTACCGACATTACCGGAAAAATTATCGCCGATTACCGTGTCCCCCACGAAATTTCCATGCCCCGGCCGGGCTGGGCGGAACAGGACGCCGATAAAGTCTGGTGGAACGATTTTCTGGAAATTGTCCGGGTACTCCTCCAAACGCCGGGGGTCGCCGCATCCGATATCCGGGCAGTAGGTATCAGCGCCATTGCGCCCTGCGTGCTTCCGGTGGACAAAACGGGAAATCCCCTAAGGCCCGGCATACTCTACGGCATAGACAGCCGGGCCGGGGCGGAAATAAGGGAACTGGAAGAGCGGGTGGGCGTAAAAGCTCTTTTTTCCCTGTCGGGACAAAACCTTTCCGCCCAGTCCTGCTGTCCCAAAATACGCTGGATAAAAAACAACGAGCCGGAAGTGTATGAAAAAACCGCCTGCTTCCTTTCAGCCGCGGGTTATCTGGTATACCGGCTTACCGGCCGCTTTACCCTGGATATTTATAACGCCATGGCCTACGGCCCCCTCTATGACATCCGCCGAAAATCCTGGGATTCCACCTACGAAAAAGAGGTGACCGAAACAAGCCGCCTGCCGGAATTGATCTGGTCCACCGATACGGCGGGAACTGTCAGCGCCAGGGCGGCGGAACTCACCGGGCTCCCCAGGGGAACCCCAGTGATCTGCGGCACCGCCGACGCCATGGCGGAAGCGGTCTCCGTGGGCCTTCACCGGGACGGAGACATGATGATGATGTACGGCTCCAGTAATTTTTTTATTTTACGTACGGACCGGTTTTTGCCCCAGGAATATTCCTGGGCAAGTTACTTTGCCGTTCCCGGAGAAAACAATTATGTTTTGGCAGGGGGCATGACCAGTGCGGGAAACCTGTTCAAGTGGCTGCGGGAAACCTTTCCGGGCAGAAGCTTCTCCCAATGGGAAGAGCTTTCCGCACAGTCTTCCCCCGGAGCGGGAGGTCTTGCCCTGCTTCCCTATTTTGCCGGGGAAAGAACGCCGGTCAACAATCCCCATGCCAAGGGGGCCCTTTTCGGCCTTACCCTGCGATCAAAGGCCGGCGATGTATACCGGGCCTTTCAGGAAGCGCTGGCCTATGGGGTACGGCACAATATCGAAACCCTGCGGGAAAAAGGCGTCGAGGCCCGACGGATTTTTGCTATCGGCGGCATTTCCCAAAGCCGCCAGCTGCTCCAGATTATCAGCGATGTTTCCCGCTGTCCTCAGCTTATAGCCCGGGAAAAGGCCGGCGCCCCCTACGGGGACGCCTTTCTTGCCGCCCTGGGAACGGGCTTTTCAGGCGGTATTTCGGACATCTCTCGCTGGGTGCGGTATGAGCATACCATTGAACCCGGCGATGGACACCGGGATTTGTATGATGAAGGTTTTGAACGGTACAAGGCGCTGTACAAAGCCCTTGAGCCGTTTATGTCCAAATCCACATGGTAAAAATCTTTATCCGGCGTTGTCTTATCAAAAATGATATTCCTCCCGTTCCGAGATAAAATCCGCAAAGGTCTTAATCAAAAGAGCGCCCACCACAGAACCGGGATCCACCAGAGTTTTTGATTTTTCCTGGTTGTAGGCCATTCTGCCGAACTGGGCCGTCATGGTTTTGGTCCTCTCCACCCCCGTTTCGGCGGCGGCCAGGGCGGCCTGGAACCCTTCATGGAGGGATTTACCCGCTTCGGCGGCTTTTTCCAGAGCTTCCGCCGCGGGGTCCAGGGAATCGATAATGGTCTTGTCTCCCGGTTTTGCCTTGCCCCGCTCTTCCAGGCCCTCTACAAAAGCCCTCCAGAAGACCGCCATATCCCCCAGGGCCAGAGCGGTCTTTTCCTTTACCGCCTTGCCGCCCCGCATAAAACCCGTTCCCATGAGGGTCCCCATGGTGGAAGGGGCCGCCTTTGCCATGGACATTCCTGCCCTGGTAAACAGTTTACCCATATCCGCTTCTTCCGATGAAGACATTTCATGGGCGGCGGCGCTAAAGGCGCTTACCATAGTGAGCCCCAGATCCCCGTCTCCCATTACCCCGTCAAGCTCAATAAGCTTGTCCCGGTGAGAAACCATAGTGTCCCTCAGGGCTTCAAATAGTCCTTTAAGGTCCGCCGGGAACAGCGTTTCTCGAGCCATCTTACGCCTCCAGCTGTACTTGTTCAAAGAAGGGGGTATTGGCGGGTTTTGCCAAAAGTCCCTTTAGTTCCTGATCCAGCTTAAGGAGCGAAATGGAAGCCCCCGCCATTTCCATGGAAGTGGCGTATTCACCCACATAAACTTTGTATACCCTGATGTTTTTTGCCTTAAGTATCTCCGCCGCCTTGCGGTACATCACATAGAGTTCTTCCCTGGGGGTGGCACCCAATCCGTTTACCAGCACGGCCGCTTCGTCTCCGCTGTTATAGGGAAGATCCGCAAGTATCTTTTCCATCATCACCTGAACGACTTCATCGGCGGTTTTAAGTTTACCCCGTTCAATCCCCGGCTCGCCGTGGATGCCCATTCCCAGTTCCATTTCATCTTCGCCAATAGTAAAGGATGGTTTTCCCACTTCGGGAACCACGCAGGGAGAAAGGGCTACCCCCATGGTTCTGACATTGGCGGCGGCCTTGTCCGCGATACGCTTTACTTCTTCCAGGCTTTTCATTTCCAGCGCGGCGGCCCCGGCGCATTTGTACACAAAGAAAATCCCTGCCACTCCCCGGCGCTTTCCTTCCTGCCCCTTGGGGGAAGACGCCACGTCTTCGCCGGCCACCACGGAAAGCACCTTGATATCCTCGGCGTCGGCCATTTCCGCGGCCATGTCGAAATTCATGATGTCCCCGCCGTAGTTGCCGTAAATGTACAGCACCCCCGCGCCCTGGTTAATGGCCCTGGTTACCTCAAACATCTGATCTGCCGAAGGGGACTGAAACACGCCCCCCACGGAACAGCCGTCCAGCATTCCGTCCCCCACATAGCCCAGAAAAAGGGGAAGGTGGCCGGAGCCACCGCCGGTGGCGATGCCCACCTTTCCTTTATAGGACTTTACATTTATCAGGCAGCGCGGATCGCCGTTTACTATTTTTACCTTGTCCGGATGGGCGGCCAGAATGCCCTGGATCATTTCGTTGACAAAATCCGCCGGCTTGTTGATAAATTTTTTCATAACCTTCCTCCTGTTATATGGCCCCCCTGGGCCCTATTCTCCTGTGGTGTTTTCCGAAGCGGCCCGCATTGATCTGATACGCCTGCGCTCGTTGTATTTGGCGATAAGAAAATTGAGTACCATAATAAGAAGCAGGGCAAGCCCCCAGATAAGTTTTTTGGTAAAGGCCGAAAAGGCCATAATGTTAAGGCCGCTTTGGGTAAACTGCAGGATCATGATTCCCATCACCAATCCCGTCATGCTGGCGGCACCGCCCCTGGGATCCGTGCCCCCCAGAACCGCTACCAGAATGGCCTGGAGCAGATAGTCGGTTCCATAGCCGGGACGCATGGAATTGGTCCGGGAAATCATGATAAGGGCTGAAATCCCCGCCAGAATTCCGGTGGTCATATAGGTACGGATAATCACCGCGGCATTGTTTACCCCCGAATAACGGGAAACCACGGGATTTGCACCGAGCATATACATGGTAAATCCATGTCTGGTTTTTTTCAGCATAAAAGCCACGGCTGCGGTTATCACGGCAAACAGCAAAAAGGGTACCGGAACGCCGGCGATAAAGCCGTTGCCAATAACGTCAATCTCTGCCGGAAAACCGGTAATACCGTGGCCCCTGGTAAAAATAATCGCCAGTCCCATAAGCAGCCCCTGGGTTCCCAGGGTAGCCAAAATCGGCGGCACCCCCGCAAGGGAAATAAGAACCCCGTTTACCGTGCCGCTCAGGGCCGCAGCAGCCAGAACCGCCAAAGCCGCCAGGGCTACCAGGGTTCCCCCCGGCAGGATTCCGGCGGTTTTTCCCGCTGCCAGTATAATGGCTGCCAGCACTCCGCAGAGGTTCGCCACCGCCACCACGGACAGATCGATGCCTCCCACCACCATGGAAAGCATCATCGCCACAGTCAAAAGGCCGAATTCGGGAAACTGGGCCAGCATGGAACGGAAATTCCGCACCGTGGGAAAACGGTCCGGCCGGAGGATCGAAAACGACACCAGGATCAGCGCCATGAGAACAAAAAGGGTTACGTTTTTTGCCTGGCCGGAAAGACCGGCGGAAAGAAGACTGGGAAGAGCTTTGTGCTTTGCCTTTTCCATTTATTATGCTCCTGCCTTCTTCCAGGCCGTTATCTTGTTTTGTACGTTGGTGATAGTGACGCCGATTACGATGATAAGCCCTACAAAAAAATCCTGCCAGTACGAAGAAAGGCCGATAAGTACCAGGTTTTTCTGGAGAATCATGATCATCGCCACCCCCAACATGGTCCCTGTGAGGGTGCCTGTTCCACCGGTAATTCTGGTTCCTCCCAAAACCACCGCGGCGATAACGATAAGTTCAGTCCCCACCAGATACATGGGGTTTCCATAGTTGATAAGGCTGATGTGGATAATTCCCATGATCCCCGCAAGGAACCCGGCGTAGCAGTAAATAAAAAACTGTATTTTATGAAGGTTAAACCCCGTCCGCTTGGCCGCCTCCGGATTCCCCCCCAGGGCGTAAATGCCCCGGCCTATCATGGTAAATTTGAGGATGTACCAGGTAAGGGCCAGCAGTCCCAGCAGAATAAAAAAGAACACCGAAAGTCCGTAGGGCGTTCCATTGGGGAGGGTCCAGGAAATAACGTTGAGATTTCCAAAATCCTTGAAACACCGGGGCAGGTCCCCTGCGTTAAGGGATTTGGTTCCCACAAATTCCAGCAGCGCCCCGTGAAAAAACGTCGCGGTACCCAGCGTGGCGATAAGCACCGGAATTTTAAACACCGATACAAAAACCGCGTTGACCGCCCCGAGGCATATCCCCACCGTAACGGCTACGGCAAAGGCGGCAAAGATATTGTTGACCCCCGTGGCAATGAGGAAGCGGGCGGCAATGTATTCGGCGCAGATAGCCACCGCGGTACAGGATACGTCGGTGCCGCCGGAAAGGAGCACGATGAACACCCCGATGGCGAGGATCGCCGTACCGGCGGAATTCTTCGCCAAATCCGCGAAGTTATCCAGGGTAAGAAACACGGGATTGACCGCGGTGATTGCCAGGGAAAAAACGATCAGCACCAGGGCCAGATAGGTTTCGTTAT
>JAITHE010000161.1 GCA_031280125.1 Treponema sp.
GGCGGGGCCGTCCGGTACTTCTATGGTACGTCTATACTATACATCCACCGGCCCGGCTTGTCAAGGCCGGATGTCCAAAAAAAGTATACCCCATGTCCAGAAATTCTGGACATCCGGCTACCGGGTCCCGCAGGATTCCCTCATGCCCATTTAATCAGCCCGGTCCGGTAGGGATGGACCAGGGCTTCATGTTTGGGCAGGATCCGTACCGTATGGCCCTGCTGGCCCGTATCGGCACATTCAATCATAACCTGATAGACCCAGGCGTTTCCTTCTTTATTTACGGCCTTCATCCCGGTCCGGCGGGCGCCGGCAATGTCCCGGCTTTGGCTGGAAACTGCCCCGTGGTATAGCTCCACCTGCACTTCCTCCGGTACAAGCCCTGCCAGTTCAATACGGGCGGTAACGGTAAGGGAATCTCCCCTCTGCATCACCGGCCTGGCATCGGAATCCACCTTGACAATCCGCAGGTTCCCCCAGCCTTCCCTGAGTTTATGCATGTACTCCGCCAAGACCCTGGATTCGGCACAGTCGTTTTTGATGATCCGCCGGTAATTTTCAAGGGCGGGAAAGTAGAACATGTTGGAATAGTCCATGAGCATCCGGTGGCTGGACATGGACTGGCCGATTTCCCTCATGCAGGTCTTCATCCGGCGGATCCATTCCCGGGGAAGGTTGTCCCGGCCCCGCTGGTAAAAGAGGGGGATAATGTCCCGTTCCAGAAGATCGTAGAGGGCCTTGCTTTCAATATCGTCCTGGAGCTGATTGTCTTCGTACTGTTCCCCATGGCCTATGGCCCAGCCCACTTCGGGGTTGTAGGCTTCGTCCCACCAGCCGTCCAGGATGGAGCAGTTAAGGACGCCGTTCATCGACGCCTTCATGCCCGAGGTGCCCGACGCTTCCATGGGACGGCGGGGGGTGTTGAGCCACACATCGGCTCCGGAGGTAAGGTACCGGGCCACGGTGATGTCGTAATTCTCGATAAAGACGATCCGGCTTTGTACGTCGTTCTTTTCGGCAAAGTGGATGATCTCCCGGATCAGTTCCTTACCGGGCATATCCATAGGGTGGGCCTTGCCGGCAAAGATAAGCTGGATGGGCCGCTCGTTGTCTTTGAGGAGCCGGATAAGCCGTTCCGGATCCCGAAGGAGCAGGTTTCCCCGCTTGTAGGTGGCGAAACGGCGGGCAAAGGCCAGGGTAAGGATATAGGGAGAAAGGGCGTCTTCGGCCTGCTGGAGCCGCCGCTCCACAGCCCCGGTCCGTTTAAGGTGTTCCCGGATCCGGTCCCGGGCAAAGGCCACAAGCCGTTCCCGGCGGCGCTCGTGGGTACGCCAGAGTTCTTCGTCGGAGATCCGGTCCATCCGGTTCCAGATCGCCAAATCCGTGGGCTCTTCTTCGAAGCGGGGGCCAAAGTAACGGTCCAGAAGGTCCTGCATCCCGCTGGATACCCAGGTGCGGGGGTGAACGCCGTTGGTAACATGGTGGATAGGTACCTCTTCCAGGGGAAGGCCGGGCCAGAGGCCCTGCCACATTTCCCGGGAGACCACCCCGTGCAGGGCCGCCACGCCGTTGGCATAGGCGGCGCACTTAAGGGCAAGGACCGTCATGCAGAAATTTTCATGATCATCCCCGGGCCGTTCCCGCCCCAGGGCCAGGAAATCCTTCCAGGTAATGCCCAGAATGGCAGGCCAATTTTTGAAGTACCTTTCCAGAAGGGCAATGTCGAAACGCTCGTTCCCTGCGGGAACCGGGGTGTGGGTGGTAAAGATATTGGTGGGCCAGACCGCTTCCAGGGCCTCGTAAAAGGTAAAGCCCCGGAGGGTCATGATCTCCCGGATCCGCTCCAGGGCCAAAAAGGCGGCGTGGCCTTCGTTCATGTGGCAGGCCGCGGGGTTGATCCCCAGAGCCCGGAGGGCCCGGATTCCGCCTATCCCCAGGAGGATTTCCTGGCGCATCCGGATTTCCTTGTCGCCTCCGTAGAGGGCGGCGGTAACGTTCCGTATGTCCGGGGGATTTTCTTCTATGTTAGTGTCCAGCAGGTAGAGGGAGGACCTGCCCACCTGCACCTCCCAAATCTGGGCAAAAGCCTCCCGGCCTGCCATATCCACGCTAATCTTGAAGGGACAGCCTGCTTTATCGCACTTTAGTTCCACCGGCATATTGTACCAGTCGTTTTCCGGGTAACTTTCCTGCTGGAAACCATCGGCGTTAAGGACCTGGGTAAAATATCCTTGCCGGTAAAGGAGCCCCACCCCCACCAGGGGAAGCCCCATGTCGGAGGAGGTTTTCATGTGATCCCCCGAGAGAATTCCCAGACCCCCGGAATAAATCGGCAGGGCCACATCCATGCCGTATTCCATGGAAAAATAAGCCACCACATCTTCCTTCGATCCCCTGTACCAGGTTTCGCCCTCTTTGTATTTCTGGAAACGGGTGTACACCTGCTCCAGGGCCGCCAGGTAGGAATCGTCCTGGGACATCTGGACAAGCCGTTCCTGGCTTACCATACCCAGGGTTCGCACGGGGCTCTGGCGGGATTTAAGCCAACAATCATAGTCCAGCCTGATAAAGAGCTGCACCGCATCAAAATTCCAGGACAGCCAGAGGTTCCGGGCAATTTCTTCCAGGGGTTTTAGAGCGCCGGGAAGGTTCGGTTTTACCGTGTAGGTGGATATATTCATGGTACCAGCTTAACGTATTGAGCCATTGTTGTAAAGCCGGTGTCCGGACCCGCAACTTTTTGGGGATCCGGGGTGTCAATTTATGGAGGGGTTTTTTTACCCGCCCTTTTGAGTTATACTTAAGGGAGAATACGCGCAAGGAACAGGTTTTGCCTATGGAACAGTCTACCGCAGCCCAGGTTATTATCGCCATCCTGCCCCTGGCGGGCATTGTAATGAGTTCCGTGGTGGCCTTCTTTTACCTCCTTTGGTACCACCGCCGCCGGGTGCTGCTAATCAAATCCGGCCAGTACCGCAAGCCCAGCTACGATCTTACATCCTTTAGTCTCTTTACGGGGCTGCTTCTTTCCAGCGTGGGCCTGGGGCTTACGGTTTTTCTGGCTGTGGTGGAAGGCGCCGGATACGGACTTTTGGGAGGGGTAATTCCGTTGTCCATAGGTACGGGCCTTCTGGCGTATTTTATTATTATCAGGCGCGGTAACCGCGATTCATGAGGGGTTTTCCGGATCCTGAGACCGGGGAACAGGATGAGGCCCTGCTGGCGGAACAGATCGCCGCCGGACGGAAGGACCTATTCCGTCTGCTGATACAGCGCTACCAGCGGAAACTGTACGCCATGGGCCTGAGTTTTTTTCATAACCGGGAGGATGCTTCGGACTATACCCAGGAGGTATTTCTTAAGTGTTACCGGAGCCTGGGCTCCTTTAGGGGCGGCGCCCGTTTTTCCACCTGGCTGTACCGCATCGCCTACAACACGGCGGTGAACGGCATCAACCGGCGGCGGGAATACCACAGCCTGGCGGAAGAGCCGGTGTCGGAGGAAAACCCCGAATCCCAGGCCCTGCGGAGGGCGGCGAAAGAGGCGGTCCAGGAGGCGGTGGCGGAGCTTCCGGAAAAATACCGGGTCTGCGTGGATCTGTTCTTTTTTTACGAGCGTTCTGTCAGGGAAATCGAGGAAATAACGGGCTTTCCGGAAAATACCGTAAAGTCCCATGTGTTCAGGGCAAAAAAACTGCTCAAGGAAAAACTGGAAGGTTTCTGAGGGGCAGGGGAGGAAAAAATGAATTGTAAAAATGCGGCGGACAGGATTTACGAAATTGATGATCCGGCTTTGAAGGAACCGGGAATCCTCCGGCGGTTTTCCCTGGCCCTGCACATTCTTTTTTGCAGCCGCTGCGCGGTCCGGCTGGAACACTATGAAGAGGCCCGCTTTTTACTGGGAACCAGTTTCTTTCCCCCTTCCCCGGATTTTGAAAGCGCCCTGATGAGCCGGATCTGCAGCGAAGAAGAAGCGGGACAGATCTTCGACACCCCCGGAGGCTTCTCTACCAAGGGCTGGGTTATTGTGGGGCTTATTGTACTTTTAAGCCTGTCCAGCCTGTTCTTTGGCAAGGATTTTGCCAGTGTCGCCCTGGATCAGGGATCCTCCTTCCTCCTTCCCCTGGGGATCACCATCGGCATATTTCTTACCGGCTACGGCGCCCTCTTTATCGGAAGCCACCTCAAGGAACTGTCGGAACGGTTTAAGCTGTAACGGGGAAGACAGCCCGGCGTTATGCCGGCATAACAGACGGAGACACTTCCCTTAAGCCCTCACCGGCTTTACAGTCTCATAAATTCAAGGATAAAAATTTCCCGTATCTGTCCTAGGCGAAGGGCGGCATTATAACGGACTAGGAGTTCCTCGTTTACCGAAGCCGGATCCAGGGCGGCGATTTCCTCCGCGGTCATGGCCCCCAGGTATTCCTCCGTGGCGGACCTGAAAAAGGATATGCGGGAGGCCAGCTCTTCCGAAAAGGGCCGGTCGTTTTTGTTGTAGGGAAAGGCTACGGAAATAACGATGGTTTCAGGTTCGCTGTCCGCGGTGGCGATCCGCATGGTGCCCAGGCCGGTAAAAACGCTTTCCACCGCCCCGCCCGCCGTCTCCGCCGGAAAAGGCGCCTGTTCCCCCCGAAGTTTTCCCTGCCGAAGAAGGCCGTAGACCGTTCCCGCCAGGATAACCAGGATCAGCGCCGCGGCGGTAAACGCCAGAGCCCGGTAAAGGATCATAACCGCCCGGGGGCGTACTTCAACTCGCTTCATGGATGCAGTATACTCGTTTGCATATCCATTGTTAAAGGAGCGCCTATGCTGCTGCACAGAAGTGAATTTAAAACCGAAGAACGGGAAAAACCCCGGAACGGTACGGGAACGGCCATGTTCCGCTACTTTGTGGAGGGACAGGGAAAGGTTCAAAAAAATATAAACATGCTGGCGGAGATTACCCTGCCGCAGGGAGCCTCCATTGGACCCCATGCCCATACGGATGAAACGGAATTTTATATCATCCTGGAAGGAAGCGGCAGGGTTAACGACAACGGAGCCGAAAAGGCTGTAACCAAGGGGGATGTGATGATGACCGGGAACGGGGAAACCCACAGCATCGGTAATACGGGAACAACCCCCCTGGTGTTTCTCGCGGTTATTGTCAAGGGCTAGCGCCGGAAGCGCCGCCGTCCAGGCCGGGTGGAAGGCCGCTCCGGGCTTGTTCCAGGGCTTCTTCCACCGCGGCAAGAAAACCCCGGCTGGAGGCGGTAGCCCCGGAAACGGCGTCCACCCCGGTTGAATTTTCTTCCAGCACCGCCCCGGCCAGATTTTCCATGGCGGGAAGCCCCGTAAAGGGATCTTCCCCGCTTTCCAGAATTTCTATTTCCAGGATCCGCCCTTCGTCCAGGCGGACGCCGACGCGGATGATTCCCCATTCTCCCCGTCCGCTGCCTTCGTAGACCCCCGGAATATAGGAAGCAGTATGCCCCGGTGTGTCCGGCATACCCGGCATATTGGGCGTACCGGAGCAGCCTCCCGCAAGAATTGCCAACAGGGCTGTACGGGCAAGTATTTTCATGTACTGTTCCTCCGC
Organism: Treponema sp.; assembly: GCA_031280125.1. GTDB lineage: Bacteria > Spirochaetota > Spirochaetia > Treponematales > Breznakiellaceae > JAITHE01. The sequence goes on from JAITHE010000161.1 coordinate 5,581, forward strand.
CTCTACCAAGGGCTTTGTCCTGGGGAATACTTTAATGGACCGGCCTGTGCCGCCGGGACTTGTGTAAAACCGGCAAACCGTCCTGCGGTGAATGCCAAAGCGGCGGCAGATCCCGGCATATATGCCGCGCCCGCATCAGGCAGCCCTGAAAGCAAAAAGCGCGGCGATGTGTTCCGGCGCAGCCGGACACCTTCAGGAATTCGGCTGCGCCGGATTACGGGACCGGGGTTCAGCGCAATCTTACCATGAGTGGAGACAAGGGGGGCATTAAACTACTAAGTACAGCCGCTGCGGAAGAACGCCATACCTTATCCCCTGCATGGTGGAATTATCCCTTTTCGTAGGGCTGTCCCGAAGCGCGGGGGGCGTAGTCTTTACCGCTAAAGATTACCAGAGTTACGAGGGTAATAATATAGGGCAGGGCGTTAAAAAATTCCGGGGGCAGGAATTTAAGGAAACTGATGTTAACGATATACACCGCCAGGGCCGCGGAGGTTCCAAAGAGGAGGGAGGATCCCAGCACCCCCAGGGGAAGCCAGCGGCCAAATGAAACCGCCGCCAGGGCGATAAAACCCTTGCCGTTGATGGTATTCACCGTGAACTGAATGGTCTGGGTCAGCACCAGGCAGGCCCCGGCCAGGCCGGCCAAAACCCCGGAAATAATAACGGCGATATACCGGATGCGAATAACGTTGATCCCCGCAGAGGCCGCCGCCTGGGGATGCTCCCCGCAGGATCGAAGCCGGAGCCCCCAGGGCCGTTTGTAAAGCACAAACCAGGACAGGATCAGCACCGCCAGGGCGATAAGGGCGGTGGGATAGGTTTCGTTGACCCACCGGGGCAGGATCTGATGCAGGCCCCGAAACACCGGCCAGCCGGGGAGCAGCCCCGGCTTCATCCCCAGCTTAAAGGGCGCCGTCCGCTCCTGCTGGAAAAAAATCTGGCAAAGAAACACCGTAATCCCCGAAGCCAGCAGGTTGATCCCCGTGCCGGAAATAACCTGATCGGCCTTGAGGGTAATTGACGCAAAGGCGTGGATCAGGGAGAAAAGACCCCCCACCGCGGCCGCCGCCAGGAGAGCCGCGGAAATAGAGAAGGGACCCGCCCGGGTTTCCAGCAGGGTATGGGCCGACGCCGCTGCCATGGCTCCAAAGGCCATAAGCCCCTCCAGGGCGATGTTCACCACGCCGCTCCGCTCACAGATCATTCCGCCGATGGCCGCAATAAAAATGGGCGCCACTATCATCAATATGGAAGGCAGCATACTGCCCAGGACGCCGAAAAACCCTGTCATGCCGCGGAACCTCCTCCGGCTGTACCGCCGGATACGCCCGGCGCGGCAGTCTCGTTTCTCCGGGCTTTTTCTTTCATCTGCCAATCCAGGATAATCCTTACCCCCGCCCGGAGGGAAATAAACACCACCACCAGCCCCATGATAATCGAGGCGATTTCCCGGGGGATCTGCCGGGACTGCATCAGAGGCTGGGCGGACTTGAGCATGCCAAAGAGGAGCCCCGCCAGAGCCGTACCCCCGGCGGTACTGTTCCCCACCAAAGCCACGGCGATGCCGTCAAACCCATAACCGTCCTGGGCGGAAAGGACCCGGCCGTAACTAAAGGATCCCAGAATAACAATGGCCCCAGCCAGGCCGGCAAAGGCCCCGGAAATTGCCATGGAGGCGGTAAGGCTGCCGGAGACGCTGATCCCCCCGTACCGGGCGGCTTCGCGGTTAAGTCCTGTGGCCCGCAGGGAATAGCCGAAACGGGTTTTCCCCATGATGATCCAGAAAAAGATTACCGCCGCCGCCGTAAACCACATTCCGTGGTTAAGCCGGGAGCCGTTGGTGAGCTGTTCCAGAAAAGGACTGCGGAGCATGCCCGTGGGGGGGAAATCCGCGGTCCGGTAGGAATTCATCACCCCCGGCATTTGCAGGGCAATGAACCTGCTGCCATAGAGGGCTATGTAGTTCATCATGATCGTGGCTACCACTTCAGAAACGCTAAACCGGGCCTTAAACCAGCCAACCACGCCCCCCCAGAGGGCTCCGGCGGCCAGGGCCGCCCCCAGGGCCAGAAGCCAGTGCAGTACCGGCACCTGGGGTCCAAAGGCGGCTACCAGTTGGGCCGCGGTAACCCCCAGAATGTACTGGCCTTCTGCCCCAATGTTAAAGAGCCCCGTCCGGGCGGCAAAGGCCATGGAAAGGCCGCAGAGAATAAGCGGCATGGAAACCACAAACCATTCCCCGATATAGCGGACATTCCATACCCCCCGGCGCAGATCCCAGCCGGTAAGTACCTGAAGGATGGCGGAGTACATGCCGCCGGGATTTCTTCCCACCATAAGGATCAGCACGGTGGCAACCAAAAACCCCAGGACCACCACCAGGACGGAAACGAGGCCGTTGGAGCGGATAAAAGCGTCCAGTATTTTTTCCCGGATTGTTCCAGACAGGGCGGTCCCGGGAAGGGCTTTTTTCATGCCCCGACCCCCGCCATCATGGCGCCGATCCGCCGTTCATCCGCCGCTTCCGCGGGAACCACGCCGACCACCCGGCCCTTGGAAACAGCGGCGATCCGGTCGCAGAGGGCCATGATTTCATCCAGTTCAAAGGATACCAGAAGCACCGCCCGGCCCTTGTCCCGCTCTTCCACAATACGCCGGTGGATGTATTCTATGGCCCCCACGTCCAAGCCCCGGGTGGGCTGGGCAATCACCAGAAGTTCCGGGGAAAGGTCTATTTCCCGGGCAATAACGGCCTTTTGCTGGTTCCCCCCGGACATGCCCCTGGCTATGGTGGCCGGTCCGTTCCCCGCCCGGATGTCGAATTCGCCGATCAGGCTTTCCGCATGGCCGGAAATAGCGGGGAAACGTAAAAAACCCAACTGGCTGGAATAGGGCCGCCGCCGGTAGCTTTTTAGAATCATGTTTTCATCGATCCGGAAATCCAGCACCAGCCCGTGCCTGTGGCGGTCTTCCGGAACCATCCCCACCCCGCTTTCGTTCCGCCGCCGGATACTTTCGTGGGCAATGTCCCGGCCCTTGAGGAGGATCCGCCCGGCCTTGACGGGGAGAAGCCCGGAAATGGCGGCCACCAGCTCCGACTGGCCGTTGCCGTCTACCCCGGCGACGCCGATGATTTCGCCGGAGCGGACCTCCAGGGACAGGCCGTTCACCGCGGGCACCCCCTTGGATCCCACCACGGTGAGGTTCTCTATTTTTAAGACCAATTCCCCCGGAGAGGCGGTCTTTTTGTCTATGCGGAAATTCACCGACCGACCCACCATCATTTCCGCCAGTTTTTGTTCGTCCGTATCTTTAACGTTTACCGTACCTATGTATTTTCCCCGGCGCAGAACCGTACAGCGGTCCGCGGCGGCCTTTATTTCCTTGAGTTTATGGGTAATAAAAACGATGGTTTTTCCCTCCGCCTTGAGGCGGTTGAAGATCGCCAACAGTTCGTCTATCTCCTGGGGGGTTAACACCGCGGTGGGCTCATCGAAGATCAGAATGTCCGCCCGGCGGTAGAGGATCTTGAGGATCTCCACCCGCTGCTGCATACCCACGGTGATGTTTTCTATCCTTGCCCTGGGGTCTACCGAAAGGCCGTAGGTTTCCGACAGCCCCCGGACCCGCTCTTCGGCGGTCTTCAGGTCCAAGTTCCCCCAGGGCCGGGAAAAGACCGTTGTCCTGGGTTCCAGCCCCAGGACAACGTTTTCCGTAACAGTAAAATTGTGGACCAGCTTGAAGTGCTGGTGTACCATGCCAATCCCCAGGGCGGTGGCGTCGTTGGGACCCCGGATCTTTTCTTCCCGGCCCCGGATCCTGATAACCCCGCTGTCACATTCATAGAGCCCAAAGAGGATCGACATGAGGGTGGATTTGCCCGCCCCGTTTTCGCCCAAAAGGGCGTGAATCTCGCCCCCGGCTACTTCCAGATGTACCCCGTCGTTGGCCACAACGCCGGGAAACACCTTGGTGATGCCGGTCATTTCAATAACGGGGACAGACAAGGATCCCTCCTATTCGGCGGCGGAAGAATCGCTGGCCTTCAGGTCCTGGGGGAAGCCCGGCAGGGCCTTGGCCGCCGCATAGGTCGCGGCAATGGAGATCCGGCTGTTCTTGATCTCCTCCGCCGCGGCGTCCACCTTGGCCTTGATGCCCGCGGACATGGCGGGGTTGGTGCCCGCATAACCCACGCCGTCGGCCTTAAGATCAAAGGTGATCACTTCTCCCCGGAAGCTGCCGTTCTTTACCGCGTTGATCCCCGCGTAGGTGGCGGACTCCACCCGTTTCAGCATGGAGGTATAGACCGCCGAATCGGTTCCTTTGTAGATACCGTCCTCGTACTGATCCGAATCAACCCCGATGGCCCATACGTTCTTGCCCTGGCTGCGGTACTCCTTGGCCTGGGCGATGGTCCCGTTGCCGGACGCGCCCGCGGCGGAATAGATGATGTACACCCCCGAATCGAACCAGTTCTTGGCCTGGGTCTTAGCCAGGTCCGGGGAATTCCAGTCCCCCACATAGTAATCGATAATATCCGCACCGGGGATCACCGAATGGATACCCTGGATATAGCCCACCTCAAACTTGGTGATCGTGGGCCCCGCCTGGCCGCCGATAAAGCCGAACCGGGGCTTGGCGATGCCGTCTTCCTGGGCCTTGAGGGCCGCGGCGACCCCCACCAGGTAGGAACCCTCATGTTCGGCGAAGACAGCGTTAAGCACATTGGGCTGGGCCACCCAGTCCACATCGACGATCATGTATTTTTGGTTCGGGTTCCTGCCGGCCATTTCCCCAATGGGATCCGCAAAGGAAAAACCCGTGGCGATCACCAGGTCGTAGCCCTCGTCGGTGGTGGCCTGGATCACGGGGATATACTGATCCGGGCCGGTGCAGATCACATAGTCGTAGAGACTGCCCTTTTTGGCGGTATTCCCCAGGGAATCGCCGTAATAACGGAGTATGCCCCGCCAGGCCGCGGCGTTAAAGGACTTGTCGTCGATGCCGCTGACATCGCAGACCAGCCGCATCGTAACGTCCCCCGGCTCCGCCGCCGCCGCCACCTCGCCGCCGCTTTTTTTGGCGCAGCCGGCCAGGGCCAGCAGCGCCAGCAGGATCGCCGCCGCCTGGAACAACCCCTTCTCACGTGTACTTTTCATCATTGTTTCCTCCTCCATGGATTACGTCCGGTTTTGGCACATCCGGAAACCGCGGCCGCTCCGGACACAGGGGGAGCGCCGCGGTTTTAGTATAGCCGGAGCCCGCCGGGGTGTCAAGAAAATGTACGCCCCCCGGCTTTCCCCCCGGCCCTAGTCGATCTTGAACCGGGCCACCTCCCCGGCCAGACCCTCGATGGCCGTCCGGTTCCGCCCGCTGATCCCGTGGACATGATCCACCGCTTCGTTGATCCGGGAGGCCCCCGCGGCCATCTCGTTCATCCCCCCGGCAATCTCCTGGGCCGCCGCCTCCAGCTCCCGGGTTTCGACGATCACCTCCTGGCTGCCCTCCAGCATGTCCCGGGAACCCTCCATTACCAGCCGGGTAATCCCGTTAAGCTGGTCCATCAGCTCCTGGATCCGGCGGCTCCCCGTATTTTGACTCTCCATGGCGTCCCGGATACGCTCGGTCTGCTCCGAGACCGTCTTTGCGCCCCCGTCGATGGCCCCAAACTTTTCCAGCACCGCGCCGGTGGAGGCGGTGATCTTGTCGATGGAACCCTTGATCTTTTTCAGCACCCCGCCGGTGGTCTGGGACTGCCGGGCGGCGTTTTCCGCCAGCTTGCGGATCTCCCCGGCCACCACCGCAAACCCCCGCCCCGCCTCCCCCGCGTGGGCCGCCTCGATGGCGGCGTTCATGGACAGCAGATTGGTCTGGCTGGCGATAGTCTCCATCACCTCGTTGATCTCCAGAAGCCCCGCGGACTCCCGGGCAATCTCCTGAATATCCGCGGCCACCTCCCGCAGACTCCCCCGGCCCACCCCGCTGGCTTCCAGCAGATCCTGGGCGTTCTCTGCGGTTTTGGCCAGGGTGGCCGTAACAGAGGTGATGCTGCGGATCATCTCCTCCACCGCCCCGGAGGACTCCGACAAACTCCGGGCCTGGTTTTCCACGTGGCCGTTGAGCCTGCCGATGGCCCCGTTGATCCGCTCCATGGCCGCGTTGGTGTGGGTAACCCCCGCGGTCTGGCCGCTGATCCGCCCCTGGACCGACTGGATGTGGGCGGTGATCTTGTTGATCGCCGCCGCGGTCTCGGCCATGTTGGAGGCCAGGTCCGAGCCGATGCCGGATAAATTGATGGTCTCCTGCTTGATCGCCCCCACCAGGCCCTTGATCCTGTCCAGGGTACGGTTAACGCACCGGGCCATGTCGCCAATTTCGTCCCGGGCCGCCGGGGGAATCCGCCGGGTCAAGTCCCCCTCCCCCTCGGAGATGTCCCGGAGGATCGCCGCCACCCCCTTTACCGGGGCGGCGATGGACCTGCCGATAAACGCGGCGATGATCACCCCCGCGGCCACAAAGACCCCCCCGCAGAGGGCCAGGATGTACCGCAGCCGCAGGAGACCCCGGGTAAACTCCTCCTGCTCCACCGAGATAAAGAGCATCCAGGGAAAGCCGGGGATCTCCGTATACGCCGACACCCTCGCCTTGCCCTGGTAGACATACCCGGAGATACCGGTTTTTTCCTTCACCGCCGCGGCCACCGTCTCTCCCAGGGAGGCCAGGGACGAATCCGTCCGGGCCGCCTCCACCGGATTAAACCGGTTCAGCACCAGGGTCGTATCCTGGTGGGCGGCCATGGTCCCGTCCCTGCCGGTAAAAAACCCGTACCCCGTTTGGTAACTGGTGGTTACCAGCCCCAAGAGCGCCCCCAGGGTGCCCACCGCGTCCCGCTTCCCCGCCAGGGCCCCCAGTACCGGACCCCCGGGCGCCTTCACCGGCACGGCGTAGGTTACCACCGGCTTTCCCCCTGCGGCGCCATCCACCCTAATGTCCGACACCCCCTGGGTTCCCTCCAGGGCCCGCAGAAGATAGTCCTCTTTCCCCATATCCGCGGCCCGTTCCCCCAGCACGTACCACCCCTGGCCGTCGGGGTACACCAGGGCCATGTCCAGGTAGCCGGAGCGGATCACGTCCGGGATAAGACCGGGCTGAACGACATCCCAGTCCATGGTTTGAGTCCTCTCCCGGTTAGCCAGTTCCTGCAGGATATTGATTTGCCCCCGGAGGGTGGCCGCGGCCACCTGGGCGTTGATCGCCGCCTCGTTCATCAGGGCGGCCCGGGCGGCGTCTTCCAGCGCCCGGGTGGACACCACCAGGGCGGCGGTGCCAATACCGGCGGCGGTAACCAACACCAAGAGACCCGCCAGCAGGGAAACCCTGACTGCCAACTTCATACCGTACCCTTACACAAAAGGATCCCCCCGTCAAGGCCCCCTTTCGTTCCGCCGCCCCCGGGCCGGGGGGACCCGGCTTCCCCACTGGGCCTCGTGAGAGGCCGGAGCGGGGGGGATGCGGGAAGCCCCGTAACCGGCTGCGCCGGCTGCCATACCGGTCCGGGGAGCTCCCTGAATGGTCCGGGGAGCTCCCTGAATGGTCCGGGGAGCTCCCTGAACGATCCGGGGAGTTCCCTGAACGATCCGGGGAGTTCCCTGAACGATCCGGGGAGTTCCCTGAACGATCCGGGGAGCTCCCTGAACGATCCGGGGAGCTCCCTGAACGATCCGGGGAGTTCCCTGAATGGTCCAGGGAGCTCCCTGAACGATCCGGGGAGCTCCCTGGATGATCCGGGGACCCTCCCCGACGGCTGGGGACCCCTCCCACATAAAACGGGGGGACCCCCGGCAGCCGCAGGACCACCCCCCGCGACAGGGCCGGCCCGGCGGATCAATGGAAAGACCCCCCGCATCATCTGCCGTTTATCCTGGAGCCTTTCTTTGGATCTGTCAAGGCCGGGGCGCCCCGGCATCCTCCCCCGGAAGGGGTCTCTGCCCCGCCAGGATCAGCGCGGCGGCCTCCGGACCGTAGGGTTCTTCGTTCCAGCCGCCGTGGATGACGATCCGGGTAAACCCGGCCCGGACAAAGAGATCCCGCAGTTCCGCGGCCGCATAGAGCCGGTGGACAAAGGTCTTTTCTATTACTTCCGGGGCGGCGGGGTCTTCCCGGACCAGCCGCCAGGTGTGTTTCAGGGCCCCCCAGGAGTCCAGGACTTCGTACTCGGTAAAGACGTACCAGCCCCCCCGGCGGAACCATTCCCCCCGGGTAAAGTCCCGGGCGGCCAGTTCCTTCCCCAGGGTTTCCACCACCAGGACGCCCCCCGGTTTCAGGGACTTCCAGGCGTTCTGAAGCAGCGCCAGATCCTCCAGGGGATCCTCAAAGTAGCCGAAGGAGTTGTACAGATTTACCGCGAGGTCGAAAAAGCCGGGGCGGCGGAAGGACCGGACATCGGCGTGGATAAACTCCGCCGGGAGGCCCTCCGCGGCCGCGTCTTCCCGGGCGGCGGCCAGGTAGGGCCGGGTAATGTCCACCCCGGTGAGGGAAAAGCCCCGGCGGGCCAGTTCCAGGCCGATCCTGCCAAAGCCGCAGCAGAGATCCAGGCACCGGGGGGGCTGCCGGGAAAGCGCCGCCCCCTCCTCCGGGGCTTTCTCCGCCCGGTACAGGTCCAGCCGGGCCAGCCGGATAAGGCCGTCCGCCGCCGCGGGAACCTCCGCCCAGTGGGCGTCGTCGAACATGATAGGGGCAAAGATCTCCCAGAAGGAATCGTCGTTAAACCAGGACGGCGGCCATCCGCCTGGGGGGGGAGTGTCCTCTGCGGCCATGGTGGAAAGAGTATAGTTCTTTTTGGTTTGTTTGACTAACCGGGTTTCCCGGTACTATAGTCAAGGGATGAAAAAAAGATATGTTCCCTGGTTCCTTCCCTTCTGTGGAGCAGCGGCGATGGCCGCGGCGATGGTTCTGGCCGCGGCGGCGGTTCTGTCCTGTGCCGGGGGCCCCTCCCCGGTCTCCGGCGGCCCTGGACCAGTCTCCGGCGGCGGGCAGACTATCCCCGGTTCCGGGGAGGGGCTGTTCACCCTGTACAGCCGCAGGGAATCCATCCCCGGAGGGGGAGTTTCGGCGAACCTCCGCTTTACCCTGGTGGACGCTGCCCGCTCCGGGGCCCTGCAAAGGACGGTGCGGAAGCTGTTCTACCGGGGCCGGAGCCCCGAAGCGTATGTCCAGGGCTTTACGGCGGACTGGAACCGGGAGTACCGGAGGGCCGCGGCGGAATGGACCGGGACTCCTGCCTCCGGGGCCTGGGAATACGAGGAGGCCCAGTATGTTACCCTGGCCTCTCCCTTTGCGGTGATCCACCGGAACGTGTCGGTGTACCAGGGGGGGGCCCATCCCAACTGGCACGAGGACGCGTATATCCTGGACCTGGCCTCTTCCCGGCGGCTCCTCCTCAAGGATGTGATTGCCCCCGAAGCGCTGCCCCGGCTCAGGGCGTTAACGGACCGGGAGCTGCGGCGCTTTTCCCAGCTGCGGACCGGCAGGGCCCTGCCGGAGGGGGCCCCCTTCTCCGCGGGGATCTACCTGGAGGACGAGATTCCCCCGTCGGAGGATTTCTACCCCGACAGGAACGGCCTCAATTTTCAGTGGGATCCCTACGAGATCGCCCCCTACGTCGTGGGGGGGGTGGAGGTGAATATCCGCTGGAAGGAACTGGCGGATCTGCTGAGTCCCAGGGGTAAAGCCCTGGCCGCGGCCTTTACCCGCTAAACCCGGGCGGGCTGCGGCGGGGCGTCCGCCTCCCCGGCGGTGTTATACGCCCCCCGCGGTGCTGCACACCCCCGCGGTGCTGCACCCCCCGGTTAGGGGGATCAGCTCTTCCAGGGCGGTAATCCGGGGGCCGGGGACACCGGGGCGCTCCCCGGTTTCATCGTAGTACACCCCCGCCCCCCCGATAGCCCGGTACCCTTCGACATACCGGGCCACGTCGTCCACCAAAAGACAGGCGGCGGCCTCTACCCCCAGGGTGTCCAGGACCCCCCGGAAGACATCGTCCCGGGGCTTGCCCTTAAAGCCGTTCCTGCGGATGTCGAAAATGGAAGGGAGGGGAAAGAGGTCCAGGACCCCCAGTTTTTCCAGAACCCGCAGGGCGTGTTCCCGGGGGGAATTGGTCAGTATCCCCAGGGGCTGACTAAAGGAGAGCAGCAGGGACCGGAGGGCGGGATCGGCCTCCAGGGCGTCCGCCTCGTCTTCCGGATGGATGCGGGCAAGATACTCTTCCGTGTCCGCATCGTCAAAGCCCTTTTCAGCCCGGAGCCACTCCAGGGTGGTGCCGTACCTGCCGGTTTCGATGCGTTCCCGGCGGAGGGCCCGGGCTTCTTCCAGGGGGAGGCCCAGACGGGCGGCCAGGTAACCGTTGATCCGGCGGCTCACCGCCGCTTCCAGTCCCCACCGGGAGGAATAGAGGGTATTGTCTAGATCAAAAAGGAGGTATTCTATGGGGGGATGCATGGTTCCCATGGTACCAAAAAAGAGGATTGTATGAGAATAGTGATCACCGACGACCGTTTTGGCTGGGTGGATGAGGAAAGGCGGGTATTTGCGGGGGAGGATCTGGCCGTGGCGGACTGCCGCAGCGAGGAGGATCTGATGGCGGCCTGCGCGGGGGCCGACGGGATCCTCCTTAATCAGGCCCCCATGACCGGGCGGGTTATCCGCGGCCTGGACCGCTGCCGGGTTATTTCCCGGTACGGTACGGGGTACGACAATGTAGATGCGGCGGCAGCGGAAGAGGCGGGGATCTGGGTAACCACCGTGCCCGGTTACTGCGGCGAAGAAACGGCGGAACACGCCCTGGCTCTCCTCCTTTCCTGTGTCCGGGGGATTCCCTGGAAAGACCGGGGGATCCGGGCCGGGCTGTGGAACATCCACCGGCCCATCCACCGCATGCAGGGGCGGATCCTGGGGATTGTGGGGTTCGGCGTGTCCGGGCGGGCTTTCTGGGAAAAGGTCCAGGGATGTGCCTTGAGCCGGATCCTTATTGCCGATCCCCGGGGAAAGGCGAAGCTGGAGACGGCGCAGAAGCGCTTTCCCGCCTTCCAGGGGGAGGCCGTTTCTTTTGAAGAGCTTATCCGCCGGGCGGATTTTATTTCCTTCCACGTGCCCCTGAACGAAACTACCCGGCGCTGCGTTAACCGGGCCAGCATCGCCGAAATGAAGGAGGGGGTGATCATCGTAAACACCTCCCGGGGGGGGATTGTGGACGAGGAAGCCCTGGCGGAGGCCCTGACGGAGGGCCGCATCGCTTCGGCGGCGCTGGATGTGTTTGAAAGGGAACCTCCGGGCCGGGATCATCCCCTGTGCGCCCTTCCCAATGTGGTGCTGACCGATCACTGCGCGTACTACAGCGCCGAATCGGTGTCGGTCCTGAAAACCCGCACGGCCCTTAACGCCCGGGACGTGCTGGAGGGGCGGATCCCCAAAACCCCGGTGAACCGCCCCCGGACGGCGGAACAGTCCGGTCCGGCGGAGCGCCGGGCCGTCCGGGGGGCCTGAGCCCCGGAGGGGGATCCCATGCTCCGCCTTGGTACGTCCCCGGAGGATCTGGAAAGGGCCGCGGAGATCATCCGGGGGGGAGGGATCGCCGCCTTCCCCACCGAAACGGTCTATGGCCTGGGGGCCTCCGCCTTTAACCCCCGGGCCCTGGCCAGGGTGTTTGAAATCAAGAACCGGCCCCGGTTCGATCCCCTGATCCTGCACATCGCCGATCCCGCCTTTCTGGACCGGATCGCCTGCCTTTCTGTCCTGGATCCCCGGCGCCGGCGGATACAGGAAAGCCTTGCCGCGGCCTTCTGGCCCGGCCCGCTGACCCTGATTCTCCCCAAAAGGCCGGAAGTGCCGGGGCTGCTCACCGCGGGGCTTTCCACGGTGGCGGTCCGTTTACCGGATCATCCCGCAGCCCAGGCCCTGATTGCCCTGTCCGGCGGAGCGGTGGCGGCCCCCAGCGCCAATCCCTTTGGCTGCCTTAGTCCCACCAGGGCCGGGCATGTTATCGAAGGGCTTGGGGACAGGATAGACTGCCTGGTAGACGGCGGCCCCTGTTCCGTGGGGCTGGAATCCACCGTCCTGGATCTCTCCAGCCCTCTCCCCCGGATCCTCAGGCCCGGCGGTATCAGCAGGGAAGCCCTGGAAACAAAGGCGGGTACGGCGGTGGAGGGGGATACGGATCCGGAGAAGACGGAAATTGTCCCCGGGGCGGTTCCCTCTCCGGGGATGCTGAAAAGCCACTATGCCCCGGAGACGCCCCTCTTTCTTCACGGTCCGGAGGAAATGGCCGCTTTGCCCCGCCGTGTCCGGGAGGGGTATCTTTTCTTTTCCGGGAAAAGCCGGACCGCCTGGGAGAAAAAAAACCCGCCGGCCAAGGCGGCGGGCGGCCAAGGCGGCGGTATGTATGGCGGAGCGGAAATCCTTGTTCTGTCGGAGGACGGCGCCATCCGGGAGGCGGCGGCGGAACTCTTTGACCATCTCCACCGCCTGGACCGGGCGGGTCTGTATAGAATCCACGCCGAGACCTTCCCCGGGGAAGGTCTCGGCGTGGCGGCCAATGACAGGCTCCGGCGGGCCGCCGCAAAGTAACCGCCCCGGGAAAACCTCCCTTGAACGCCGCCGGGGCGGCGCTTTCTCCTTATTTTCCGGGGGAACCCCGGGGAATTCTAAAGATCACCGGCTCTCCCCGCAGGGAAAGGCGGTTCCCTTCGATACGAAAGGAGGAACCGTCTATCAGGTTGAGGTAGGTTCCATCGAGGGCCGGTTCCGCCGAATCCAGGCTTACGGAACCGCCCGTACCCCGCAGGCTAAAAATGCCGGCCAGCCGGTACGGCGCTGTCTCCCCGGAACTGTGCATCCTGGGCCGGTGGACCCCCATCAGCATATCCCCGGGGAGAACCCGTACTTCATAGCCCGAACCGGCCAGAAGAGGATCCTTTTTTATCCGGTAGAGGGCCCGCAGCAGGGAGGAAATATCCCCGTCGGCATCCCGCCGGAGGGGATCCCGTTCAAAAAGGCTGGGCCGGAAATCGTTCCGCCATTCCTGGCCGGCATAGATCATCGTCAGGCCCTTCTGAAAATAGGCAAAGGCCGTCCAGTTCCGCAGGGCGGCCCCGCCGGGGATGGAAAAGGCAGCCCGGCTCTGATCGTGGTTTTCCAGGCACCGGAGTTTTACATAACCCTCCGGATAGATATATTCCTGGGCGTTGATCCCCTCCGCATAGGCGGCAAGGCTGCCGGAACCGTCCAAATATTTTTTGAAGGCATCGAAAATATCGTAATCGTAACAGACATCAAAGGCCCGGAACATTTCCGCATCGGAATGGCAGATCATGCCCCGGGCCCTGGTTTCCAGGATAAAGGAAGGCTCCACCGATTCGGCAATCCAAAGGCAGCGGGGATTTACCACGGCGGTTTCTTCCCGGGCCCGGAGCCAGAATGCCAGGGGAATGAGGGGGGCTACGTCGCAGCGAAAACCATCCACAAGTTTCGCCCACATTTTAAGGGTTTCAATCTGGTATTCCCAAAGCCCTGACCGGGGGTTTGAATAATCCAGGTCGATCACGTCCCACCACTCGCCGATCCGGTTGCCAAAATCCCCGCCGCTTGTACGGTAAAACCATTCGGGATGATTCTTCGCCAGCCATGAATCGGGAGAAGTGTGGTTATACACAATGTCCATGACGCATTTCATCCCCCGTTGGTGGATGGCCCCAACCAGGGAGGCAAAGTCCTCCATCGTACCCAGTTCGGGATTGAGGGTCCTGTAATCCGCAATGGCATAGGGACTTCCCAGGGAACCCTTACGGTTTTTCTTTCCCGGCGGATGAACCGGCAGCAGGTACATGATATCGATCCCCAGATCCCGGATGCGGTCCAGATCCGCCTCCAGGGCCCTGAAAGTACCTTCTTCACTGTGGTTCCGCGGGTAGACCTGGTACATAACCAGGTTCCCCAGACCCCTGTCCGTCCCATCCGCCATGGCATACCTCCGGGTAGTGGTGTTTTTCATCATAAATACTACCAAATTTATACTTTTTTTTCAAAATATACTTGACAGTCGTGATAATTTGATATATAATATTACTTGATAAAAAATATTACCGGTAATCAGAGTACTAGTTTATTGAGGAGGTACGATTGATGATACAAATGCGGGAAGAAAAAAATGACCCCGGCGGGGGCAGAAAGCTATCCTCGGACCTGCTCCGGGGTCATACGGATACCATCGTACTGGGAATTCTCCACCGTGGGGACGCCTACGGTTTTGAAATTTACAACATGATCTTGGAACGGACCGGTGACCAGTATGAGCTTAAAGAAACCACCCTCTATTCCAGCTATAAACGGCTGGAGCAGGAGGGCTGCATCACTTCCTACTGGGGGGATGAAACCCAGGGCGCCCGGCGGCGTTATTACCGCCTGACAGACCAGGGCCGGGAAACCTACCGGCAGAACATGGAAGACTGGGAATTTACCCGGAACATTCTTGACGATCTGATGCGGATCGGCATCGAAACAAGGAGAGCACATGAAAACCAAGGAATACGTTAAATCCCTTTTTACCGGCTATGAAGAAACCGGGGAATTGCGGGACTTTATGGAAGAACTAGAGAGAAACCTGGAAGACCGGGTGGTACATTTGGTAAAAAAGGGACTTCCGGAACACGAAGCCTTTGCCAAGGCTTCCGCGGAACTGGGGGACGTGAGCGCCCTCGCGGATGAACTGAGTCTTAAGCGGCGGCAGGAAGCTATCCAGGACGCTTACCTGGGAATCCGGCGCTACATGAAACCCTGGCGGGTGGCGGTCTATGTGTTTTTTGGAACCGCCCTGGCCCTGGGGATCGTCATTGCCCTGGTAAGCTACCTTAGCGTAGGGGGCACCTTTAGTACCCGGAGTACCGTGGAAATAGAAGCCCGGATCGCCGCCTTTGGTACCCTGATAATCTTCTTTACCGCCGCCGCTATGGGTTTTACCTTTCTGGGCCTTACCCAGGAAAGCGCTGTCCGTTACCCTATGGGAAAAAAGCGGGCCGCCTGGTACACCCTGGCCGCAGGGCTTATAGCCTTTGGAATCACCCTCTTTCCCCTGACCTACTTCGCCGTATCCAGAGACGCCCTGCGGACCTTCTTTGGCGCGGCGGAACTGCCGGGGCTTATGCCCGCTCTGGCGGCGGAAATTCCCTTTCTTATCCCGGGAATTGCCTTCCTGGCCTTTCTCTGCCTGACCGAAAAAAACCGGCTTAAACCCTGGGCCGCGGCCCACCACCGGGAAGAAATGAAAAACGCCGAAGCCCTCTGGGATGATCCGGCAGTATCCGTCAGGCTTGGCCTCTTTTCCGGGGCAATCTGGATCGGCGCCCTGGGTCTCTTTGTCGCACTGGGCTTTGCTGTGGGCTTCCGGTTTTCCTGGCTGGTCTTTATCTTTGCCACCGCGGTCCAGCTTTTGATCCAGGGTCTTTTGTGCAAGCCAAAAAAATCCGCCGCCGCGAAATAGGAGAGGAGCGAAAAAATGAAAGAAAAAACAATAACCATCATGGAACGGGGGAAAAAGAAAAACCCGGCCAGGGGGGCAAAGGGCCTTATTCTGGCGGCGGTGATCCTGCTGGTCCTGGGCGCCGCCCTGGGAGCGGAAGAACAAAAACGGGATTTTTCCATAGAGGGAATCCACACCATTTCCATTTCCTACCATACGGGAAAGATTGGCCTGGCGGAAACCGGCGGATCCAGGCTCCTTCTAGAAGAAGAACTCCGACGTATGGAACCCGCACAGGTCAAAACCTCAGAGGGCGCCCTGAGCATCGAAAGCAGCAAGGGGAAATGGTCCCCCTTCTGGGCGCCCTGGAAAAACAATGCCCGCATCGCCATTCCCCGGTCCTTCCAGGGAAACCTGCGAATCACCCTGCGCAGCGGCGCCCTTAAGGGGGAAAGCGATCTGGCCACCCCCGGAGAAATCAGCATAACCCTGACCAGCGGTACGATCACTCTGAGGCGTCTTTCCGCCGGAAAGATAGACATGGAACTTACCAGCGGAAGCTGCCGGGCCGGAAATCTTGAAGGGGAGACCCGGATCAAACTTACCAGCGGAAGCATCCTCTGCGGAGAACTCTCCGGCCCCTCCCACCGGCTGGAACTTGTTTCGGGAAGCGCGAAACTTGACCGGATCCGGGGAAGGATTAACGCTTCGGCGGTTTCGGGAACTATCAAGGCGGAGGCGGCGGAAATCACGGGGGATATGCATTTCCGGATCGACAGCGGACGGATGGAGCTTGTCCTGCCCCGGGGGTCGGCCTTTAACCTGGACGCGGAAACCAACAGCGGCTACATTAACCTGCGTTCTTCGGCAGAAAGTTTCGATATCAAGAACAAGACAAGCGTACTCCGTCCCATCGGAGAAAACCCCCGGCACACCATTTTTGTCAGGATGAATTCGGGGTGGATCGTTATAGACCGGTAGGGCGCCTGGAAAAACATTCCGGCGGGGAGGGGAGCATCCGGTTTGCCGGGCGCTCCCTTCTTTATTACCAGCGTGTCTGCCGGTTCATACATGATGGGTGGGAGTATAGCGTAAAGAGGGAATGAAAGGAAAGTGGGGAATTGCGAGTGGAGAAGGCGCACGCCGCCCCCGTTCTCTTGCTGCCGCTTGTAAAGCCTTCTGGCAAGCAGTATATCCGGTGAATAGAACAGGGACGGAGAAAGCTCCGGCAAATATAAAAGAAAATGCGCTGCTGCTTGATGCAGCCACATTAACCTTTGGCAGTTTTATTCTTGGCGGCATATTGCGCCGTGAATTACCGCACTATATTTTGATAGCGGCGGGGAATTATTGCAGCGGCCGCTTGTGCCGCTGTTGGGCTTGCGTGGACTTCACAGGAAGCAGCTCAAACAAGGAGGAATAAATCCTCAGAAATGGCTGGCAGTAGTGCTACGCACGCCCGGCAGCTTCAATGTCCCGATATTAATTGAACAGCTCCTGCCTCATTCCAAAGTCTTGAACCTGCCATTTGAAGATGAGACGCATCATACAAGAAAAAGCCGGTGTAAAATTTTCCTTATTTTAATGCTCCTGCTTTCCCTTGATTGGAAAGGCGGGGTTCTTTATCCGCCCCCTGTCTTCCTTCTTGCAAAAAATCGCGGCGTATGATAGAGTGAGTCTATGGGACGGTATGCGGTAAAAAAATGGCTTTCTTATGCGGCGGCGGTGTATCTCGCGCTTGCCACGATGGGAATGTTCACCTTTATGTCCCTGGATGCCCCCCGTATTTTGAAGACCCCGCAGGTACCCATAACGGATAAAAGCGTATTTTTAACTGCCGTTACCTGCCCGGTCGAATGTCTTTTGGCAACCCGCGCCGCAAAAGATCATTCGTTCTCTCCGTTACGGCATGGTTCGCTTCGCGCGGGAACGCCGGCAGGCGCCTTTACTGCCGGAACGGGCCTCCTGTACACCGCCGTCAGGCTTATTGCCAAAGCCGCGGTACATAACATAAAAAGCACCATTCTTCTAAAACTTCGAATCTGATCCCTGTTTTGCCAATAGCATGATTTTTTCCCGTTACATGGCTTTCTCAAGACTCATCATGTTTTGGGATTGGTTCCCAGGGCAATCAAGCGGCTGAAAACACCCGCGGGTTTTGTTCGCGGTACCATTTTGTTTTCATGACCGGCTTGCTGTTCATCAAAACAGGAGTATTTGTGATGAATCTATTTTGGAAAATTTTTTGGCTGACCCTCGCGGCGGCGCTTGGATTAACCGTAATCGCCGGCTGTGCATTGGCGTTTTATCATCAATCAGCCGGTGTTTTCTTCAGGGCAATTCAGTATGCCTTTGTGATTGGCTTGGGCGTGTGTGGAATCGCCGCTCTTATCATGGTGCCTGTCGATCTCTACATCGCAGACAAAAAAGAGCGGAGGAATCAGTATGCTGCT
Organism: Treponema sp.; assembly: GCA_031280125.1. Classification (GTDB taxonomy): domain Bacteria; phylum Spirochaetota; class Spirochaetia; order Treponematales; family Breznakiellaceae; genus JAITHE01. The sequence goes on from JAITHE010000161.1 coordinate 23,545, forward strand.
CAGTGATATCTTTGACAAACAAGCGATAAAGCCTAACCTGGAAAGCACAACCCGGGACGAGGTCTTCAGCGAGCTTGTCCAGGCCGTAACTGCGGTTCATCCCGCCCTGGACCGGGACATCAGCCTGCGGGCAATACAGGAACGGGAAAATAAACTAAACACCTCCGTTGCTCCGGGCGTTGCGGTGCCCCACGGGTATTATCCGGGGACAGACGGCATTTTCGGCGCGTTTGGTTTTTCAAAATCCGGCATTGCCTATGGGGCGCTTGATGAAAAGCCGGTTCATTGCGTTTTTTTGATTATTATGGGCGATGCGCCCCGTGAAAAACATCTGCGCGTTCTTAACCGGATTATGTCCCTGATTAATTCCGGCGGTCTGGAACTCTTGCGGAACGCCGGCGGCCCGGATGAAATGCACCGCATTTTTTCCCGGTTTCATTAAAACAGAAGGAGAAATACATGGAACTTGAACTTGTTCCCAACAAAAAATACCGGTTGACCCGGCACATGTACCTGTTTCCGGAACAGGAAGTCAGCCCAGAGGTCAATGATTATTTAAAGATAGGCGCTGTGGTTACCTATCTGAAATCCGGGGAATTGGCGGAAGACAACCAGGCGCGTATGCCCTGGGTCTATGTGCGCAGTGAAAACCAAAAGAAAGCGGACATGGGAAAGGGCCAGGAAGGCTGGTGCTTCTCCCATCATTTGCGGGCGGTAGAAGATGAGGAGGCCCCCGTATGACAATTGCCGAAATGCTCGAACAGGCCGTCTTGTTAACCGTACTCGGCATGACCGTGGTGTTTGCTTTTTTGTGGTTTATGATAATCTGCGTGAACCTGACCGCAAAGCTGGTACATAAGATGGGCTGGGATAAAGATGTACGGCCGTCACCGAATGTCCAAAACACAAGCGGGGCGGCAACACCGGACATTGCCGCCGCCATAACGGCGGCGGTTACGGAATACCGGAAACAGGGAAAGGAGCGTAAGAAAACGTAAAGTGGATTGAAACCGTTTCCATGAGCGCAGAGGAGGCACCGGTTTATTCAATCGAGAATGAATCAACGCTACGTTATTATAAACCATCTCGCAGTAACTTAGAGAGTTACGAGAGACGGTGAAGGGCAACGCTGATTAGCGTACTGAAAACTTCGTTGCGGGATCAAAGTTAATCAGCATTGCCCAAAGATTAATCTCCGGCGATTGGACGTGAATTGCCGGAGATTTACTAACTCCAAAGGGTTGATTTAACTAAAAATACGGAAAGCAAATAGGGCAAAAATGCCTTGTGTTGTCAAATTTAAGGAGAAAAGTATGGGAACAGACTGGTATCCTAATTCACGGGACGGACAGCTTCACCTGGTGGAAACCTGGCTTCAGGTAGTCCAGACTAAAGCAACGGCGTGGAATATCCCTCGGAGCGCGTTATCGGATTGACCGCCGCCGCAAACGTCAAAACCATACTGGCGGTTGTAAAAAGCGGGGAACGGACGGCGCCAAGCGTGGTTGAGTGCAGCGTGGCTTTTAGGGAGATGGAGGCCGGGGCCCGCTTTATCAGGAAACATTTCTTGCTGCCTCCACCGCTCACCCTGGCCGGCTTACCGGCGCCGCTGCTGCCCTTGCCGGACGACACCCACACCCCGGTTGGACCGCCTGCCGGACAACCCGTCTTTGCCCATCACCTACCCCGGCGGTCCCCATCTGCTGGTGGTGCATCTTGCGCCCCGCTGGTATGGGCTCTAGGCCGGTTTTCCCAGGGGAATAACCCCCTTTTTTAGGATAATATTACCGTACTTGACGGTTTCCCCGGTCATCACCACCGCAGAGGCTCCTTTACAGCGCTCATAAAAGGCGAAACGCTCCACCCGTTCCACCGGGGCCGTACCGGGCCAGCGCCGGTCAATCACCGCCCGGTAGGATTTTTCCGTTTCCGGGTCCAGGGCATCCCCCGGTACGGGGGCCATCATGGCCACCGGCTGGGGAACATAGGAATCCAGGTTGATCAACGCCAAAATACCCTCTAAAAGGGCGGGAATTCGAATGCCGTCCGCCCGGATCACCCGTGAATTAAAGGAGTTACCGGGGAAAAACGCGTCGGCCAGGACAATTTCGTCCCCGTGGCCCATGCGGAACAGGGTATCCAGCAACTCCGGGCTGATAACAGGATCAATACCAATAATCATCGTTTATCTCCTTGAAGTGAATCACTTTTCATTTATGATACCCTCTTTGAAGGTTTTGTCAAGAAAACACGGGGACCCCTGCAGGGCGTCTGCTGTACTTTTTATCGCTGGAGATCGGGGAAAAAATCGGGGACCCGCGCACGCGCGAGTCCCCGATTGGGATAGGATTGTGGATAATCCGTTGTCCCCGATGGAAAAAGCCCGTATAATTACATCATGACAGACAGAAATACTTTATCACAGGAAATTGATACGCTTCCCCCGGAGTAGTATATGGGTAAAGTAAACGAAATTGAAATTATACAGCAAAATCCAGGGCCTTTCGGTAAAAGCAGGGAAAAATTGAAATAGAATATCATTAAAGATGATAGTTCTAGACCATGATTATCAATAGGCCGGGGCAGTGATTTCCCACTGTTCCGGCTTCTACCATTTGTTAAAGGAGCATTGCGGCAATGGGTAATTCGCCCGGCGGTTTCGAGCCCCAAGGGGCTTTACGAGAATGTTTTATGACTTTCCCGCAATTCCATGAAGACCTTCCCGTCCTTCTCGCCGAAGGGTATGTAAAGATCACCAGCCCCGAAACCTGCGTATGGACCAAGAGCAAAACGAGCCTTGCCCAATATTTCAAATGGTCGTGCTATGACGCTGATTGTGTTATCGGGGGATTTTGGGCTCCGGTGTCAAAGGCTTTTGGTGAGCCGCAGCGAAGACTGAGCAGAAACGCAAGCCCGAACGCCAACCCGCTCAAAAAGGAATACTCAAAGGATTTTATCAAAATCAGGCCGGTACTGGAAAAACACCGGAAACAGGAATTGCTAAAACAAAACGAAAGGCGGA
>JAITHE010000002.1 GCA_031280125.1 Treponema sp.
CCCTGGGGGCGGAGATCCACGTCAACACCCTGGAAGGAAAAACCCTCAAGGTCAAGGTTCCGCCGGGAACCCCCAACGGCAGACTGCTGCGGATCCGGGACGAGGGAGTTCCCTCCGGAGGCCGCCGGGGTTCCTTCTGGATCAAGCTTATGGTCCAGATTCCGGAAAAACTGTCCCGCCGGGGACGGGAACTGTTGGAAGAACTGGCCAAAACCGAGGGCGAAAACAATTCACCCAAACCCATTCCCCTTTCGGAAATGGCCGATCAGTAACGACCGATCAATAATGACCGAACAGTCCAGGGGGCATTCCGTGGATTTACAGGATTACGGTCTCTCAAGCCATGTACGGGAAGAAGCTGCCCGCTGGCCCGGTCTCTTTCCGGCCAGGGTCTGCGGCCAGCACCGTGACGTATACCGCCTGGTCTGCGAAGGGGGCGAGCTGGCCGGGGAAGTCTCGGGGAAGCTGTCCTACAATGCCGAAAGCGGCGCCGCCTTTCCGGCGGTGGGGGACTGGGTGATGATAGACAGAACCGATGACCGTTCCGGCAGCGCCGTCATACACCAGGTGCTGCCCCGGACCAGCGTATTCTCCAGGCAGGCGGCGGGCAGCGCCGGGGGGCCGCAGATCATCGCCGCCAACATCGACCTCCTTTTTATCTGCACCTCCCTCAACGCCGATTTTAACCTCCGGCGCATTGAACGGTATGTAACGGCCGCCTGGGAAAGCATGGCCGTACCGGTGATCCTCCTTACCAAGGCCGATCTCTGCGATGACGTGCGGGGCAAACGGGACGAAATCGCCGCCGTGGCTCCGGGGGTGGACACGGTGGTTTCCTCGGTAGAACATTCCGGGGAACATTCCGGCGGCCTGGACGAAATAAGGGGCTATATCAGGCCGGGCAAAACCATTGCCTTTATAGGTTCTTCGGGGGTGGGCAAATCGACGCTGATCAACCGCCTGGCGGGCCGGGAACTCCTTGCCACCGGAAAAATCCGGGAGGACGACGACAGGGGCCGGCACACCACCACCCGCCGCGAACTTATCCTCCTCCCCGGCGGCGGCCTGGTGATCGACACCCCCGGTATGCGGGAACTGCAGATCTATACGGGGGATCTTTCCAAAACCTTTGAGGATATTGAAGACCTGGCGGCGGAATGTAAATTCGGCAACTGTTCCCACGGCGCCGAACCGGGCTGCGCCGTCAGGGAAGCCATCGAAAAAGGAACCCTCCCGGCAAAACGGTTTGAAAGCTATCAAAAGCTCAAACGGGAAATGTCCTACGAGGGACTCAACTCCCGCCAGCTGGAAAACGAAAAGATAAACCGTATGTTCGGAAGCAAATCCGGAATGAAGCAGATGTTCAAGGTATTAAAAGAAAAAAGGAAACGGGAAAGATAGAGAAAACGGATCAACGAATGGAGACGAATAATTTCTATTTTACCGCTGATGATCCTGATGGGACACGGATTACACAGATGTTTTTATCTGCGTCATCTGTGTCTTTATCTGTGCCATTAGCGGTCAAGAAAGCGGATCAACGAATGGCGCGGATAAAGACTGATGGCCTGTGCCATTTGTGTTCATCAGTGTAATCGGTCTTGAAAACCACGGTCCTTCCGGCGTACCATAGGCCATGCCCAAGATCGAAGTGAACGAAGAGGTATTCTACGCCCTGGCGGGTTTTCCCGGCGGAAAAAGCCCCTGGAAAACCAAGGAAGCTTTTGAAGAGGCCCTCACCTGCGCCAAGGCGGAGTTGGACGAAGAGGGCGACACATCCCTTCCCCCCGGGGAGCGGACCCTCAAAATAGAACTGAACGACACCAACCGGCCCGATCTCTGGGGCGCCGCCGGATGCGCCCGGCAGCTTCGGGTGTACAATGGCGGGGCGATCCCGGCGTATCCCTTTTTTGCCGGCCCCCGGCCCGGTGGCGGGAACGGCGGCCCGGCGAAAGCGGCGAACAAGGCCCGGCGGCAGGTCCTGGTACAGGAAACCGTCCGGGGCGTACGGCCCTGGCTGGCGGGCTTTGTCGCGTCGGGCCGGACCGTGAGCGATCCCCTGCTGCGGGACATGATTCAGACCCAGGAAAAACTGGCCTGGAACTTTGGCCGCAAACGCCGGACCGTTTCCATGGGCCTCTACCGGACAGCGATGATCCGGTGGCCCATCGTTTACAGGGGGGCGGACCCCGACGCCGTTTCCTTTGTGCCCCTCCAGTGGAAAACGCCCCTTACCCTGCGGGAAATTCTGCGCCAGCACCCCAAGGGAAAAGAGTACGCCTTTATCCAGGAACACGAACCCATCCATCCCCTTTTGACCGACTCCGCCGGGGCGGTCCTTTCCTACCCGCCAATCATCAACTCCGCGGACCTGGGGGCCGTCCAGGTGGGAGACGCGGACCTCTTTGTGGAAATCACCGGTACCGACCAGGGGGCGGTAAACCTGACATTGAACATCGTGGCCTGCGATCTGGCGGACCACGGCTTTGCCATCGAACCCGTAGAAATCGCCTACGAATACGACACGCCCCTGGGGCGGAACTATACCACTCCCTGTTACTTTCAGGAGCCGGTGTTTTGTTCCCTTGCCCGGATCGAAAAATACCTGGGCGAAAAAGTGAGCGCCCCGGACTGCGTAGCGGCCCTGGCCCGCATGGGAGTGCGGGCGGAAGCGGCGGAGGATACGGAACGGGGCGGAAACACAAAGCCCGGCCCCGGCGTTAGGGCCTGGCCCCCGGAGTACCGCAACGACTTCCTCCACGCCGCGGACGTAATGGAAGACATCATGATGGGCCGGGGCCTTTCGAGCTTTAAGCCCGAGCGGCCCCGGGATTTTACCGTGGGCCGCCTTACTCCGCTGACAATCTGGAGCCGCCGGATCAAGGAAATCATGGCGGGCCTGGGGTATCAGGAAATGATCTACAACTACCTCGGTTCCCGCAAAGACCTGGTGGAAAGGATGAACGGCGACGGCAGCCGGATCATCCGTATCTCCAACCCCATGACGGAAAACTACGAGTATGTCCGGGACAGCGTGCTGGCCTCCCTCATGCAGAGCGAGGCCGTTTCGGGCCATGCGGCGTATCCCCACAGGATTTTTGAAACCGGGAAAATCGCCCGGCTGGACGCCGGGACCAACGAGGGTTCCGTAACCCGGCAGTACCTGGGCTTTCTCCACGCCGGAACGGAGGCCAATTTTAACACCGTGGCGGCGGAACTGCAAACCCTGTTCTATTACCTTGCCAGAGACTACGGGGTGGAGGAATCTGCGGACCCCCGGTTTATCCCCGGCAGGGCCGCGGCGATCCGGTACGGCGGAACAGCCCTGGGGGTCTTTGGCGAACTACACCCGCAGGTACTGGAAAACTGGGGCGTGGCCGTCCCCTGTACCGCCTGCGAACTGGACGCCGAAGCCTTGCTTTAGCGTCATTCGTTCATCCTCTTCTTCTCCGTGGCTTGGTGTCTTTGTGTAGAATTCCCTGGCGGGAGCCTCGCCGGGCGGCCAATGGCGAAAAAAGACCGGCCAATGGTTGACAATTTCGACGCAAGGGTGATATGATAGTTATAGCAAGATACTGACAAAGGAGTTAAAACCATGAAAAAGAGCCATATTAGTGGGGTATCGGGGACTAGACACGAGCCCGGTTTTGACGGTATACTTAAAAACCGGTTCTCCGTTCTCCGTTAGCTCACCGGACACTTTTTTATCCTTTAGCGTCGTAATCCTCGCCCTCGCCGGGTGTTTTAGCCCCTATTCGGGGGAATCCGATAAGCCGGAAGGGGCCGAGGGAATGAGATTTAATTTCACGTTTAAGGACTCAGGCGACCCGGAATTTTTCGTAAGCCAGGGGGGATCCGGTAAATTTCTCTACAACCCCTCCACCGTGGCCGGGCAACTGACAGGGTATGAGATAGTCCTCAAGTCTAGCGGGGGCCAGGAGTACCGGACGGCGTAATCAACCGAAAAAGAAAGGCGTTTATTGTCCAGTTTTTTGCTGGCGGTCCCCACCCGGTCAAAGCCGTAACCCCCGTCCAGCATACAGCCATAGGAAGTGTTTGCCAGCATCCAGACCGCCCATGCCCGCTTTACCCGGTCGAACATCTCCGGGTTGTGGTAAATTACTTCGGCATGGCGGTGCTGTTTGCGGCTGTGAAGGCTGATGGCAACCTCCCGTTCAAGGGCCGTAAAATCCCGCTGGAGCACCTCGTAAAAGTTGATAAGCTCCCCGTTGGTATCGTTGATCACCTCGACCGGGGAAGGCTCTTTGGCGAAAAATATAGCGGCCCCGCCGAGGAAAGGCTCGCAATAAATCCGGTGTTCCGGGATAAGCCGGAGAATTCGGGAGGCAAGCTGCTGTTTGCCCCCATAGTACGAAAGCGGTGTTTTCATAAAGACCCCTACAGTTGTTTGGGCTTTACCAAAAGACAGGAATACACCATAAAGAAACCGCCTAGTGCTAGGTCGGGCGGATCAGGGTATCCTGGAGGCGTGTCAGCGCCTGTCCGGCGGCTACACCCGCCGGGCTCTGCCCGTTATTTTTGGCCTTCCGGCCCATCCGGCAACGCCGGGTTTTTCCATAAAAATTCCCCTTGACTTTTTAAGGTTTTGGGGCGATAGTTTAGAGAGAGCCTGTTGAGTCTTATCCCGGTTTCGGGAAAGGATCTTGACAGGTTCTTCATTTTAGAAGGGTATGCAATGTACCCTTCCAGTAAATCAGGGCTTTTCTTACATGGCTTCCCAGCCGGTCTTCTACGGCCTTTTTAACGGTTTCCCATGACAAGTCCAGGGTTACGATTTCAATCAGAACGGTACTCGCCCCCTGCTTTTTAGCGCTCTTTATGGCTGTATCGATAGCCCTTTCGGTTGCTGTAAAAATGTGCTTGATTTCGGCCAAATCATTATCAATAATGACATCCAAATTTGAGATGCCCTGGACCTTTGTTTTTGGCAGAAAGAAAATCTGGTGTCCGCTGTCGGCGGCCTTTTGCGCTGTTCCCAATTCATCCGTCTCGACCCAGTGGCCCTTTTCGTTACGGTTTTCTTTACCCGGTTTTGCCAGCTTTGCTTTTTTCACATAGCCGCCGCTCTTGGAAACAAAGAGTGTTTCATAACCCTTGACCAGTTCCAGGGCATAGTTCGCCATCCCCAGTTTATGGGCGAGAAGAACCACGTCTCCATCGATTCCGTACTTTCCCGCCCGCTCCACCATCCCCGGCGTGATCTTCCACCAGCTTTCTTTTTCCAGCGGGTTCCCCCCAAACCCCTTCATCGGCGCAAACTGTTTTTTCATGTCGTCCATGGCGGGGTTTTCCACCTGGACGCCCTGTCCTATCTGGCTTTTGTACACCGCCTGGATCCCGGTCCGGCACTGGTAGTGGTAGGGCGGGAACCCGAAGGTTTTCCAGAAGGGATGATCAGAAGCCAGCGTGAGGCCGTTTTTTCCGTCCCTCACGAGGCGGTACTTTGTTCGGTGTCAACATCGGAACCCTTACCATCGACGGTCCCACCCTGACGGGGGTGATCGGCAATACCGCCGAGCTGGTGAATATTCAATCCACGGCAGCGCTGGTCCTCCAGTCCGGGGCGATTACGGGGAATACCAATACCGGTAGCGGCGGCGGCGGAGTGCATGTCCAAAACGGCGGAACCTTTACCATGAACGGGGGGAGTATTACCGGCAATCACGTTACCGCCGCCGGCTGTAACGGCGGCGGGGTGTATGTGGCCTCCGGCGGGACCTTTAACCACTCAGGCGGGAACATCAGCGGTAATACCGCCAATATAGGCGACGATGTATATGCCAGGAGCGCGACCTTTACCCGTAACGGCGGAACCGTGGGCAGTTACTTCCCCGTCGGGTCCGGAACCGCCGCCGACCCCTGGCTCTTTGGCACCTACATGGAAATGGTGGAGTTGGGCTTGGGAACCACCCCCGGCTATTACAGGCAGACGGCCAACATCGACATGGACGGCCTGATAACGGTAACTGTCTCCGGTAATAGATACCTTGACGGCGGGGGCCATATCATCAACCGGGGGGTACTCACACCGGCTCCTTTTTCACGGTACAGGGCTCTAATAGGGTTCTGACGCTGAGCAACATCACCCTGGACGGTGGTAACAACTCTTCCGTCGGTGTACCGATGGTACAGGTGGTAACCAACGCCACCCTTATCCTGGACAGCGGGGCCACGCTGCAAAACAACTTGAGCAGCGGCACCTACGCAGCGGGGGTGTTTATCAATGGCGGAAACCTTATAATGAAGAGCGGCGCCAGTATCACCGGCAATACAGGGGGCTCCAATTGCACGGGCGGCGTGTATATGATAGGCGTCTGTAGCTTTACCATGGACGGCGGCGCCATCAGCGGCAACACCGGCGGCACCAACATGGCCGGCGGCGTATACTTGGACCTTATGTTTAGCGGCGCTGGCTTTACCATGAACGGCGATAGTACCATCAGCGGCAACACCGGCGGCACCGCCGGCGGCGTGTATGCCTACGCAGGGACCTTTACCGTGAACGACCCGGCAAGTTCCGCCAATGTCAGCGGCAATACCGGAGGAACTCCCTCCAATGTGAAGAAGAGCGGCGGGTCCATCGTCGGGGTCAATTTAACCGGCGTCGAGACTTCCAACGGCTGGTAGGCGGCTGTTCACCGAAGGTGAACAGCAACAGAGTTTTGCCCCTCCCCGTCTGTTTTTTTGGGAACGGCGCCGGTCCAAAGAGGGGCAAAACTCCAGGCTGTCTGTGTCAGTCACCTCAGTTTTCCCAGAGGTAAGGCAGGGGCAGGGCCCACAGTTCTTCCCCAAAGGAAACCAGCTCCGTTCCCGGATAGAGTACCACCCCCCGCCTAAAGCGGTCCCCCGCCGCTTCCCGGAGTACCTTGAGGCCCGCAAAATCGTGCTTGTCCGGGGAGCCGCTGAGTTTGACCTCGATACCCACGGTTCCGCCGTCTGCCCGTTCCAGGACAAAATCCACTTCCTTTTGGTCCGAGGTTCTAAAGTGTGAAACCGACAAATCCGGGAGGGGGGCGGCGTTTTTCATAATCTCCGAGGCGATAAAGTTTTCAAAGAGCCGCCCCATGGTGATCCGGTCGTTACGGTATATGTCCCCCATGTCCCGCCGCAAAAGATAGGTCAGGAGGTTCACATCGGTAAAAAACAGCTTGGGAGACCGGGTAAAACGCTTGGCCAGGCGGTTGGGTTTGGACCATGCGGGAACCTCAAAAATGATGAAGGTGTTAATGGCCGCCCCCTTGTAGCGCTCATAGGTTTTAACGTCCAGACCGCTTTCCCGGGCGGCCAGGCTGTTGTTAAGGAGGCCTCCGGCCCGCATGGCCAAAACCGAAAGGAGCGTTACCGCCCGGAGGGGGTTGCGAATGTCCGCCACGGTACGGACATCCCGCTGAAGGAGGGTGCTAAGGTAGTCGTCGAACCAGCGGATCCGGTCCATGTCCGGGTGGAGGGCCGGTTCGGGAAAGCTGGCGGCGGCCATAAGTTCCGGGAGTTCCGGGCCGGCCCCGTAGCGCCGGTATTCCAGGGTATCGTCAAAGAGGTTTACGATAAAATTGCGCCCCGTCTGGAGGTATTCGCTGGTACTAAAGGGAAGGAGGGTCAACACCGACATACGCCCCACCAGGGCCTCCGAAAGCCGGGGCAGGGCCATGAGGTTGGCCGAGCCAGTAAGAAGATAGAGCCCCCGACCCCGGCCCTGCCCTCTGGCCTCGTCCACCGCCATTTTAAGGAAGGGAAACAGTTCCGGGGCCGTCTGGATTTCATCGATGATATTCAGCCTGTCCGCCGGGAGGGATCGGATAAATCCGGCGGGGTCCGCCCTGGCCGCCGTCAAAACCACGGGGGAATCGAAGCTGAGGTAGTTCGTTGTGCCCGGTAGATTCCCCGCCAGGGTCGATTTTCCGGTCTGCCGGGGACCGTTAAGGTATACCAGGGGGCGTTCCCGGAGGACCTTATCCATATAGTTCCATAGCGAACGGGTAATAACGGTCATATAATCCTCTTATTTATGGAATTATAAGCTCATAAATAGAGATATGTCAATAATAAAAAAAATGGTATTATAATACTATAAATACTAATACTATGATAATGGAAATTATAGTATCTTAATACTAGATATTCTGGTATTATAATACCGTAAATGTAAAAAGTGGGTACCGGGTTAATCAGCGGTTCTCTGGCGCCGCTCCTTTTTCCGGTCATGGCGGGAATTAAAAACGGAGTACAGCACGGGGGTTAAAAAGAGGGTCATCAAAGACGAAACCGTAAGGCCCCCCACAAAGGTTTTGCCGATGGGCTGGATCGTCTCCGCTCCGGGGCCGGGAAAAAAGCCGATGGGGATCATCCCAAGGATCGTGGTGAGGGTGGTCATCAGGATGGGCCGGAGGCGGTTCCGGCCCGCTTCCACGCAGGCTTCCCGGACTTTCATTCCACGGGCCCGGAGGGTGTTGGTATAGTCCACAAGGACGATGCCGTTGTTCACCACCACCCCCACCAGGGCGACGACCCCCACCACGGAAAAGAGCGAAAGGGGCTGGTTCCCGATTTTGTAGATCCAGATCACCCCCACGGCCAAAAGGGGTATCGAAAAGAGGATGATCAGGGGATCCACAAAGGATTCAAACTGGCTTGCCATGACCCCAAA
>JAITHE010000035.1 GCA_031280125.1 Treponema sp.
TGATAAAGCCCCTGGTTTCGGCGACCCCCGCGGCGGCCAGGTTGAGGTCCCCGCTTACCGGCCTTCGTCCCACCGCCATAATAACAATGCCGCCCCCGGCTTCTTTCGTTGTACCTTCCTCGTAGACGCAGGTCATTTCCCCCAGGGCGCCTTGGGGCGTATGTTTAATCTCCAGCAGCTTTGCTCCGGTATGAATTTCCACGCCCCGTTTTTCCAGAATCTTTGTCATACCTTCGCAGATACTGCGGTCCATGCCGTTGAGGATCCGGGGAAGCATTTCAATAATGGTGATTTTTTTCCCCATGCCGTTCAGCAGGGTGGCGAATTCAATCCCTATGACCCCGCCGCCTATGATGACCGCTGATTCGGGCGCTTTGGTAAGGGAGAGAACCGCATCGGAGTTAAGGACCAGGGGAAGTTCCGCGCCGGGGACGGGAATGGAGGCGGGCTCGGACCCTGTGGCAATGATAATGTTTTCCGCCCCGTACTGTACGGCGGCCCCGTCCGCCCCGCGGACGTTGAGGGTTTTTGCGCCGGAAAAGGCGGCGCTCCCCCTGATGAGGGTGATCTTTTTTCCTTTAACGAGGCCCTCAATGCCGCGGCGGAGGCAGCCTACGACCGCATCCTTCCGGGCGACCAGGGCGGCATAGTCGATGGCCAGCCCTTCGCTCACAAGCCCCAGTTCCTTGCCGTGGTTTTTTACCTCGCCGTACAATTCCACCGTATGGAGCAGGGCCTTGGTGGGAATACAGCCCCGGTTAAGGCAGGTTCCCCCCAGGTCCCGGCTTTCAATGAGGGCCGTTTTTCTTCCCAGCTGGGCGCAGCGTATGGCCGCAATATAGCCGCCGGGGCCGCCGCCAATCACCGCCGCATCAAAAGTGTCCATACAACAACTCCCGTCTCTTCTATAAAATTATTCAGAAGCCGCGCCGGTAAAGCTGGCGAATTTTCTGAACAGCGTTTTTAGAACTTTCCCACATCCAGTGTTTTAAGAATATCCACAATATGGGTGGTACTTTCGGCGATGTGAACCCCCGCGGCGCGGAGGGCCTTTTCTTTATTTTCCGCACTTCCCGTACCGTCGGCGGCCACGATGGCCCCGGCATGGCCCATGTTTTTTCCCTTGGGCGCATTCTTCCCCGCAATAAGGGCCACCACAGGCTTAGTTACCTGGCGGCTGATATAGTCCGCGGCAATCTCTTCCTCACTGCCGCCAATTTCGCCGATAAGGACTATGGCCTTGGTCTGCGGATCGGCCTGGAAATCCGGGAGCAGGTCCGTAAAGGTGGAACCCGGTATCATGTCTCCCCCCACGCCGATACAGGTACTTTGGCCTACACCGCAGGCGGTCATCATCATCACCGTTTCATAACAGTTGGTGGCGCTGCGGCTCATGATTCCCACGGGGCCGGGAATGTAGTATTTATGGGCCATGAAACCGGCCTTGCACTTTCCCGGCGAAATAATACCGAAGGAGTTGGGGCCAAAAAGCCTAAGCCCCTTCTGGCGGGCCGCATAGTAACACTTCATCATTTCGTGGACCGGCGTATGTTCGGAGATCGTTATAATGACGGGGAGCCCCGCATCGGCGGCTTCGTACACCCCCGCGGGGGTAAATTTCGCCGGCACAAAGATCACCGTGGCGTTGCATCCTGTCTTGTCCGCCGCTTCCCGGACCGTGTTAAACACCGGTACCCGTATCTCTTTCCCGTTTATGTCAAAGACCGCATCCTGGCCGCCCTTGCCGGGGGTAACGCCGGCCGCCACAGTGGTTCCATATTCCAGCATGGTCCGGGTATGAAAATTTCCTTCCCGGCCTGTTATCCCCTGAACCAAAAGCCTCGTATTTTCATCCATGATAATACTCATGATTTACGCGCCCCTTCTTTTATCCGGTAGATCACCTCCACCGAATTGGGGATTCCCTCCGCCACGGTGATGGGAAGGCCCGATGTGGCCACGATTTTGGCCGCATCATCCTTGTTGGTACCCTCCATGCGGAGGATTAAATGCTTTCCCGCCGCTTCCGGTTTTTGCATCGCCGCCACAGCTCCCTTGGCAACTTCATCGCAGCGGGTAATACCGCCGAAGACGCAAATAAATACCGTACTAACCTGGGGGCGGCACAGCATGATCCGCACCGCTTCGGCGATCCGGTCCGCGGTGGCGCCCCCGCCCAGATCCAGAGCGGCGTGGATAGACATTCCCTTTTGGGTGATAAGATCGATGCAGCTCATCAACATTCCCGAACCGTTGGACATGACGGCGATATCCCCGGTTTCTTCCACGGGGATAAAGAGAAAGTTCACCTTCCGGGCTTCGATTACCTGGGGGTCTTCCTGGAGCTTGTCCCGGTAGGCGGCAATGTCCGGCAGATAGGGGAGGGCGTTGTCGTCCACCTCCACTTTTCCGTCCAGGGCGATGAGGTTTCCCGCCGGGTCTATGGCTAAGGGGTTGATCTCTACCAGCATGGTATAGTAATCGAAAAACATACGGTAGAGCTTTTCGATTATGTCCTTAAGCTGGGCCGCATACTGTTTATCCGCCCCGGTCTTGTCCAGGGCGTATGCAATGGTATAGTCCTGGACTCCCCGGAGGGGATCCATGGGCGCCTTGGCGATTTTATCCGGGCTGGTTTTAGCGGTTTCTTCAATGTCCATGCCCCCCAGGGGAGAAAAAATAAGGAGCGGCGCCTTGGAATACCGGTCCAGCATGATCGAAAGATACCACTCTATGGCAATGGTCCTTTTTTCCACCACCAGCAATTCGTTAACCTTGAGGCCCCGGATATCCATGCCCAGCATCTTATCACAGAGCGATGCCGCCTCTTCGGGGCTCCCGGCAAACTGTACCCCCCCGGCCTTGCCCCGGCCCCCAATTTGGACCTGGGCCTTTAACACCACCGGGAACTGCAAAGCCGCGGCGCGGATCTTTTCCGCCGCTCCTTCCCTGGCATTGATAACAAGGCCCCGCTGAACGGGGAGCCCGTATTTGGCAAAAAGCTCGCTTGCCTGATATTCCAACAGCTTCATAATGTCTCCTCAGGATCACACCGGACTGCCCGCCGGGTATGCTCCCTAGCCGAAAATCTCTTCATCGCCGGGCTGGTTCCACGAAGGCTTCACATAGGCGATGCGGGATTTATTAAAGAGATGATAGTAGGAGAGGTTTTCGCTGATCGAATTATTTCCCCAGCTTCCGCAGCCCAGGGTGGTGGTGGGCGAAAGGGAATTCTGGAAAGCCCCGCCGTTCATGGAGGTACATATCTGGTTTACCAAAATGCGGGAAACGGGCAGCCTAAGGCCGGCATATTCAATGTGGTCCTTCGTATTTGACTGGACATCCACCGAATGGCCCGCCCCCTCTACCAGCAGGTTTGCATGGGCTATATCCACGGCCTCTTCCCAGGTACTGTATTCGTAGGCGGTCATGACGGGGCACATCTTTTCTCTGGAAAGAAAATCTTCCTTGCCGTACTTTTCGGGCTTGAGGATGATTACCCTCGTTCCCGCGGGCACATCTACTCCCGCAAGGTCCGCAATGGCCGCCGCGCCCTGGCCCACGGAATCTTTATTTATCTGCCCGTTGGGGAAAAGCGCCTTACGGAAAGTGTCTACCTGGGCGGGGTTATCCACATAACAGGCGCCGTTTTTTACAAAGGCGTCAATGACGGCCCGGTAGTTACGCTTGCTGGCGATGATCGTTTGGGTGCCGGAACAGATAATGCCGTTGTCGAAGGCCCGGCTCTGGATCATCTTTTTAGCGGTCTCCCCAAAATCTACGTCATCATCCACCAGGCCCTGTACATTGCCGGGCCCAACCCCAAAGCTGGGTTTACCGGAGGAGTAGGCGGACTTTACCATGGCCGCCCCGCCAGTGGCGATAACCACATCCACAGCCTTCATCAACGCGGTGGAAAGCTCTACGGTGGGTTCTTTGATCACCAGGAAAATATCTTTGGGGCAGGAGAGCCTGTCGAATTCGGCGTCGTAGAGTTCCTTGAGCCGGGCGGCGCATTTTGTACTCCGGGGATGGGGGGCAATGATGATCGAGTTCCCCCCCTTGACGGCAAACATGGCGTTGCACATGGGGGTAACGATGGGGTTTGTACAGGGTGTGGCCGCCCCTATGACACCCATGGGCTTGGCCACCAGGGCTATCCCCGCCTCCTTGTCGTGTTCCAGGATACCCACGGATTTTTTGCCTTTGAGGCCGTACCAGAGGAGCCGGGCCTTGCCCTTGTTCTTAACAATTTTGTCCTCGTAGACCCCCATGCGGCTTTCTTCCGCCGCCAGCTTTGCCAGGGGCTCGGCGTTGTCATAGACCACCTTGGCCAGCATCCGTACCACAGCGTCGATCCTTTCCTGCGGGTACCCGGCGATAGTCCTCTGGGCTATCCGCGATTTTGCCACCAGTTCTCCAATATCCATATCGTACCTCCCCAAATCCAGATACCGTTGGTATTCCCGCCGGCCCAATAGCAATTCGGCGGAGGGAACCAAATTGGTAGTACCATCATACCCCCTGATACCGCCGCTGTCAATACCCCATCCCGCAGAAAACGCCCTGGCCGGGGAAGGCCGGAAGGCATTTGACATCCGGCTCCTTCGGCGTATAGTATCAAAGAAAGATCGTTTTTAGGACTGGATGTTGAAACTGCCGCCTGGACCCTCCATACACGTACACCGGAAAATCCGCTGCCGCCGGGGCGCCCCGGCGGAACCATGCGGGAACCAGGGAGGGGCCCGTGTATAGCTTTGTTCTGTGGTACACCCCCGGCTGCACAAACTGCGCCGGCCAGGGCGGGGATAAAAAAGAAGCCTGGGTGCATATCAACCTCTGGAAAGAGGGCAGTCATGAAAAGGGCCCGATAAAAATTGATTTTGGAATCATGGTACGGGGGATCGATGACATCAAAAGCATCCATCTCTACAGCCCCTTTGCGTTTCAGAGCTGCGAAGACCTGGCCGGCCTGCTGCGGGAAAATCCCCCCTTGATAAGGGCCGTGTTTAACGAAAGCTACGAGTTCGACAGCGGGGAACAGGACTTTATCATACGCCCCAAGGAAGGGGATCCCTTTATCCTCCACGCCCTGCTTATGGGGCAGGACCTAAACGTCCAGGGCAGGATTATCACGATCAACACCGAAACCATGGGAAAACCCCTCAAACAGTACTATTTCCGGTTCCGCATCACGATCCCCAGGGAAAACGACCGGGGCCTTATAAGCACCCATAAAAGGGATATCAGCCGGTTCAGCGACTACCTTACCAGTACCGAGATAATTGACTTTAGGCTGAACGACATCCGAAGCTGCGACAGGGAATGCCGGAACCACATCGGCAGGGGCAGCCTCTTTGGCATCCGCTCGGTAAATTATTTTATCCTCCGGGATCCGGCGGACCTGGTTATCTACCACGGCGGAGAAACCCGGTGCCGCCACCTGGAACCGGAAATATGGGAACCCTATGGACTGCCCAGGGAAAAAAGGCTCATCGCCTATCATTTTTACCAGAGGGCCCCCAAAAAAGACGGCAACGGCCACGAACATATCAGGGATTTTTCCGTACTGGTCCGGTTTCAGCGCCAGGAGGCCAAGATTCTGATTATTTTGGCCCTTACCCTTTTGCTGGGCCTTCTGGGAGGGCTGGCGGCCGGGCTGGCGGCCAATTTTATATCCTTCAAGCTGGGATGGTAGCGTATGACCGGAACCATTAACATTATCCGGGCCTCCGGAATTACCCCGGAAACCGCCGCGGCGTACAGCCTGGGCAGAACCGGAAAGGGGCTGCTGACACGGGTGTACCGGGAGCTGCGGCATCTGCCGGCGGTATATCCTGGGTTTGCCCGGTGGTATTTCTCCCGGGTGTGCCCGGAACTGGGGATCCGCCGGGAAATCTTCCTGGCCATGGCGGAGAAACGCATCGCCGGCGTCGCCATCCTCAAAAAGGGGGAAGAAAACAAGATCTGCACCCTCAAGGTACACCGGGATTTTTCCGGGAAGGGAATAGGAAAACTCCTCTTTGAAGAAAGCTTTAGTTACCTGGAAGAGGACAGGCCGTTTTTTACCGTTTCCGGGGCGGTACGGGACCTGTTGACGCCCTTTATAAAAAAATACCGCTTCCGCCTCACCGGGACCCTCCCCGGCTTCTACGTCCAGGGCCTTACCGAGTTTATCTACAACCGTTAGCCCCGTAAACCCCGCGCCGCCCTGTTGCGCCGCGCCCCGCCCCGTAAACCCCGCTCCGCCCTGTTGCGCCCTGCCGCCCCCCCCCCTGTTGCGCCGCGCCGTGCCGCAGGGGGGGCGGGGAAACAAAAACGGCCCCCTGGGGGGCCGTTTTGTTCCGCCGGAGCGGAAGTGGTTCCGGTTAGGCCGGAAGACTAGAACTTGTACACAAAGTCGAGCTGTATCGCGTGGTTGGTGCCCGAATCGCCGCCCGCCGGGGTAACCATATTCAGGGCATAGAACAGCTTGAGGTAGGCGTTTTCGTCCAGTTCGTACTTAACCCAGGGCTTAACGGTAAGGTCCAGGTCAATTACGTCTTTCTGGATGGCCACGGGCACTTCCACGCCCACCAGTACCGGCTCAAGAACCCGGTATTCCAGGTAGGGCTTGAACTTGAGGTAGGGCTTGACATCCGAGTCGCCAGAGAGCTTCTCGGTGAGGACGATACCCACCTTGAGGGGTTCCATAACCTGATAGGCGATTTCTTCGTTAAAGGTCATAAGACCGTAGTCGGAGTAGCCCCCCAGGTTTTC
>JAITHE010000151.1 GCA_031280125.1 Treponema sp.
GCGGCGGGCGGTCCTGCCGGGCGGCGCCGTACCGCACCGCCGGGAGCTTACGGATCGTACCGGAAGAATTTTCCACATTTCCGGCTCCGTAAAACGGGTCATATCCATGGCCCCCTCAAATACGGAAATAATCGTTGATCTGGGCATAGCGGACAGGATTATCGCCGTGGACAAACATTCGGCGGATGTGGAAGGAATTCCCGGCGGCCTCCCCCGGCTGGATTTCTTTTACCCCGATGCGGAGGCGATCATCGGCCTGGAACCGGACCTGATCATCGCCAACGGCCACAATGCCACCGGTACGGGTGAGGATCCCTTCCGCCTGCTGAGGGAAACGGGAATTCCCGTGGCGTACATTTCCATGAGCAGGAGCGTTGCCGATATATACAAAGACATTGCCTTTATCGCGGATATTTTGGGGGTCCGGGAAAGGGGGGAGGCCCTTCTCCGGGCCATGAAAGCGCGGATTGACGGGGTGGTTCGTAGGGCGGCGAAAATCGAAAACACAAAAACGGTGTACTTTGAAATTTCCGCCGCCCCGGAAATGTTTACCTGCGGGGAGGGAAGTTTTTTGAACGACATGGTTTCCCTTACCGGGGCGCGGAATGTCTTTGAAAAAGACGGCTGGCTTGTCAGTCCCGGGGCGGAGGCGGTTATTGAAAGGAACCCCGATGTGATCCTTACCAATGTGAACTACATTGATGATCCCATCGGGGAATTAAAAAGCCGGCCCGGTTTTGATCATATCAATGCGGTAATCCATAACCGCGTGTACCGGATCGATACCAATTCGTCGGTGCGGCCTTCGGCCCGCATAACCCTGGCGCTGGAACAGATGGCCCGGGCCGTATACCCGGAACTGTATGGGCAATAACCGGCGTGTCGCCCTGGGGTTTGCCGCTGCCCTCTTGATCATCACCGCGGCCTCTTCTTTGGGAAGTTCCGGCATTACCCCCGGCGATACGGCGCTGATCATCCTCCACAGGATTTTTCATCTTCCCCCGGCGGAAGGGATAGACCCCAAAAATGTTTCCATCGTCTGGCTGCTAAGGCTGCCCAGGGTACTGCTGGCTTTTTTTGCCGGGGGCTGTCTTGCCGTGGCCGGGGCGGTAACCCAGTCGGTGCTGAGGAATCCCCTGGCCTCTCCCTACATTTTGGGGGTCTCCTCCGGGGCATCCCTGGGGGCAGGGATCGTCATCATCAGCGGCTTTACCCTTCCCCTGGCCGGCGGCTTTACCCTTCCCCTGGCGGGGTTTCTTGCGGGACTTATTACGGTTTTTGCGGTGCTTGCCTTTTCCGCCAAAATAGACAAATCCATGTCGAACAATACCGTTATCCTCTGCGGTATGGTGTTTTCCCTTTTTGTGGGGGCCCTGCTTACAGCTTTAAGCGCGGTCTTTTCGGACGACCTCAAGCGGATAGCCCTCTGGCAGATGGGCAGTTTCGCCCTGCGGGGATGGCCCTACGTTAGATTGATTGTACCCTTTTTGATCGTCGGCACGGCGGGAATTGCGCGGTACACCAGGGAAATGGACATCCTTACCTTTGGGGATGATCAGGCTAAATCCGCCGGGGTGGAAACCGGTCTTATGCGAAAAGTCCTGCTGATCTTTTCCGTTGTGTTAAGCGGAGCGGCAGTTTCCTTAAGCGGCGTTATCGGTTTTGTGGATCTCATCGCTCCCCACGGGGCGCGGAAAATCACCGGATCCGCCCACAGGTATGTGATACCCATGTCTTTTATCATCGGCGGTTCCCTTATGGTGGCTGCGGATCTGATCGCCCGGACCGTCATATCCCCCTCGGAACTGCCGGTGGGGGCGATAACGGCGCTTATCGGCGCGCCCTTCTTTGCCTGGATCTATTTTAAGCGGCGAAGGGGGGCGTAGGATGGACTGCGGCCCAATGATTGAAGTGCGGGATCTAAGCGCCGGGTATGGCGCGGGAGACGTAATCAAGGGTCTTAGTTTTAAGGCTGAACGGGGGGAAAGCCTCTGTATCCTGGGGCCCAACGGCTGCGGAAAAAGCACCCTCCTTAAGTCCATCGCCCGTATAATCCCCTGCCAGGGGTCGGTTCTCCTGGAAGGCCGGGAGACCGCCTCTTTGTCCAGAAGGGAACTGGCAAAAAAAGTTGCCGTTCTGGGGCAGACCGCGCAGATCTATTTCCCCTATACGGTCCGGGAAACGGTTTCCCTGGGCCGCTATGCCTACTCTAGGGGGTTTCTGAAAACCTTGTCCCGGGAAGATGAAGAGATCATCGGCGATGCCATAAAAACCCTGGACCTGTGGGACATCAAGGACAGGATGATCGACGAGCTTTCCGGCGGCCAGTTGCAGCGGGTTTTTCTGGCAAAAACCATGGTCCAGAATCCCGAACTTGTCCTGCTGGATGAGCCAACCAATCACCTGGATTTGAAAAACCAGATGGATCTGCTCCTTTACCTGAAGGGCTGGATAAAGGAAAATAACAAAACCCTGGTGGGGGTGTTTCATGATCTTAACCTGGTACACCATTTCGGCGACTCCGCCCTGATCCTGAAGGACGGGCGTACCGCCGCCTGGGGGAAGGTTGAACAGGTTCTGGAGGGGGAAACCCTGCAAAGGGTATACGGAGTTGATATCCGGGGTTTTATGCTGGAATCCTTGGAAAAATGGGAAAGGGCGCAGCCTTCCCGTGGGGGTGCATTGTGATTATCCTGATCACCGGCGGCGTAAAATCGGGAAAATCCC
Organism: Treponema sp.; assembly: GCA_031280125.1. Lineage (GTDB taxonomy): Bacteria > Spirochaetota > Spirochaetia > Treponematales > Breznakiellaceae > JAITHE01. The sequence goes on from JAITHE010000151.1 coordinate 2,728, forward strand.
GGCGCGCCCTGGAAATCGTCAAAGCCGAATGGAAATTTCCCGTTTCGTTTATAGCCACCGCCGAGGCGCTGGACGAGGAAATGCGCCGCCGGATTGCAAAACACCGGGAGGAGCGGGCTGGGATCGCTGGAACCGGCGCCGTCTGCGAAGCTGGCGGTGTCTGTGAAACCGGCGGCGGTTTTATTACCATTGAGGAACCCCTGGAACTTGGTAAGGCCATTGCCGCCGCGGGAAGGAGGGCGCTGGTGGACTGTATTCCCATGTGGATCAATAACCTGATGTACTATAAACGGGAAGGAGATTTTACCCCCATCCTGGAATCTTTTATTCAGGGTATGGAGGACTGTATCGTGGTAACCAACGAAACCGGCCTAGGCAGCATCCCCTTTGACGAAGATACCCGCCGTTACAATGTACTGCTGGCGGAGGCAAACCGGAAAATTGCCTTTGCGGCGGACCGGGTGGAACTTATGGTTTCCGGAATTCCCCTTAAAATAAAATGATCCGTAACGAATTCCCCGCCCTGGCTGCCCCCTCCTGGGTTATCCCGGGGACCTATGCGGAGAACCTCCGCTTTCTGGCGGCCAAAAAGGAAATTACCGGGGTGGAGCTCTTGTTCTTTATGTATGATGATGAAATAAAGGCCCAGCTCGATTCCGAATGGAAGGAAATATACGGCTTTAGGGAACGTTTTATTTTTACCGCCCACCTGCCGGAAAACCTTCTGCCCGGACATGAAGAACTCGCCGCCCGTCTTGCCCCGCTGGTCCGGCATTTTGTCGTCCATCCGCCCCGGGAGAACCCCGGAGCGCAGGCAAAACTCCTCGCGGACTGGACGCGGCGTTACGGAGGCGTTCAAGCGGGGGGCCGGCGGGGGCCGCTCTTTCTTGCGGAGAATATTACCCCCGGCCTGCTTGAGGCGCTGCTTCCCCATTTGGACGAAGGGACGGGTCTTTGCATGGATACGGGCCATCTATTAATGGAAGGGAAAAGCCCGGCGGAGTTTTTTACCGGCCGCCGGGATCGTATCGGGGAAATCCACCTCCACGGCATTGACCGGGAGGCGGCCCTTCGCGACGGCAGGCTGGCGGATCACCGGCGGCTGCGGGAGGATGATCCCTGGCTTGCGGAGCTGTTCCCCCTGCTTAAGGATTACCGGGGTCTTATCAATCTGGAAGTGTTTTCATGGGAAGAAGTCAGGGCCGGTATGGAGGTTCTGCAAAATATGCGGACGCCGGTTCAGGCAGCGCCTGAATTACAGGGTCCGCAATAAAATTTTTATGGAGGCTATTTATGGAAAACATTAAAACCGCGATGGAAAATCATCTGAACAACCTGACCAAGCCTAGGGGCAGTCTGGGGAACCTGGAAGATTACTGCGTAAAAATGGCGGAGATACAAAAACGGGTCCCCCCCCAAATTGAAAAAAAGGGGATATACGTTTTTGCAGGAGATCACGGCGTGGCCGCCGAGGGGGTGTCCCTGTATCCCCAGGAAGTTACCCGCCAGATGGTGCTGAACATCCTTGCGGGGGGCGCGGGGATCAACGCCCTGGCCGGCGGTACGGGCTGGGACATTATTCTGGTAGATGCCGGCGTTTCGGGGGACGATTTTCCCCCGGATAACGGGATTAAGCCGCGTTGTCCTTTCCTTCGGGAGCGGATCCGCGGCGGCAGCGGGAATATCCTGAAAGAAGCGGCCATGGACGCCGAAGAAACCCGGCGGGCCCTGGATCGGGGAAAGGCGCTGGCGCAGGATGCGGCGGACCAGGGCTTTAACATGACCGCCATGGGAGACCTGGGTATAGGGAATACCACCATCGCCGCCGCGGTACTCGCCGCCGCGGGTTTTAACGCCGGCGACGTGGTGGATCGGGGTACGGGCATAAACAGCGCCATGCTGGAAAACAAACGGCGGGTGGTGGAAGAAGCGGTCAACCGCGCCCGGGTCCCCCAGACCAGCGGCGAGGCCATACTTAGGGAACTTGGTTCCCCTGATTTCGCCATGATGGCGGGATTTATTCTGGGCCTTGAGGGGAAGGGGATTGCCTGCGTTCTTGACGGATTTCCCGTTACAGCCGCCGCTTTTATGGCGTACCTCATCAATCCCAAGGTAAACGAATGGCTCTTCGCGGGGCACCTTTCCAAAGTTGCCGGGCACAGGCCGGTACTGGACCGCATGGGTCTTGAACCCATTGTCAGCCTCAACATGCGCCTGGGCGAAGGAACCGGAGCGGTCATCGGCGGCCTTATGGTGGAGCTGGGAGTTAAGGCTGCCCGGGAAATGGCTTCTTTTGCGGACGCCCATGTTACCGACAGCGGCGCTTCCGAGGAAAAATACTAGGGACCCGGTGTGGTGGAGAAACCCTGATGCTGGACCGTTTTCTTTCAACCCTCAGCGTGGTTTCCCGGGTACCGGTAAAATGGCGGTTCAAATTCGATTCCTCCCGGATGGATTTTTACCTTCCCCTGGCCGGTATCTGCGCCGCCCTGCCCGGTTTTTTGATCTTCACCGGGGTTTCCCTCTGGTTTGATTTTTCGCAGACCGCCCCGGCAAGGGCCGCCCCGGCAAGGGCCGCCTTGGCAAGGGCCGCCCCGGCGGGAATTTCCGCCCTGACCGCCGCCGTCATCCTGCTGGTTCAGTACCTTGGTTTTAACCTGTTTCACCTGGACGGCCTCATGGACACCGCCGACGCTTTTCTGGGCGGCGCTGAACGGAAAAAGCGGCTGGCCATTCTAAAAGATTCCCGGACCGGGGTGTACGGCTTTTTTGCCGGTTTTACCGTTCTTAGCTTCAAGGGGATTCTCCTCTGCACCCTGCTTCCCCTGGCCCGGGGTTTTCCCGCGCTGGTGTTTGCCTGGCCCCTTTGGGGCAGATTCAGCGCCGCCCTGGTCCCCTGCATGGCCAAACCCTTACACCCCGGCGGCCTTGGCGCATTGACCAAAGACGCCCGCCTTCACCGCTGTGTTGGCGGCGCTGCCCTGGCCCTGATCCTGTGGGCGCTGCTGGTGTGGGGCCTGCTCAACGCCGCCGCCCTCACCGGCTCCCTGCCCTTTATCCCGCAATGTGCCGGAAGCGCCCCTCCTCCAGTACTTATCGCTGCGGCGGCTTCCCCTTTTGGCATATCTGCCCTGGCCGCGCTTTACTATGCCCGGCTTTATCAAAGAACCCTGGGGGGGTATACCGGCGACGCCCTGGGCGCGGCGGTTGAAACTTCGGAACTGCTCTGTATGGCGGCGGTCCTTGCCGCACTGTATGCCGGGCAGGCGTAACTTCAGGATTACGGGGCGGGAGGACGGCGCGGCCCTATCGTCCGATCAGGCGGCCCCGTTTAAGGGGCGCTCCAGGGAACCGGTTATTGATTTCCAGGATTGACTTTTCCAGCCGTTCTTCCCTTGCTTCCGTCTCGTTAAACAGATCCCCTTGCCGGGCGGGGTTTTTTGCTTCCAGGGCCAGTCCCGCCCCAAGCAGCCTGACTCCGTGCCCCGGACGGTATTTTTTATGGAAGACCCCCAGGGTTTTTTCGTATAGATCGTTGAGGGTACTCACCGGATCCTGGAAGGTTTCCCGGCCTCCTTCGGTGGAAAAATCTTCGCCGTAGCGGATTTTAACAAACACCGTCCTGCTCTGGTATTCTGTCTGGAGCAGCCGAAAGAACACTTCGGAGACAATGCTGAAAAGCTGGGTTTCCATTTCAAACTCGTCGTACAGATCCTGGGGAAAGGTCCGTTCGGCGCTCATGGAACGGGAACCCCGTTCCGTTTCAAAGGTTTCCGCCGCCTCTCCCCGGACGGCACGGTAAAGAAATGTACCGAAGGATTTTCCAAAAACAGATGCAAGGATCGCCGGGGAGAGGCGGTGAAGATCGGCGCAGCTTTTAAAACCGCGGCGTGCGAAAAGTTCCTGGGTCTTCTCTCCCGCTCCCCAGATCCTGCCCACCGGAAGGGAAAGCATAAACCGTTCCTCTTCTCCCGGGGCCACGGCAAAAAGTCCGTCCGGTTTGGACATTCCCGAGGCTATCTTGGCTACGTACTTGTTGGAAGCGAGTCCCGCAGAAACGGTAAGCCCTGTTGTTTCCAGGACCGTTTTTTTAAGTTTGCGGGCCAGCTTTTCTGGAGGGCCAAAGAGTTTTTCCGTTCCGGTGATGTCCAGAAAGGCCTCGTCCACAGAAAGCTGCTGAACCATGGGGGAAAAGACGGCGCAGACTGCCATAACCTCGGCGGACTTTGCCCGGTAACGTTCCATGTTTCCCCGGAGAAATATCCCGCCGGGGCAGAGCTTTGCCGCCTGTACAATGGGCATGGCCGAATGGACGCCGTAGCGGCGGGCTTCGTAGGAGGCGGTGGATACAACGCTTCGAAGATCCCCCGGGAGCCCTCCCACAATGACGGGCTTACCCTGGTATTCGGGATGATCCAACTGTTCCACCGAGGCGTAAAAGGCGTCCAGGTCCGCATGAATAAAATAACGCCGGACCCCGATCACCGCTGTTGGGCTTTTTCCGCCAGACCGAGATCCTGGAGAAGCTGCCGTTCCCCGGGGAATTCCATCAGCGATCTTTCCGCGGAGGCCTTTGCCCCGGCGTAGTCCTTTCTGTTGTAGAAGGACACAAATTCATTGTGCAGTTCTCCGATCCTGTTTTGCCGGAAGCTCCGCAGGACCGATTCCAGTCTGGGCTCTCTGCCGTAGCGTTCCATGGAACCGTTGATCCATCTCATGCCGCCGGTCCAGTCCCTGGCCTTGCCCAGCCGCTCCGCTTCTTTAAGCAGTGCGGCGGTACGCATTTCGTTCCGGCGCTGTTCCGGCAGTCTTTCCCAAACCCTGGCAAGAAAGGCCAGGGTTTCTTCAACTTCGCCGGGGCTTTTGATTCCGTTCACCCTTTCGGCGGCCTCCGCCTCCAGTACCATGGAGTCCATGGCGGCGTAATGTTCGCTGTTAAGCCTTTCTTTAAGGGATTCCAGCGCGGTCCTGGCGGCGGGAGCTTTTTGGGCGCGGATCAGCTTTACCAGCTTGTTGTTGACCGCATTCTTGGTAAATTCCTGCCAGCGTTCCGGATCGGGAAACTGTTTTCTGGCGTACTCTGTCCAGGCTAAGACATCGTCTTCTTTCCCGGTCTTTATAAGGTAGGCCCCCAGATTGAAAAGCCGGTTCATCATATCCCTGCGGGGATCTTCAAAAAAGCCGGCCCTGCCTGGATCCGCCCCGGCGGTTTCGTTTTTCTCCCCGCTTATGTCCACCCCCAGAAAGACCGCCCGGTTGATCCCCAGGGGTACCGCTTCCGCAAAGCGGTTTCCCCTTTCCAGAACCGCAATGCGGTTGGAAAGAATAAGCGACACCAGTTCCGCCGGATTGATCACTGCCCTGTCCCGGTAGTTTTTGGCGGGTACGTAGGCAAAACCCGTGGCTCTGCCGAATCCGTCCAGAAATTCCTTCCGGTTTCCCGGATCAAAGCCATAGGGGTTGGTGGTTTCCACGTCAATCCTCTCGTCCCCGGCGGCGGCGCTGGCAAAAGCGTGGTCCCGGGTCATTACGCCTTCCACATCAAGTCCTACGGAAAAACCCAGAATCATGTAGAGTACCGCCGAAGAAACACAGTTGTACCTGCCGGAAACGAAAATTTCATCCACCCTGGTCTGGTACTCCGAATAGGATTTTAAGAAACGCCGGTGGAGAAAGGTAAGCACATGCTCCCCCCGTTCCCGGGGATCCCGGGGCAGGGCGCTGTCCGCCGCCAGCTCCGCCGCCGCGGCGGCGATCCTGTCCATATATGCGGCAGCCTTTGCCTCCGCTCCCGCCCCCGCATTGACCGAAGAAGCCCACAGGGCCGCCTCCGCCAGATTCCGCCAGTAGTTCCCCGGCCTGGGATCCGCGGCGGCGCGCTTTCCGTATTCGTAGGCTTCCGGGGCCGCCTCCAGGGAAGGAAAGGCCGTTTGAGCCGCCGTCCGGCTTCCCAGGCAGAGGATAAAGCAGAAAATAAAAAAGAATTTTATCTTCATGGTAAAACCGCCTTGACTTAACAGTATACTTCTTTTCCAATACAATGAATATATGGCCTCTTTTGATGCGGATCTTCTTGTTTTGGGCGCCGGTCCTGCAGGGCTTAGCGCCGCCCAGTACGGCGCCCGGGCGGGCCTTAAAACCCTGGTTTTGGAACAAATGGCCCCCGGCGGTCAGGCGCTGAATATCGGCGTACTGGAAAATTATCCCGGAAATGTGATCCGGGGTGATCTGCCCCCCCGGACAGGTTTTGAATTTTCCTCGGATCTCCATAAGCAGGCGGAAGCCTTTGGGGCGGTTTTTATCATGGAAGCCGCCCTCCGGGTGGAAAGGACCGGCTCTGACACCCCCTATCCGGGTTTTGCCGTTACCCTGGCCGGGGGAAGGACTATCCGCTCCCCCGCGCTGATCCTCGCCTCCGGAGCGGTCCGGCGCCGGCTGGAAATTCCCGGCGAAGAAGAACTGTACGGCCGGGGGGTTTCCTATTGCGCCGCCTGCGACGGCCCCTTTTTCAAAGGCAAGCGTATGCTTGTGGCGGGCGGCGGGGATTCGGCCTGCGACGAGGCCCAGTACCTGAGCCGGCTGAGCGGGAGGATTCTCCTGGTGCACCGGAAAAGTATGTTCAGGGCCCAGAAATCCCTGGCGGAACGGGTCCTGGCCAATCCCGGCATTGAAGTCCGTTTTAATACCAGGCTGCTTGAGATCAAGGGCCAGTCCCGGGTTACTTCGGTTGTTCTGAAGGGCCCTCCGGCCCGGCCCGGCCTGACCGGGGCCGCCCCTGCGGCAGTCTATGAAGAAGAGGCGGATGCGGTGTTTATCTTTGCCGGGGCCCTTCCCCAAAGCGCCCTGGCAAGGGACCTGGGGATAAAACTTGACGAGGCCGGTTATGTGATCACCGATCAAACCATGGCTTCTTCGGAGGCGGGATTCTTTGCCGCCGGAGATGTCCGGTCCGGTCCTTTCCGTCAGGTGGTGGTGGCCGCGGGCGAGGGGGCTGTGGCGGCCCACTGTGCTGCGGCCTATGTCGACGGTCTAAGGGGCGTACGGTATCATTAGAACATTCCGGGGACTGTTCCGGCCTTCCCTTCCGGGGGAGGGCTGGAAAAAAGCCGGCCGCCGGGACCTGCGGGAAGCGGAAGCCTTCCTGCGGGACCGGGAACCTTACTGTGTGGGGGCGGCCTCCCGGTTTCTGGCCAGGGCGGAGGGAACCCGTATATGGACCTTGTTCCCGGCGGGGCAGACAGGGCGTCCCTCCGGACTGCTTATCTACAGCCGGTCCATCCTTTTTCCGGTTTTTAGATTTTCCTCTGGTGAAGCCGCCGGCTTTCTTGCCGGGGACCTCCCCCCCTTTCCCTTTTCCGGGAAAGCCTCCCTCCATGCCATACAGGGACTTACGGAGGATATGGAGCTTCTGGAGGCAAACCTGGGCCGCCGGGGTCTTTTTGCATCGGTCCGCTATGATTATGAACTGCGCGGCTTGGATCTCCCCGGCCCTCATGCGGTTTCCGCCGAAGCGCGGATCCCTGGACTGGTGATACGGACACCGGGGCCCGGGGATATGGAGGCCCTTTTTTCCCTGCAGATGAACTATGAGATGGAAGAGGTACTGCCCCGGGACGGCCGTTTTAACCCCGCCGCCTGCCGCCTGGGCCTGGAACGGCTGCTTAAAACCGGGATAATCCTCATCGCCTGCCTTGGAAACAGTGTCCTGGGAAAGATTAACATTAACGCCCGGTCTTTTACCCGCCTCCAGATAGGGGGAGTGTATGTAGACCCTGCATACAGAAACAGGGGCGTTGCCCAGGCCCTGACCGCCGCGCTGATCCGCCGCCTTTATCCTGGGGACAAAAAATTTACCCTCTTTGTAAAAAAGGCCAATATCCCCGCCTGCCGGGCCTACGATAAAGCGGGATTTGTTAAGATCGCCGATTACCGGATCAGCTATTATCTGGAATAGCGGGGCTTATCCGTAAGCTATAGTCCCGGTCAGCCCTGTTTTTTAAGGACCTCCCAGAGTCTGCCCGAAACGGTATACTGATTTTCCCCGGTACGGATCACCGCGATACCCTCATCCCTGGCGGCCTCCAGCATATCGTCCTGGATGGGCCGTTTATTGCAGAGGACGATCACCGTAACGTTTACCAGGGTTGCCACCGCCACGGTATTTTTATGGGCCTGTATGGTGATCAGGGCGCCCCCTTCTTTGGCATTGGCCATTACATCGGAAAGAAGGTCCGACGTATAGGCCCCGGTAAGGGAGACATCCTCAAATTCGTCCTGTAAAATTTCCGCCCTCAGCAAGGCCGCCGCTTCCCGTATGGTCATGTAAAAACCCTTACTCCAGGGGTGAAATCCCCGATTCTTCCTTGGGCGAATTGAGGGAAACCACGGAACGAACCGTGGTTCCTTCTCCCGGTTTGGAACTTATGGTAAATTCATCGCTTACCCGCTTGGTATTGGCCAGGCCCATCCCCGCTCCGAATCCCAGGGAGCGGATCCATTCGTTGGCGGTGGACCAGCCTTCCTGGAGGGCCTGGTTTACGTCCGCAATGCCCGGCCCTGTATCGGCTGCGGTGATGATCACCTTATCGGGCTGGATGGAACAACTGATGATGCCCCCGTTGGAGTGGACCACCTGGTTTATCTCCAGTTCGTAGCTGGCAATGGCAACCCTGCGGATAATCTGGGAATCGATGTTCCGTTTTTTCAGGGCCTTTTTTATTTCCGTGGATGCCCGGCCGGCCAGTTCAAAATCATACCTGGTGGTGGCAAATTCCATTTCAGAAAACCCTCCGCTGGTCTCGTTTTTTTGGCTTATCTTTTCCAAACGAAGAACCTCCCGGTTCATTTCTACCAAAAGGGTACCGATTACGTCCTTGGCGGTAAGGATGCCCACCAGATCCCGTTTTTTGTTCACCACCGGGTATCTGCCGTAACTGTACTTGTTCAGGTAGGAAATGGCGAAAGACAGGGGCATGTCGTCTTCCAAAACTATCGGATTCCGGGTCATCCTTTCTTCCGCCGCCGCTTCAATGTAACCCTTGTCCAGGGCGTTTACAATGTCATCTATGGAGACCAGCCCCAGCAGTTTACTGCCCTCCGTAATGGGAAGCCCGGTGATGTAGTTTTCCCGCATCAGGGCCTGGATGTGGCGGAGGGTATCGGTCTTGCCGGCGCTGATCACCGCGGTGGTCATCACATCCTTTACCTTGAGCTGGTAGATCAGCTCCAGTACCACCGAGGGGGAGTCGACGGTGCTGATGGGGATGTGTTCCTGGGATCCTTCGTTATTATCAGCCACCGCCGCTCTCCCTGACACTGATGCTTTCTGTCCCCAGAATGTACCGGTCAATCAGATCCGCCACCCCGTCCTCATCGTTGGACCGCTCCGTTATTAAAGAGGCGATTTCTTTGATCCGGCTGTCGGCGTTTACCATGGCCGCGGAATACCCCGCCCAGCGGAGCATGGATTCATCGTTCATCGAGTCCCCCACAGCCAGTACGGCTTCCCTGGGGATAGAGAGCCTGTCCGCCAGAAAGGCCAGGGCGCTTCCCTTGTCCGCCACAGGAGGCAGTACCTCCAGCAGGTAGGGTCTGGTATTGCGGATGGAGGCGCCGTCGGCGTAGGTGGAAAGGATCCGCGCCAGGGGGGTAAGGAGCATGGGATCCCCGGGGATCAACATCCTGTGGCAGCCCGCTGCGGCCATGGAACGAAAATTCTCCACCACCACCTGGCGAAGGCCGGTAATCTTTTGATCATACTCGGCGAATTCATTGGTCCGGGAAATGTATAGAACGTCGTTGTCGTAGATCTGAACGGCAAAACCCTCCGCATCGGCCATATCAAAGATCATAAGCGCCGCTTCGGGAGAGAGCTTGACCTCGTAGATGAGTTCCCCCGTCCGGCTTTCTTCTATTACCGTACCGTTGTTGGCAATAAGGTAGCCGGACCGCTTGTTGAGTCCCAGGAGGGCGGAAAAATGTTCCAGCGACGCCGGGGCCCGGCTTGAGGCCAGCGCCACCGTAACTCCCCGGGCTTCGGTCTTCCTGATGGCGTTTCTGGTTCTGTAGGAAATGGACAGATCCGAGCGAAGCAGGGTATCGTCCACGTCCAGGGCAAGCAGGCGAACAGGGCTCATACCTAATAGAATAAACCCTAAACCCCGGGAGTTCAATAGCAATAATCCCGGTTTTGTAGTATAGTGGGGCATGGTCTTTGTTTTTGTAAACCAGAAAGGAGGGGTGGGTAAAACAACCTCGGCGGTTAATCTGGGGGCCTGTCTTGCCGGGGCGGGAAAATCGGTACTCCTGGTGGATTTTGATTCCCAGGCGAATCTTTCCAGCGCGGTGGGGCTGAACAAGGCCGGAATAAAACCGGGGGTTTACGAGCTTATTTCCGGCCAGGCGGAACTGGCGGTTGTAATCAGGAAAACGGTGGTACAGAACCTTTGGGTAATCCCCTCGTCCATCGATCTTTCCGGGGCCGCTGTGGAGCTGGTGGAACATGAAAAACGGGACCTTTTTCTTAAAAACGCCCTGGCTCCGGTCAAGGACCGGTACGATTATGTTATGATTGACTGCCCCCCTTCCCTGGGGGTGCTTACCCTGAACGGCCTGGCTGCGGCGGATTCGGTACTTATCCCCATGCAGTGCGAATACTTTGCCATGGAGGGCCTTTCCCTGCTTCTCCAGACGATCCGGCGCATCCAAAAGAACTTGAACCCGAAGCTGCAGATAGGGGGAATTTTCTTTACCATGTACGATCAACGGACCCGCCTTGCCCAGGACGTGGTCAGGGAGGTAAGCGCCTATTTCCGGGAAAAGGTTTTCGAGACAATTATTCCCCGGAATGTACGGATTTCCGAGGCCCCCTCCCACGGCCTGCCCATTTCCCATTACGATCCGGCAAGTTCCGGCAGCAGGGCCTACCAGAGCCTAGCGGAGGAGGTGATCGCCCGTGGCTAAAAACAGGCTTGGCAGGGGCCTGGGAGCGCTCCTGCCCGACGAGGGGGGACTTCAGGAAAAAGCCGCCGGCGGGGGAAACCCGGCGGGGGAAACGCTCATAGAACTGGAAAAACTCAAGGCCAATCCCGGCCAGCCCCGCCGGCGTTTTGACAACGCGGAACTGGAAGAGCTGGCCGCTTCGATCAAAAGCCACGGTGTTATTCAGCCGGTGATCCTGGAGGAAGAGCAGGACGGGACCTACCTGATCATCGCCGGTGAACGCCGGAGCCGGGCGGCCCGTCTGGCGGGGCTGGACCGGATTCCCGCCGTTGTCCGGAACTACAGCAGCAGGAAGCGGCTGGAAGTGGCCTTGATCGAAAATATCCACCGCTCTGATCTTAACCCTGTGGAAGAAGCGGAGGCATATAAACGGCTCATGGAAGAAGGGGGCCTTTCCCAGGACGAGACGGCGGAACGGGTGGGTAAAAGCCGTTCCGCTGTGGCCAACGCCCTGCGGCTTCTTAAACTGCCCGTCCCCATGCGGGAATCCCTGGAAGAGGGAAGGATCAGCGCCGGCCACGCCCGGGCGATTCTATCCCTGCCCCTGCCGGCAGCCCAGGAACGGCTCTTTAAGGAAATAAACGCCTCGGGCCTTTCGGTCAGGGCCGCGGAAAAACGGGCCGCTGTGCTTGCCGATCCCCTCCCCCCAAGTCCGGCGGGGGCGAAAAACAGAAAACCCCGGGACCCCCAGATCAAAACAATGGAGGACAAATTGATCGAAGCCCTGGGAACCAGGGTAAGTATCCTGGGCAGTCTTGAAAAGGGCCGTGTCGAAATCGAATACTACTCCATGGAGGATCTGGACAGGCTCTACGGACTTTTGGGAAAGGATTGAAAAACCAAATAAGCTCCGGATCCCCCAGCGGGAGTATGGCGGACGATAAAGGGCCAGGGCCGGTGTTTTTACTTGACCCTTTTTATTTTTTTTAGTACTTTCTTTGATAATAGGAGTCTACCGGAGGTACGCTCCATCCGTGTATGTCCTGGGGTACCGCCATGCGGGATCCTGGGAACCTTGCGAATCAAGATCCGTTCTGATTCGTCCAGAGGGCACTGTTTCTATCCGTTGATGTCCATACGCCCTCCGGGGCGGATTGAAGGATGTGCGGAAAGCGGCGCCGCCGTCTCCCGGGACGGCGGCCCGCCGGAAAAGCCCTCACCCTGTCCCCTGCGGGGCAGTGTGGGGGCTTTTTTTACCGCGGTTCTATTGCCGGAGCTGCGGATATTTGTATCTGCCAGGAGGAAGGATGAGCCGTATCGCTGTAATCGGGGCAATTTTGGAAAACCCCAGGACAAGCCAGCAGCCCTTTAACGAAATCGTGGCCGCCTTTAAGGGAATCATCAAGGGGCGTATGGGTATTCCCTTTGACGCGGAAAACCGGGCGGTCATCGCCATTACGGTGGAAGGGGACCTGGACGGGATCAACTCCCTTACGGGAAAGCTGGGACAACTTGCGGGGGTTACGGTAAAGACCGCCGTATCCGGGGAACTTGTTTCCGCGCCGGGGGGAACGCCGTGAAAAGCCGATTCGCCGCCGCCCTGGTCCTTGCCCTTGCCGTCCTGGGTTCAGATCTCCATGCCCAGAACAGCCGGGACCGGAACTATCCCCGGGTTGTCAACATTTCCTATGTGGAGTCCCCCTTTAATCTGCAAATCATGGTGATGAAGGAACGGCGTATGCTGGAAGAAGCCTTTGCCTCCCGGGGCATTGAGGTTCGCTGGCACACCATTACCTCCGGTGCGGATCAAACCCAGGCCATGGCGGCGGGATCCCTGGACATCGCTTCGGTGATCAATTCCGCCTCGGTGATCCTGGCCAACTCAGCGGGGAACCCCGTACAAATCGCCGCCCTGGTAAGCCGCCCCCGGCAGAGTTTTGCCCTCATGGTGGGTCCTGCCGGGCCCCGGAGCGTCCGGGAACTTAAGGGAAAAACCGTGGCGGGCCCCAAAGGGACGGTACTCCACCAGATGCTTGCGGCGGCCTTGGACCGGGAGGGAATGAGCCTGGCGGACCTTAACTTTATCCAGATGGGGCTCCCCGAAGCCCGGACAGCCCTTTTGGCGGGCCGGGTAGACGGGGCCCTCCAGGCGGCCAGCCTGATCGTCCGCAATGAGGAGGCGGGCATGCGGACCCTCTTTACCGCCGACGGCTACCTTTCGCCCCTCCTCTTTACCGCGGTAAGGCCGGGCTTTGCCCGGCGCTATCCTGAACTGCTCGACGTATATCTGGATGTCCAAAAGGCGGCCTATGGCTGGATCACCGCCCATACCCGGGAAGCCGTGGACACCGGCGCCCGGCTTCAGCAGATTTCCCCCGAAGACGGGATGAAGCTCTTCCGTTGGAGCGGCATCGCCCTGGTGATGGCGGCGGAGGATCTGCCGGCTCTGGAAGCCGATGTGGACTTTCTCTACCGGCTGGGGATGATTGACAAAAAAATAAGGGCCGCCGGCATGATCCTCCCCGCTGCCTACGGCAAATGAAAAACGCCCCCGTTAAGGCTGCCGGGACGGTCTGCCGCGGCGCAGGCGGTACCGTTCTTAGGCGGCTCTGCGCCTACGGGGTCCTGCCGCTTTTCATCATCCTGCTCTGGGCGGTCCTTTCATCCCTGGGTATGGTCAATTCTTACCTGATTCCGTCTCTGGAACGGATCGGAGCCGCCGCCCTGGGGCTTCTGGAAACAGGGGAACTCCAGCGGCACGCCGGAATAAGCCTGGCCCGGGTTTGGGGCGGCTACGGTCTTAGTGTGGGATGCGCCCTGCCTTTGGCCCTGGTTTTCCACGAGATCCCCCTTCTCCGCCGCCTTTTCCACGGCGTCTTCGAGATAATCCGGGCGGTACCGCCCCTGGCGATGATTCCTCTCCTGATCCTCTGGTTTGGTCTGGGAGAGGCATCCAAGCTGGCGGTGATTGTTTTGGCTTCGTTTTTCCCGGTGTTCCTCAACGCCCAAGGGGGGTTTACTTCCATGGACGGCCGCTGGCTGGAATTGTCCCGGTCTTTGGAGCTTTCGTTTTTCCGGCACCTCCGTTCGGTATTGATCCCCGCCTCCCTGCCCCAGATCCTGACGGGACTCAGACTGGGTTTCGGGTATGCCTGGCGGGCCCTTTTGGGGGCGGAACTCTTTGCCTCCGCGGCGGGGCTGGGTTACCTTATCACCGATTCCCAGGCCATGGCCCGGGTGGACCGGGTCTTTGTGGGGATCATTGCCATTGGTCTTTTGGGGCTCTTCTTTGATACCCTGCTCCGGCTGGCGGTAAGGCGTCTGGAAGGGGGAATCCCATGGCCTTGATCCTGGCCGTCCGGGCCGCCGGAAAAAGGTATCCCGCTCCGGGAGGAACAACGGTAACGGCCCTCCGGCATTGTTCCCTGGACATATCGGGGGGAAGCTTTACGGTGATTCTGGGCAGAAGCGGCTGCGGTAAAACCACCCTCCTCAGGATTATCGCAGGGCTGGAAACCGCCGGGGAAGGGGAGGTGCTTTTTCCCGGCGCCGGGGAGGACCGTGCCGGGACCTCTGCCGGGCGGCTCCGGGCCGGAGCGTCCGTTCCCCGGATGGGGTTTATGTTTCAGGATCCCCGGCTTCTTCCCTGGATGACGGTGGAACAGAACCTGGCCCTGGCATTTTCTCCTTCCGGGAGCCGGGCGGAAAAACAGGGGGTCCGGAAAGAGATTCGGCGGATCCTGGCCCTGGTAGGGCTGGCGGACCGGGCCGCCGCTTATCCTGGGGAACTATCCGGGGGCATGGCCCAGCGGGCGGCCCTGGCCAGGTGCCTTTGCAGAAAACCCCTCCTTCTCTTGCTGGACGAACCCTTGAGCAGCCTCGACGCCTTTACCCGGCTCCGCCTCCGGGGTGAACTGGAACGGATCTGGCAAAGCCTGGCTCTTACGGTACTGCTGGTAACCCACGATATAGAGGAGGCGGTTTTTTTCGGGGGTCGGATTCTTCTTATGGACCGGGGCAGCATGGTCCGGGAATTTTCCGTTTCCCTTCCCCGGCCCCGGGATTATCACAGCCCTGCGTTTCGGGAACAATGCCGGATCATCGAGGGGGCTATCGGTGTCTGCGGCGAAAAGGCCGGGGACGCTTGCCTTAAAGAGGAGGCTTTGTGATGTACAGTACCGGCGGCATGGATTATGCCGGAACTTTCGGAACCGGGATCCCGCGGGACAAAATTTGGAGCAGCGAGGAACTCCTCCACTATATCACCACCGAAGATCCCGGTGAAATGGAGGATCTCTTTGCCGCCGCCCGGGCGGCGCGGGAAGAACACTACGGCCGGGAGGTATATTTCCGGGGCCTCATTGAATTCACCAATTACTGTAAAAACGACTGCCTCTACTGCGGGATCAGGCGGAGCAATTCCCAGGCAGGGCGTTACCGCCTGAGTCCTGGTCAGATCCTGGAATGTTGCCGCCTGGGGGATACCCTGGGGTTTAAGACCTTTGTCCTCCAGGGGGGGGAAGACCCCTGGTTTACCGATGACCGGCTCTGCGGCATTGTAGAATCAATCCGCGCCGAATTCCCCGGCCACGCCATCACCCTTTCCGTGGGGGAACGAAGCCGGAACAGTTACGAGGCCCTTTTCAAGGCCGGGGCCAACCGCTACCTTCTGCGGCACGAAACCGCCGCCGGGGCCCACTATGCCGCCCTGCATCCTCCGGGGATGAGCCTGTCCAGCCGCCGGCAATGTCTCCATGCCCTTAAGGAAATCGGCTACCAGGTGGGGGCGGGGTTTATGACGGGGAGCCCCTTCCAGACCCCGGAATGTCTTTTGGAGGATCTCCGTTTTTTGCAGAATCTGGAACCCCACATGGTGGGGATAGGTCCCTTTATCCCCGCGGCGGATACTCCCTTTGCGGACCAGCCCGCGGGCGCTTTAGGGCTGACCCTCCGCATGGTGGCCCTGGTCAGGCTTCTCCTGCCCCGGGTCCTGCTCCCCGCCACCACCGCCCTGGGAACCCTGGCGGCAAACGGCCGGGAAGAGGCTCTCCGGGCGGGGGCCAACGTGGTTATGCCCAACCTTTCCCCCCAAAGGGTGCGGAAACTTTATGCCCTCTACGACAATAAGATCTGTACCGGGGACGAGGCCGCCGAATGTGTCCGCTGTATGTCCCTGCGGATCCGTGCTTCCGGGTTTGTTCCCGCCATGGCCGTCCGGGGGGATTCCAAGGTACAACAGTCCTGTGCCTCACCCGGACGGGGTGAGTGTACAGGACCGGCGTTCCCGGTTTGAAAAAATGCCGTCCCGGGGGCGGGCCGTTGTATGCAGGCCGCCCCCTGTGCTAGGGTGTTTTGGTGAACAAAAAAATTTCCCTCACCGGCATTAAGCCCACTGGCAGTCTCCACATCGGCAACTACTTTGGCGCCATTAAACCCGCGTTGGAACTGGCCAAAGAATACGACGCCCGGTACTTCATCGCCGACTACCATGCCCTTAATACGGTAAAGAACCCTGCGGAGCTCAACGCCTCCATCCGGGAGGTGGCAGCGGGCTGGCTTGCCGCGGGGCTCGATCCTGAGGGGGTAATCTTTTACCGCCAGTCCGCCATTCCCGAAGTGTTTGAACTGGCCACCATGCTCATGGCCTTTACCGCCAAGGGTCTTTTGAACCGGGCCCACGCCTACAAGGCGGCGGTGCAGGAAAACAGCGGACGGGGGAACGATCCCGATGCGGGGATCAACATGGGCCTCTTTACTTACCCGGTGTTGATGGCGGCGGACATTATCCTCTTTGATTCCGATGTGGTTCCGGTGGGCAAAGATCAGGTTCAGCATATCGAGATGGCCCAGGACATGGCCCGGTCGGTAAACGCCAATTACGGCCAGGATGTGTTAAAGGTTCCCCGGGCTGCGGTACAGGAAAGCGTCGCCGTGGTGCCGGGCCTGGACGGACGGAAGATGAGCAAAAGTTACGGCAACGCCATTCCCCTTTTTGCGCCGGAAAAGGAACTGCGAAAGCTGATTATGCGGATCGTTACCAATTCCCAGGCCATGGAGGAACCCAAGGACCCCGAAATAAGCCAGATCTTTTTGCTGTACAAACTATTTGCCTCCCCGGAAGAACAGGCCGCCCTGGCCGCCCGTTACCGCGCCGGGGGCATGGGCTGGGGGGAGGCCAAGGAAGAACTCTTCCGGGCGGCCAACCGGGAGCTGGCCCCCCTGCGGGAGCGTTTCCAGGAGATTCTGGCCGGCCCCGCCGTCCTGGACCGGATCCTTGCCGCGGGGGCGGAAAAGGCCCGGCCCATCGCCGCCGCCACGGTAAAACGTTTCCGCAGGGCAGCGGGGATAGATTCCGGCTAGGGTTCCAGGAGTCCCGGCGGCCCGTTTTTTCATCTGTTCCAGGATTTTCAGTCCCGGTTCCATGCCCCGGTTTTGGGCCGCCGGCAGGATTCGGCGTTTATCGCGCCTTGGGGAGAAATAGTTCTCCCCGGGACTGTCCGGTGTCTTGACACTCCCGGCGGGAAGGGGGATAATAAAACGATCGGTTTAACGGTTTTTGGGTTTCTGTGGAATCACATTTTAAGGAGAACATACGGATGAAAAAAACTGCAACAGGTCTGGTCCTGCTGGCTTTTTCTCTTCTGGCGCTGGGGGGATGCAGAAAGGCACGGACGGCGGAAGGTGAGGCGCAGCCGCCCTTCCACATCGGCATTTTAACCGAAACCGTGTCCCAGGCGGAGGACGACCTGCGGGGGGCGGAAGAATTGATCCGCCGTTATGGCCGGGCCGCCGAAGGGGGGATGATTCAACACGTTACCTATCCTGATAACTTTATGGATCAACAGGAGGTGTTTATCTCCCAGGTCAGCGCCATGGCCGACGATCCCCTGATGAAGGCGATAGTCATCAACAACGCAATCCCCGGTACCGCCGAAGCGTTTAAGCGGGTCAAGGAAAAACGGCCCGATATTATCTGCATTGCCGCGGAGGCCCACGAGGATCCCCTGGTAATCCAGCAGTCAGCGGATCTGGCCACCAATGCGGACTTTATTTCCCGGGGCTATCTTATTCCCTGGGCGGCCAAACAGCTTGGGGCCATGACCTTTGTGCATATTTCCTTTCCCCGGCACATGAGCTACGAGTCCCTGGGGCTTCGCCGGCAAATCATGGAAGAGGCCTGTAAGGACCTGGGACTCCGGTTTGTCTACGAAAACGCCCCGGATCCCACCAGCGACGTGGGCGTGGCGGGGGCCCAGCAGTTTATTATGGAAAAAACCCCCCAGTGGCTCCAGCAGTACGGCAAGGATACGGTGTTTTTTTGTACCAACGATGCTCACACCGAACCCCTGCTCAGGCAGCTTTTGGCCGGGGGCGGCATGTTTGTGGAGGCTGATCTTCCGTCCCCCCTCATGGGTTATCCCGGCGCTTTGGGCATCGATTTAACTGCGGAAACCGGTAATTTTCCGGCGATCCTTAAGAAGGTGGAGGAGGGGGTTATCGCTGCGGGCGGCGCAGGCCGTTTTGGTACCTGGGCCTTTTCCTTCGGTTTTGCCCAGAGCGCCGGCTGGGGGGAATATGCCAAGCGGGTTGTGGAAGGCACGGCGGAACTGGGCAATCTGAACGACATGTGGGCGGCCCTGGGAGAATTTACCCCCGGAGCGCAATGGAACGGAGCCCACTATGTCGACGCTAATACGGGGGTTAGGGCAAAGAACCACTTGCTGATCTACATGGATACCTACGTCATGGGCAGTCCCGGAGAATATCTCCCCACCACCGGGCAGTCCGTGCCGGAGAAATACTATGCCATAAAATTCCAGGGAAACTGAATTTGGTTGGATCTGGACACATTATTAAGGAGAATGTATGAAAAAGACAATGTTTATGTTGGGCGCCGCTCTGGTCTTGTCCATGGTTACGGCCTGCGGCGGCGGTAAAAAGGCGGCGGGTTCCGCTCCGGAGGGCGCGGCCTACCACATCGGCGTGGTAACCGGTACGGTTTCCCAGTCCGAAGACGATCTGCGGGGGGCGGAAGAATTGATCCGCCGTTACGGCAAGGCGGCTGAGGGAGGGATAATCCAGCATATCACCTACCCGGATAACTTTATGGATCAGCAGGAAGTAACGATTACCCAGATCGTTACCCTGGCGGATGATCCCAAGATGAAGGCAATCATCGTTAACCAGGGGATTCCCGGCACGGCGGAGGCCTTTAAGCGGGTTAAGGAAAAACGCCCCGACATTATCCTTTTGGCCGGTGAATCCCACGAGGATCCCTTGGTAATCCAGCAGTCGGCGGATCTGGCGGTCAATGCGGACTTTATTTCCCGGGGCTACACGATCATCTGGGCCGCCAAACAGTTGGGGGCGGATACCTTTGTACACATTTCTTTTCCCCGGCACATGAGCTACGAATCCCTGGGGCTTCGCCGGCAAATAATGGAAGAGGCATGCAAAGACCTGGGGCTTAAGTTTGTCTTTGTTACCGCCCCGGATCCTACCAGCGACGTCGGGGTGGCCGGCGCCCAGCAGTACATCCTTGAACAGACCCCCCAGTGGATCCAGCAGTACGGCCAAAAGGCGGCCTTCTTTTGCACCAACGACGCCCACACCGAACCCCTCCTCAAGATGCTCCTGACCAACGGAGGCATGTTTGTGGAAGCGGATCTTCCCTCCCCCCTTATGGGTTACCCCGGCGCTTTGGGCATCGATTTAACCGCCGAAGCGGGGGATTTCCCGGCGATCCTTAAAAAGGTGGAGACCGCCGTAACGGAACAGGGCGGGGCGGATCGCTTTGGAACCTGGGCCTTTTCCTACGGCTTTACCGTTACCGCGGGGCTTGGGGAATTTGCCAAACGGATCATCGACGGCGGCACCTCGCTGGACAATTCCGGAGATCTCTATGCCTCCCTGGGTGAATTTACCCGGGGAGCCAAGTGGAACGGAGGCGCCTATATTGACGCCAATACAGGGATCCGGGCGAAAAACCATATGCTGGTTTACATGGATACCTACATCTTTGGCAGTCCCGGAAAGTACCTTCCCACCACCGAACAAACGGTGCCGGAAAAGTACTACCAGATCAAGTTTCAGCAGCCGTAGGAGTTAAACGGTGGAACCCCTTCTTAAACTGGAAGGGGTGTCCAAGGATTTTTACGGAACCACCGTTCTTGAGGATGTGAATTTTTCCCTTTACCGGGGGGAAATTCTAGGGCTGGTGGGTGAAAACGGCGCCGGCAAAACCACCCTCATGCATATCCTGTTCGGTATGCCGGTAATCGCCGATACCGGCGGTTACCGGGGCCGGATACTTCTTGACGGAACGCAGGTTTCCTTTAAAAGTCCCTTCGACGCCCTGGACGCCGGTTTCGGCATGGTGCATCAGGAATTTTCCCTTATTCCCGGTTTCAGCGCGGCGGAAAATATACTCCTGGACCGGGAACCAGTTAAGGGAAACCCCGCGGTGGAGGTCTTTGGTCCCCGGCTTGCTACCCTCCGGCGGGACGTGATGCAGGAGCGGACGGACAGGGCCATCGCCCGTCTGGGGGTAAACATAGCCGCAGGTACCCTGGTCCAGGAAATGCCCGTGGGGCACAAGCAGTTTACCGAAATTGCCCGGGAGATAGACCGGGAAAACGTCAAAGTCCTGGTACTGGACGAACCCACGGCGGTGCTTACCGAAAGCGAGGCGGAGATCCTCCTTTCGGCCCTCCGGTCTCTGGCCGCCTCTGGAATCGCCGTTATTTTTATTTCCCACCGGCTCCATGAAATTACCGCCGCCTGCGACCGGGTGGTGGTCCTTAGGGACGGGCGGATCATCAAAGATACGGCCAACAGGAATCTTTCCGTCATGGATCTGGCTTCCTGGATGGTAGGCCGGGAGGTGGATGCTTCGGCGGTCCGGGAAGAACGGAACCTTGGGGGTGAGTCCTTCCGGGCGGAACACCTTTGGGTGGATATGCCCGGCGAGGCGGTGCGGGATCTTTCCTTTTCCGTTAAACAGGGGGAAATCTTTGGTATCGGCGGTCTTGCCGGCCAGGGTAAACTCGGCGTTCCCAACGGGATCATGGGCCTTTTTCCCGCAGGGGGCAGGATCTTTCTGGAAGGGGGGGAAATTCCCCTGGGAAACCCCAAGATTGTTCTGGATGCAGGCATGGCCTTTGTATCCGAAGATCGCCGGGGGGTGGGTCTCCTCCTGGACGAAAGCCTGGACTGGAACATCGCTTTTGGGGCCATGCAGACCCAGGGAGCTTACCTTACGTCTTTCTTCGGCGGCCTCTTTCGGCTCCGGGACGAAAGAGCCATGCGGGCCCTGGCGAAGGAGTACATCGCCAAACTGGAAATTAAGTGTACCTCCCCAAAGCAGGCCGCCAAGGAACTTTCCGGGGGAAACCAGCAGAAACTGTGCCTGTCCAAGGCCTTTGCCCTGGAGCCGAAACTCCTCTTTGTGTCCGAACCTACCCGGGGCATCGACGTGGGGGCGAAAAAAATCGTCCTGGACACTTTGCGTTCCTACAACAGGGAAAGGGGCGCCGCCATTGTGATAATTTCCAGCGAACTGGAAGAACTTCGTTCCATCTGCGACCGGATCGCCATTGTTTCCGAGGGCCGTCTGGCGGGGATCCTTTCTCCCGCCGCCCCGGCGGCGGAATTCGGCCTGCTTATGTCCGGAGGGGAAGCCGCCCCTGTTTCCTCCCCGGCGGGGTATGCCCGGAACGGAACCGGAGGAACGTGATGCGGGAAGAACAGAAAGAAAAGATTAAGGAATTTATCGCAGATTTTGGCTGGCCCCGGCTGATCATCTTTTTCTTTGTGGTCCTTCTTTTCCTGGCCGCGCCCCTGGTCAAAGTCCGGGTAGACAGTTCCCTCAAGGATGTGATTGTCCGCTTTGGCCAGAACGGGGTCATGGTCCTGGCCATGGTGCCGATGATGCAGGCCGGAGCAGGGCTGAACTTTGGCCTCCCCGGGGGGATCATCGCGGGGCTTTTGGGTTCCACCCTGGCCATGCAGTTTCAGCTTACGGGCTTTGCGGGATTTGCCGCGGCGGCGGGCTTTTCCCTGCCCTTTGCCGTGATCTTTGGCATTCTCTACGGGATCCTCCTGAACAAGGTTAAGGGGGAGGAAATGACCATCGCCATGTATGTGGGTTTTTCCATTGTTACCTTTATGGCGATCATGTGGCTTATCCTGCCCTTTACCAATCCCACCATGGTCTGGGGCTATACCGGCCAGGGACTGCGGACCACGATCACCCTGGACGGCTACTGGTCCCGGGTACTCAACGCATTTCTGGCGATCCGGATCGGGCCCAACTTTGAATTTCCCACCGGGGCGATCCTCTTTTTTGCCCTTATGGCGTTTATCATGTGGCTTTTTATGCGAAGCCGCACCGGTACGGCCCTGACCGCGGTGGGTTCCAATGCGGATTTTGCCCGGGCCGGGGGTGTTTCGGTAAACCGCATGCGGCTGATCAGCGTGGTGGTTTCCACAATGTACGGGGCCCTGGGGATTCTGGTGTACCAGCAGAGTTTCGGCTTTGTCCAACTGTACAACGCGCCCCTCTATATGGCCTTTCCCGCGGTGGCGGCGATACTTTTGGGGGGAGCCTCGGTGAACAAGGCGAGTATCCTTAACGTGGTGGTGGGGACTTTCCTGTTCCAGAGCATCCTGGCCATGACCCCTTCGGTGATCAACAGCGTCCTTAAAACCGATATGTCCGAAGTGATCCGGATCCTCATCTCTAACGGAATGATTATCTATGCCCTAACCAGGCGTACCAGGGTGGGCAAATGAAAAAGAACCTTAACCCGGGGGCTTTTGCGGCAGACAACGCGGTGGTGCTTATTTTTGTGGCGATCACCGCGGCGGCAATTCCCCTATCGGGGCTTTCTGCGGCCTCCATACTCCAGGACATTTTAACCCGCATCGGACGGAACTGTTTTCTGGTGTTCAGCCTGCTCTTTCCGATTATGGCCGGCATGGGGATCAACTTCGGCATGGTCCTGGGGGCCATGGCGGGGGAAATCGGCCTTATCTTTGCGGTGGACTGGAACATCATCGGCGTACCGGGGCTTGTATTTTCCGCCCTCATCGGCATGCCCATTGCCGCCGCCCTGGGCGCCCTGGCGGGACAGATCCTCAACCGGGCCCGGGGCCGGGAAATGGTAACGGGCTATATCCTGGGCTTTTTTATGGACGGCTTTTACCAGTTTGTGGTGCTTTACCTGATGGGTTTTATTATCCCCGTCCACTCCCTAAACATTACCCTGAGCCGGGGCTACGGGATTCGCAATACCCTTACCTTGGATTCGGTGCGTCAGTCCCTGGACAAACTGATTCCCCTGGGGATCAAACTCCCTTCGGGGATAACCCTGGCTTTGCCCGCGGCCAACTACCTGGTGATCGCCGCACTCTGCCTGTTTATCCTGTGGTTCCGGCGGACCAAGCTGGGCCAGGACATGCGGGCAGTGGGCCAGGATCAACAGGTGGCCCACGCGGCGGGAATCCCCGTGGACCGGACGCGGATCATCGCCATTGTTATTTCCACGGTGCTTGCCAGCCTGGGGCAGATCATCTTCCTTCAGAACATGGGCAACGTGGCCACCTATAACGCCCACCGCCAGACGGGCTTCTTTGCCGCCGCGGCTATCCTGGTGGGGGGGGCGTCGGCGAGCAAAGCCACCATCGCCAACGTTTTTGTGGGAACGGTGCTTCTGCACCTCATGTACATTGTGGTGCCCCGGGCGGGGATTAACCTGTTTAATAACGCCATGATCGGCGAGTATTTCCGGGACGCCTTTAGTTATGCCGTGATAGCCTTGACCTTGGCGCTCCACGCGTGGCGGAAACGGGCCAATGCGGAAAAGGCGCGGCAGGGACTGCGGGGTTCCGGCAAAGCCTAGGCCGGCGGGCTGTTATTGTGCCGTACCGCGGGCTTTCCATAATCCCCCTAAAATACGATGCCGTCGAAAAAATCATCTGCCTTCAGGCCATACATACGCGCGTCTTTACAAAAGCTGCGGGTATGTGAAAGCCCTTGCTGCAAAGACGGCGACAGCAGGCCGTAATGTACCGACATGTGGGCTTCCATATATGCGGCCAGGGAGTCGCAGATCTTTAACAGATAACCGTCAACGCCGGGGGCGTCTTTATGGGCTTCCATCGGATACGGCTTCTTCCCCTTTTCCCCCCGCTCAACAAAACGGCATTTTCCCTGTTCGTCCACATAGCGGTTTGAAAACTCTTCATCCCTGGCAAAAACAGCTTGTTCTGCACCGGGCAGCTCCTCCAGTTCCTTTTTAGCTATCAGCCCGGTGATAAACCGGAAATCCTTTAGCCATGGTTCCGGCAGGTGCTTTATTATTTTTTCTTCACTAAGGGCCCGTTCAGTTTTGGAGATTACTCTTTTAATGTCTTCGGAGGCGTTTTTAACCGGAGAAATAACATCCCGGGTCAGGGCTTCGGGCAGGTCATGGAACAGCGCCGCAAAAAAGTTATTCACCACCCTGTGATCGGGCAGGCCCGCTTCCATACTGATAAAATACGCCAGCGCCGCGGTGTACATACAATGCCCCAGGACGCTCGTCTCCGGCACCCGGGGAGTTTGGGCCCACCGGATCTGGTAACGCAGGCGGTCGATCAACTGTAAAATCCGGTTAATGCCCTCATCCACATCGTGCTTGCGGATTCTCTGTACCATATCATTATCATTGCCCTGAAAATTCAGCGAGGTACAGACCCTTGAAAGGTCATCATCCAATTCTATTTTTATTCCCGGAATATCAGGGTCGCCGCTGTTGGACTGCGCCACAATCTGAAATTCGCAGTTCGTGGCGTATTTATGGGCAAATTTAAGAATGTCCATTTCAGCGCTGTCCGGCTCGTTCATGTACATGAATTGTTTAAAGTCTTCTAAGACCCTCTCCGGCAGCCTCAGAAAGGGCTTGCTCCAGCCGGAACAAATCATCTCGTTAAGGGCCTTATACGCGGCGGCGTCTTTTTTTATCTCCGCGCACATATAGGAATGGATGTCGGAGGTGGAAATTTTACGCATCAGAAAGAAGACGTTTCCGGAGGCTATCTTCATCCAGTCAACGGTCTTTTTGCTGTCCTTCAGGGCTTTTCCCAGAAAATAGGAAACCGCGGATTTAAACGCATGGTGTTCGATCTCTGCAAACTTTACCGGACACAATTTATCGTTCCAGCGCAGGATGGAAAAGCCCTCGAATAACTTGGCCGCCAATGGATAGGTTACCATACATACGCCTCCTCTATTGGTCTGTCTCTACTAGACCTGTCCGATAACCAGCCGGGGCGGGCGGACAAGTGCCATGGGTCCCAGTAGAGACAGGCGTCAATTATACCTGGGTAAGTCAATTGTGCACAGCCCCCGGTTCCATGGTATACTCCGTTTATGGAAACAAAAGAAACAAGCCCGCAAATCTGCATTATTCCCCAGCCGGCGCACAGTGAAGGGCTGGACGGCTTTTTTACCCTGGACCATGAAACCCCTTTGGCGCTGCGGAATGTTGACGAGGATACGGCGGATTATATCCGCGGCTTTTTGAATACCCGGCTAGGGATCGATCCGCCGCCGTGCCGGGATGCAGAAGGGGGCGGAACAAACAGGATTGTTTTTACCCTGGATGAAAATGAAGCCCCCCGCGGTGAGGGGGCTTACCGGCTTACGGTGGAAAACGGATGCATCCGCGCCTGCGCCGGATTCCGGACGGGGCTGGTGTATGCCCTGCAAAGCCTCTATCAGCTTATCGCTTTATATAACGGCAGCGGCGGCGGGGGGCGGCAGAAAAAAACCGTTCCCCATATCCGTATTACCGATTACCCCCGGTTTGAATGGCGGGGGTATATGCTCGATGTATCCCGGCATTTCTTTTCTGTGGACCATATCGAAAAACAGCTTGATCTTATGGCCCTCTATAAGCTTAATAAATTTCACTGGCATTTTACCGACGACCACGGCTGGCGTATGGAGACAGAAACATATCCCCGGCTTATGGACATTGGCGCGTGGCGGCCAGACCGCTCCGGGGCGCCCTGGAAACAATGCAGGCCCCCCCAAAAGGGCGAACCTGCGGTTTATGGCGGTTATTATACCAGGGGGGAAATGCGCCATGTGGTACACTATGCCGCACGGCGGGGAATTGACGTTATCCCCGAAATAGAAATTCCCGGCCACTGTTCGGAGGTGCTGGCGGCCTACCCCGAATTTGCCTGTGATGATTTTCCCTATACGGTACAGACAGGCCGCTATTGGCCGCCCAAGGCTATCCTCTGCGGCGGCAATGACGGGGTGATGCGCTTTTTGTTTGACATACTAGAAGAGGCCGCCGGGATCTTTCCTTCCCCGTATATTCACATAGGCGGCGATGAAGCCCACAAGGGCAACTGGAAAAAGTGCCCCAAATGCCAAAGGCGCATTAAAGAACGGAAACTAAAAAACGAAGAAGCCCTGCAGGGCTGGATGATCCGGGAAGCGGAACGGCATCTGGCGGCGCTGGGCAAAAAAAGTATCGGCTGGGATGAAATTCTTGAGGGGGGCGTTTCCAAAAACGCGGTGATCATGTATTGGCGGGACTGGAAAGGAGAAGGACGAATTGCAGAGGCCGCCCGCCGGGGGCATGACATAATCGCGTGCCCTGCCTCGCACTGCTACCTTGATTACAGTGAATGTAAAGACGAAAGCGGCAGGGAAGGCACGGGCAGGTATCTTTCCCTCAAAAAGGCCTATGCCTTTGAGCCGCTTCCCCGGGGACTGGAGGGGAACGCGGCGCAGCACATTCTGGGCGGCCAGGGAAACCTCTGGACAGAGTATGTGTATACCCCCGCCTGCGCCGAATACCGCCTGCTGCCGCGCCTTTTGGCCCTCTCGGAAGCCCTGTGGACGCCCCCGGATGCCCGTTCCTGGGAAGGCTTTGCCGGGAAACTGCCGCTGCACCGGGAATGTCTTAGTTCCCTGGGGTATCAGTTCCACAGGCTGTCCCTGTAGGGGTTTTCCTGCCATACTTATTAAAAAAACATGGACACAAACTGAATTTATGTGGTACCATGAATCTAATGGAGGTCAGTATGGACAGTAAAGAACTGAAAGCGAGAGCGGATGCATTTGATGCTCGGGATGGCCATAAAGTATCTACTACTCTTCTGAGCACGTGGGGAAACGCTGTCAAGAGAACTGAGGATGGCGGCTGGTCAAAGCGTGGTCTTTGCGACGAAGGGACAACTTACAAGTATGACAACAACAACAATTTGGTCGCAACACGGAACAACGAAACCGGCGATTGGACACCGGCGGATTAAGGGTTAATTCTAGGGCGGGTGAAAGCCTGCCCTAGAGTAAGGCTTTTTACTTACATATATTTTTGATAACAAACCGGCACATTTTGCCAGCCCTGGCCGCGCTTCCTACGGAAGCGATGCTTCGCAAAGCCATTATTCGGGCTGGCAAAACGTCGTAAACAGCCGGAACGTTATGTGCCATTTTGCTTGAAATTTTTGAATTTTTAAGAAAATTGTTGACAATAATGAAATAAAATATTATTATTTATAATAAGGAGAATATTATGGCAGAAATTTATGTTTTACAAGGGGCGGCGAATTGTGGCAAATCTTCCACTATAAAAGAAATTTTTGGAATATTGAATGCAAAATATCCTAACTGTATAAAAAAGGACTATTTTCCTAATCAATATGATATAAAAATTGAAATGCAAAATATAAAAAATCTTTTGATAGGTATAGAAAGCCAAGGAGATCCAAATTCTCGTTTAGGAG